>JBKJRO010000025.1:0-40517 GCA_046594555.1 Solirubrobacteraceae bacterium
GAGATCTGCGACATGCTCGTGCGCTCCGGCGCCGTGGACATGGTCGCGATCGACTCGGTCGCGGCACTGACGCCGCGGGCGGAGCTCGAGGGCGCGATGGGTGACCAGACGGTCGGCCTGCAGGCGCGGATGATGAGCCAGGCGATGCGCAAGCTCGCCGGCAACCTGAACCGCACGCAGACGCTGTGCCTGTTCACGAACCAGATCCGCGAGAAGATCGGCGTGATGTTCGGCTCGCCCGAGACGCAGCCGGGCGGTCGCGCGCTGAAGTTCTACTCCTCGCAGCGCCTGGACATCCGCCGCATCGAGACCCTCAAGGAGGGCACGGAGGCGGTCGGCAACCGGGTGCGCGTGAAGGTCGTCAAGAACAAGGTCGCGGCGCCGTTCCGCCAGGCCGAGTTCGACATCGAGTTCGGCAAGGGCATCTCCTCGTCGGGTTGCATCCTGGACCTCGGCATCGAGCACAACATCGTCGCCAAGTCGGGGTCGTTCTTCTCCTACGGGGACGAGCGGCTCGGGCAGGGGCGCAACAACGCCAAGGCGTTCCTCGACGAGCACCGCGAGATCGCGACCGAGATCGAGGGCAAGGTCTACGAGGCGCTCGGCATCGGCACCGACCTCGTCGTGCCGATCGAGCGCGACCCGGACGCCGAGCCGCAGGTGTTCGAGGACGACGCCGCCGTGGCGCCGGTCGAAGCAGCGATCGAAGCAGCCGCCTGATCCCGTGGCAGCGCGCGTGCTGGAGCCCGAGGAGCGTCTCCAGCACGCGGTCGGCCTCGGCTGCGCGCACCTCGCCAAGCGCGACCGCACGGTTCGCGAGGTCGAGCGGCACCTGGCGGCCAAAGGCGTCGACGCCGAGACCGCCGCGGCGGCCGTCGCTGAGCTCCTGGAGCAGCGCTACCTCGACGACGAGCGCTACGCGCGCCTGTTCGCGCAGGACCGCCGCGACCTCGACGGCTGGGGGAGCGAGCGGATCGAGCGCCGGCTGCGCGAGTTCGGCGTGCCGGCGGGCGTGGTCGCCGGGGTCCTGGGCGCGGACGGCGACCACGACGAGCTGACCGCCGCCGTCGCTGTGCTGCGGCAGCGTCTCGCCGCGCCGCCCGCCGACGAGCGCGAGCGCACGAAGGCACTCGGCCTGCTGGTACGCCGCGGGTACGAGCTCGAGGTCGCCTACGACGCCGTTCGGGCGTTCGAGCGGTCAGCCGCCTGACGGCGCCTCGACCCGGACGCGATATGCGGTCTGCGGTTCGGACTTGCCCTTCAGTTCGAGCCGCTCCGGCTCACCGAGTCCTCCGTGCAGCCCGGCGGCGACGCGATCTGACAGGACGATCTCGCCGCCTGCCGCCCGCGCCTGGAGACGGGCCGCGGTGTTCACGACGTTGCCCACGGCCGTGAAGTCGTACAGCGCGCGCTGGCCGATGTTGCCCACGAACGCCTCGCCGAGGTCGATGCCGATCCCCATCTCGACGAACGGCGGCTCGCCCGAGCCGTAGCCGACCGCGCGCAGCAGCTCCCGGGCGTGTTCCAACATCAACCCGGGGACGTCGTCGGGCCCGAATGCCGGCTGCATCTCCGGGAGGTACAACGCCATCACCTCGTCTCCGATGAGCTTGTCGATCACCGCCTCGGGGAAGAGCACGTCCTCGGCGCAGCGGTAGAAGCGGCGCAGCACGGCGGTCATCTCTGCGGGATCGGCCCGGTCCGACCGGGCCGTGAAGCCCCGCAGGTCGGCGAACAGGATCCCCGTCAGCTGCTTCATCCCGCCTGGCGGCGAGAGCTCGACACAGGTGCCGCAGACCGTCGGGTTCTTGCGCGACGGGCGATACCCCAGTGGGCCGGCGATCAGCCGGCCCGCGCCGGCGAATGGTGCGCCGCAGATCGCGCAGCGAGGACTCGAGGGGAGCGCCAGGAACAGCCGGCTGACGACACGTCCGAACCCGGTCGCGTGCATCTTCCACATGACCTCCCAGTCCTCCGGCTCCAGGGGCTCGCCGTCGCGGCGGCGAGCCTTCCGTCGCAGCGCGCGCATCGACTGCCGCTGCCAGAGCGTCGTTCGCTGCCCGCCAGGCTGCGGAGCCTCTTCCATGGGAGCCGATACTACGTCGCGCCGGTAGCCTTCGCGCTCGATGGCCCCCGCCAAGCGCTACCACGTCACCACCTTCGGGTGCCAGATGAACGAGCACGACTCCGAGCGGATCAAGGGGATGCTCGAGGCGCTCGGGTACGGCGAGGCACCGGTCCCCGACGAGGCTGACCTGCTCCTCTTCAACACGTGCTCGATCCGCGAGTCGGCGGACACGCGGTTCGTGGCCCACCTCGGGCACGCCAAGCGGATGAAGCGCGAGCGGCCGGAGGTGCTGATCGGCGTCGGCGGCTGCTGGGCGCAGTCGGTCAAGGACGAGGTCTTCCAGCAGTTCCCGTTCGTGGACGTCGCCTTCGGCCCGGGCCAGGTCCACAAGCTCGCCGAGTTCCTGACGAGCGACTCGCTCACGGCTCAGGGCTACTTCGAGTTCGAGGGCTTCGCCGGCGACCTGCCGATGAAGCGCGCGCGTGACTTCCAGGGCTGGATGCAGATCTCCGTCGGCTGCAACTGCCGCTGCTCCTACTGCATCGTCCCGAGCACGCGCGGGCGCGAGGTCAGCCGGCCGTTCGACGACCTCGTCGCCGAGGCGGAGCGCCTCGCCGCCGACGGCGTGCGCGAGGTGACGCTGCTGGGCCAGAACGTCAACAGCTATGGCCGCGACCTGCGCGGCGACTGCGGCGCGCGATCGTTCAGCGACCTGCTGCGGGCCGTCGATGCCGTCGACGGGATCGACCGCATTCGGTACACCAGCCCGCACCCGAAGGACATGCGCGAGGACGTGGTGCTCGCGCACGCTGAGCTGCCCGCGCTGTGCGAGCACATCCACCTGCCGCTGCAGTCGGGCAGCACGCGGATCTTGAAGCAGATGCGCCGCACCTACGACCGCGAGCGCTACCTGGACCGCGTCGCGCTGATCCGCGAGCACGTGCCGGACTGCGCGCTGACGACGGACATCATCGTCGGGTTCCCGGGGGAGACCGAGGCGGACTTCGCGCTCACCCTCGCCGTCGTCGAGCAGGTCGGGTTCGACGGGGCGTTCACCTTCGTCTTCTCGCCCCGGCGCGGGACGGAGGCCGCGCTCATCACCGAGGGCCTCGTCCCGCACGAGGTCAAGGTCGAGCGGATGGATCGGCTGGTCGAGGCCGTCCAGCGCAACGCGCGCGAGCGCGGGCAGCGGTTCGTGGGCCGGACGCTGGAGGTGCTCGTCGAAGGCGTCTCGCGCACGGACCCCGACAAGGTCCGCGGCCGTACGCGCCACAACAAGGCCGTCAACTTCTCGGGGCTCGCGCAGCCGGGCGAGATCGTCCCGGTGACGATCACCGCGGCCACCAGCCAGACGCTCTCCGGCGAGGAATCCCTGCTCTCACGAGCCGTCCCGGCGTAACCGCGCCCCGTGGCCGGGGTCTGCTCTGCAGGCCATGCCATCGATGTTCGAGACCCGCACCCAGTCCTGGCAGGACGCCGGACTCGCCCGCCAGCTCGACAAGCGGGCGATCAAGCGTGCGCGGATCGAGGCCGTCTTCCTCCTGGCGCTGTTCGTCGGCGTCGTCGTCGGGTATGACAACCGGGAGCGGCTGTTCGGCCCGGCGCTCGACACACCCGCGCGGATCATCACCGCGATCGCGCTGATCGCGATCGGCTGGCAGTTCGCCCGCGACGCCGGGCGCGCGCTGCAGCCCTACCTGTACCGGCGCCTGGATCCCGCCACCGCGGGAACGGTCGGGTTCCTCGTCCGCCTCGCCTTCGTCATCATCGCGACGGTCGCCGCGCTGCGGTTCGCCGGCCTGACCACGCGGCAGGTCGCACTCGGCGGCGCCTTCACCGCCGTGGTCTTCGGCCTCGCCGCGCAGCAGACGCTCGGCAACCTCTTCGCGGGCATCGTCCTGCTCAGCGCCCGCCCGTTCCGCGTCGGCGAGCGCGTGCGCATGCAGGGCGGCCCGCTTGCGGGCACCGTCGAGGGCGTCGTCAGCTCGCTCGGCCTGCTGTACACGGTCCTCGCCAACGGCGCCGATCAGGTGATGGTGCCCAACAGCGTCGTGCTGAATGTCGCGGTCGTCCCGCTGCGCGAGCCGGTCGGGCTGGACCTCCTGGCCCGCCTGGCACCCGGCACGACCCCGGAGGACGTCCAGCGCCTGCTGGACCAGCGGATCACCGTCCCGCTGCGCGAGCGCGTGCGCGTGAGCCTCGAGTCAATCGACGGCGACGCCGTCGTCATGCGGATCTCGGCCGTGCCCGAACGCCCGCACGACGGCCCGGCGCTCGCCGGCGAGGTGCTCGACGCCATGCGCGAGCGGACCGCCGCGACCGACTAACTCTGCTTCGCGGTCTGCCCGTCCCGCAACTGCTGGGCCACCTGATCGCCGCCGAGCCTCGCGGCCGCGCGGGCCGCCGTCGCGGGAGCCAGCTCCGCGAACTTCGACCCGGCGCGCATGCTCAGCGGCGCGACGACGACCTCGCCGCGGTTCTGCTCGATCGCGCGCAGGACGGCGGCCGCGACGTCACCGGGTGTGTTCGTGCCGACGAAGCCGGGCAGCTTCGCGCCCGAGTCGTGGAACATGCCCGCACCGCGGATGAAACCCGGGAAGACGACGCTGACGCCGACGCCGCGGTCGCGCAGGTCGGCGCGCAGCGCCTGGCCGAAGCCGCGCAGGCCGAACTTCGTCGCCGAGTAGAGCGAGCCGCCGGCCTGGGCGGTGCGGCCCGCCAGCGAGGAGATGAGGACGATGTGACCCGACCCGCGCTCCGCCATCTGCTCGACGAGCAGCCGCGACAGGACGATCGGCGCGCGGAGGTTCACGTCCAGCGCCCGGTCGATCTGCTCGACGCTCAGCGCCAGGACGTCGCCGGATCCCGGCAGGGCGGCGTTGGCGACCAGCACGTCGGTCTGCGCGCACGACTCGGCGAGCCGGGCCACGTCGGCAGCGTCGGCGAGGTCGGCGGCCACGGCGCTCGCGCCCAGGCGCGTCGCGAGCGGCTCGAGCACGTCCGTCCGTCGGCCGGTCAGCGTCAGCTGCGCGCCGGCGCCGTGGAGGCGCTCGGCGATCGCCTGCCCGATGCCGCCCGTCGCGCCCGTCAGCAGGACGCTGCGTCCGTTGAGGTTCATGGGCGGCAGTCTGCCACGCGCGGGGCGGGCGATACTGGACGCCGATGCCCCCGCCGGACCCCGCGATTCCCGACCACGGCGTGCTGGCGCTGTTCGGCCCCACGGGCGTGGGGAAGACCGCGGTCGCACTGGCGCTCGCGCGCCGGCTGCGCGCCGCGGGGCGCGAGCCCGTCGCCGTGTCCGCCGACGCACTGCAGGTCTACCGCGGGCTCCAGACGCTGACGGGCGCGGCAAGCGCGGGCGAGCGCGAGGTGCTGGAGCACCGGCTCGTCGGCATCGTCCCGGTGACGGAGGCCTTCAGCGCCGGCCGGTTCGCCCAGCTCGCACACGCGGAGATCGACGCGCTCCTCACGCACGGAGCGACGCCGATCGTCGTCGGCGGGACCGGCCTCTACCTGCGCGCGGCGCTGACCGACCTCGATCTGCGGCCCGTCGTCCCGGACGACCTGCGCGCGCACTGGGCCGGCCGGCGCGCCGCCGACGGCGCGGCGGCGCTGCACGCCGAGCTGACGCTGCGGGCGCCGTGGGCGGCGTCCGCGATCGACCCACACGATGCCCACCGCATCACCCGCGCGCTCGCGCTGGACGATCTCGGCGCCCTGACCCAGCGAACGGGGCCGAGCGCCCTGTGGGCGGACCAGACCCGCGTTCCGACGCGCCTGGTCGGCCTCGTGCGCGATCGCGACGAGCTCGCGGCGCGGATCGACGCCCGGGTCGAGGCGATGGTCGCGGCGGGCGCCGCGGATGAGGTCCGCGCGGCCGACGCCGCGGGGGCCTCGGCCACCGCCCGCAAGGCACTCGGGTTCGAGCACCTGCTGGCCGGGGACGTCGCCGGAATGCAGCGCGACACGCGCCGCTACGCCAAGCGCCAGCTGACGTGGATGCGCAAGCTGGCCGGGGTGGAGGTCATCGACATCACCGGCCGCGACCCTGATGCCGTGGCCGCGAGCATCCTTGGCGCCGCGCCCGGCGCGTAGGCTGGCGGCCGATGCGCTTTGAGAAGTGGCAGGCCCTGGGCAACGACTACCTCGTGGTGGAGCGCGATGCGCTGCCATTCCGGCTGACAGCGGCCGCCGTGCGCGCGCTGTGCGACCGCCACACCGGCGTCGGCGCCGACGGCGTGCTCGAGCTCTCGCCGCCCGACGAACCCGGCTTCGTCGCACGGCTGCGGATCTTCAACCCGGACGGCTCGGAGGCCGAGCTGTCGGGCAACGGCGCACGCGAGGCGATCATGTACCTCCGGCGGGCCGGATGGACCGATCAGCGCCAGTTCTCGATCCAGACGGTCGCGGGGGAGATCCGCCCGACGATCACCGGCGACACCACCTGCACCGTGGACATGGGGCGGGCCGCGACGCGCTCCAAGGACTATCCGGGCGGACCCGACGACGGCACCGGGACGCTCAGCGCCGGCGGCGCCGACTGGGCCTTCCAGCACGTCTCGATCGGCAACCCGCAGTGCGTGATCCGCGTCGGCGACCTCGCCACCCTCGAAGGGCTGGACCTGACGGCCATCGGCCCCATCATCGAGCATGACCCGCGGTTCCCGAACCGCACCAACGTCAGCTTCTGGACCGAGCTGGACCGGGGCGAGATCCGCGCCCGGATCTTCGAGCGCGGTGTCGGCGAGACCCGGTCGAGCGGCACCGGGGCCTGCGGTGCCGCGATCTCGCACGTCCTGCGCGGCGGTGACTCGCCGGTCCGCGTCGTGCTCGACGGCGGTGACCTCGACGTCGACGTCGCCGAGGACCTGCACGTGGACCTCGCCGGCTGGGCCGTGCCGGTCCACGCCGGGGAACTGAGCGCCGAGTTCCTCGCCGCGCTCGCGCGCGCCTGAACGTCAGTCGTTGGCGTGCAGGGCCTCGTTGAGGCCGCCCCAGCGCCCGCTGCGCTGCAGGACCGTCACGGCGCCGCTCTGGCTGTCGCGGCGGAACAGCAGGCCCGATGCGCCGCTGAGCGTGACGGCCTTGACGACGTCGCCGTCCGGCGTCGTGACGCGGGTGCCGGCGGTGACGTACAGCCCCGCCTCGACGATGCAGTCGTCCCCGAGCGAGATGCCGATGCCCGCGTTGGCCCCGAGCAGGCAGCGCTCCCCGACGGAGATCACCGTGGTGCCGCCGCCCGACAGCGTGCCCATGATCGACGCGCCGCCGCCGATGTCCGAGCCGTCGCCGACGACGACGCCGGCGCTGATGCGGCCCTCGACCATCGACGCGCCGAGCGTGCCAGCGTTGAAGTTCACGAACCCCTCGTGCATGACGGTCGTGCCCTCGGCCAGATGCGCACCCAGCCGGACGCGATCGGCGTCGGCGACACGCACGCCGCTGGGCACGACGTAGTCGGTCATCCGCGGGAACTTGTCGACGGAGGTGACCTGCAGCCGCCGGCCGGCGGCCAGGAATCGCAGGCGCGTCGCCTCGAAGCCCTCGGGATCGCACGGTCCGGCATCGGTCCAGACGACGTTGGCGAGAACGCCGAACACGCCCTCCATGCTGAGCTCGTGGGGGCGCACCAGGCGGCTGGAGAGCAGGTGCAGGCGCAGGTAGGCGTCGTGCGCATCGACGGGCGCGGCGGCGAGGTCGTCGATCACGGTGAGGACGACCGTGACGCGGACGGCGCGCAGCGGATCGTGCCCGGCGGCCTGTGCGAGTCCGGTGGCGCCGAGGGCGTCGACGCCGACGGCGTCGAGCTGCTGGCTTCCGCCCTCCGGGAGCCGCTCGCGGGCGGCGGCGGGCACGCCGAGTTCCGGTGCCGGGTAGCGCGTGTCGAGAACCCTCCCGGTCGCGTCGGCGATGGTCGCCAGGCCAACGGCCCAGGCGCCTGCGGCTGGTGCGCTGCTCACGACCGCCAACCTACCGCGCGGCGGCGCCGAACCGCTCGACCGCGGCCTCGCAGTCGGCCTGCGCCGGCACCAGCGCGATCCGCACGTGGCCGGCGCCGCCGGGGCCGAAGAACGTGCCGGGGGCGACGACGAGCCCATGGCCGAGCAGGCGCTCCGCGTAGGCCTCGGCGTCCTCGGCCCCGGGGACCCGGCACCAGAGGAAGAACCCGCCAAGGCCGCCGACGTGCTCCAGACCGGCCGCCGCGAGGCCCGGCCGCACGGCCGCGAGCTTCGCCCGGTAGCGCGCGAGGGCCGCCGCGACGTGCGCCTCGTCGTTCCAGGCGGCGATCGACGCGCGCTGGACGAACCGCTGCGGCGTCACCCCGAGCGAGGGCCGCAACTGCTTCAGCGCCGCGATCAGCAGCGGGTCCCCGGCGACGAACCCCGAGCGGTAGCCGGGGACCGACGAGCGCTTGGACAGCGAGTGGAGCGCCAGGACGTGCGTCGGGTCGCTGAGCTCGAGAATCGACGCCGGAACCTCATCACCCAGGTGAATCGCGCTGTACGCCTCGTCGCAGGCGAGGACGACGCCGTGGCGCCGGCAGCGCTCGGCCAGGTCCTCGAGGTACGCACGGGGGACGATCGCGCCCGTCGGGTTGCCCGGCGTCGTGATCCAGAGCAGCGCCAGCCGCCGCCAGGTGGCGTCGTCCAGGGTCTCGTAGGCCGGGAGCCAGCCCGATGCCGGGTCCAGCGGCACATCCACGATGCCGGCGCCCGCGAACGCCGCCCCGCGGGCGGGGACGGGGTAGCCGGGCGTCGTCACGGCGACGAGGTCGCGACCCGATCCGGCGCCGATCAGCACCTGAGCCAGGTGGTAGATCGGCTCCTTGCTGCCGAGCGTCGGCAGGATCTCGATCCCCGGGTCCAGCCGGGCACCGAACGTCCGGCCGATCCATGCCGCGATCGCCTCGCGCAGCTCCGGCAGGCCGTCACCGGCGGGGTAGGGCGACGTCGTCTCCTCCAGGACGGCCGCGGCCAATGCGTCGCGCAGCACGTCCGGCACCGGTTCCCGCGGCTCGCCGACGCCGAAGTCGATGAGGTCCAGCCCCGCTGCCTGCGCCCTGCGGCGGGCCGCGTCGAGCCGCGCGAACGGGTACACCCCGAACTCCTCGATCAACGGGTTCAGCTGCATCAGCCCGCGCCGTCGCGCAGCAGCGCGGCCAGCGCGTCGTGCGCGCGGACGAGCGCCTCGATCGCGACGTGCTCGGCGCGCGTGTGGGCCTGACCCGGATCGCCCGGCCCGAAGTTCACCGCGTCAAGGCCCGCCAGCCCGAACTCCGCAACCGGCGTCCATGCCTGCTTGGGCAGGGTCGCCGCGCCGCTGCCGCGCTGCAGGGCGGCGACGAGCGGGTTGTCCCGGGGTACGGGGCCCGACGGCGCGTTGGAGTCGATGACGAGCTCGCCATGGGGGTCACAGAGCGCGTGCAGGCGGGCGGCCGCCGCCCCGGGGCTCGTGCCCGGCGCGTAGCGATGGTTGACGTGGGCGGTGACGAGGTCGGGGATGACGTTGCCGGCGATCCCGCCCTGGATCGTCGTGACCGAGACGACCTCGGTGAACGTCAGCCCATGGGCGTCGTGCTCGATCGCGGGCTCGGCGGCGATCGCGGCGACGCCCGTCGCGGCACGGTGGATCGCGTTGTCGGCCAGCCACGGACGCGCGGAGTGCCCGCTGCGCCCGCGGAACGTCCACGTCGCGTTGATGTTCCCCAGACAGCCCAGGTGCAGGTCGTTGGCCGTCGGCTCGAGCATCACGACGAGGTCTGCGCCGGACAGGCCGGGCTCGCGTGCCAGCAGCGGGGCCAGTGCGCTGTCGGCCTGGCCGAGCTCCTCGCGGCCGAAGAAGACGAAGCCCGCGTCGACCGCGTCGCCCGACCGGGCTCCGAGGGCCAGCTCCAGCATCACCGCCAGCGAGCCCTTCATGTCCGCGGCGCCGAGGCCGTGCACGGCGCCGCCGTCGATCCGGCCCGGGAGGTTGCCCTGTTCGGGCACGGTGTCCAGATGCCCGGCGAGCAGGACCAGCGGCCGCGACCCGCGCTCCGTCACGCCCGCGAGGATGCAGGTGTCGCCCGCATCGCGCACCGTCGCGCCCCCGGCCTGCAGCACGCCGAGCACGTGGGCGCCGAGCCCCGCCTCGTGACGCGACGGCGACGGGATGTCGACGAGCTCGAGCGTGCGCGCGGCGAGCCGGTCTGGGAGCAGGGCGGTCACGCGCCGGATGCTATGCGGCGGCGGTGTGCGAGGCTGTGACGGACGTGACCGTGCACCCCGACAGCGCGATGGCTGCCGCCCTTCCGGCGCCGCTGGCCGACCGCCGCGAGCTGGCGGGGGCGGTGGCCGACGTCGGCGTCCTGGTCCCGATCGCGACCGCGCTGATCGTCAAGAACGGCCTGCAGGCGACGGCCGTCCTCCTGCCCGCGGCGCTCCTCTATCTCCTCGTGGCGCGCACGTATCGCCTGCCGATCCCGGTGCAGCCGCTGAAGGCGTTCGGCGCGATCGCGATCGCGAAGGGCCTGGGTCCGGACACGATCGCCGGCGGCGCGCTCCTGATGGGGGCGATCTTCGTCGTCCTCGGCCGCCTCGGGGCGATCGACCTCGCGGCCCGGGCCATTCCGACGCCGCTGATCCGCGGCGTCCAGCTGACCGTCGGGCTGCTGTTCCTGAAGATCGCCTGGGGCCTGGTCCACGCGACGCCGAAGTCGTTCAGCGACCACGGCGCGGACCCGGTCCTCCTGGGCCTGCTCGCCGCCGCAACCGTCGCCGCGGCCCTGCTGCTGCAGCGGCGGATGATCGCGCTCGCGCTGGTCGGCGCGGGCGTCGGCGTGGCGCTGGCGCGCGCTGGCGGCTCGATCGAGCTCGGCCCGTCCGGCATCGACCTCCCGCACCTCAGCGGCGCGACGCTCTGGACCGCACTCACGGTCCTCGTGATCCCGCAGCTTCCGCTGACCTTCGCCAACTCCTGCGTCGCCACCAGCGACGCCGCGCGCACGTACTTCGGCGACGCGGCGCGGGGCGTCACGCCCGGGCGCCTGGCGACGTCGCTGGGCGCGGCGAACCTCCTCTCGGGCGCGATCTCGGGCATGCCCGTGTGCCACGGCGCCGGGGGCCTGACCGCGCACCGGGCGTTCGGGGCGCGAACGGCCGGCGCACCCGCGTTCATGGGCGCCGCGCTGCTGGTCCTCGCCGTCGGGTTCGGGGCCGGGATGGCGACCTTGCTCGCGGCCTTCCCCGTCGCGATCCTCGCCGGGATGCTCGCCGCCGCCGGGATCCTGCACCTGCAGCTGCTGCGCGACCTGCGCGGGTTCCAGGCGTGGGGGCTGGCGCTGCTCGTCGGCGCGCTGGGCTTCGCGGTCAACCTCGCGCTCGGCCTGGCCGCCGGCCTGGTGCTGTGGTGGGGCCCGCGGCTCGTCGGCCGGCTGCGGCGGCCCGCCTAGACTGGACCCCCTTGCCGCAACGCAGCCGACACGGGCGCACGACGGAGTCCGCCCCCACCGCGCAGCCCGTCCAGGGCCGCGCGAAGCAGCGCGCCTTCTGCATCGCCGCGCTCGAGGAGGGCGACGACCTGCGCGAGCTGCACGAGCTGCTCCAGACCGCCGGCGTCGCGGTCGTCGGGCAGGCCGTCCAGCACCGCGAGAAGCCGCACCCCAACACGTACCTCGGGTCCGGCAAGCTCGAGGAGGTCAAGGCGCTGGCCAAGCAGGCGGACGCCAACGTCATCGCCTGCGACGACGAGCTGAGCCCGCGGCAGGAGCGCAACCTCGAGAAGGAACTCGGCCTCCCGGTCGTCGACCGCACGACGGTGATCCTCGACATCTTCGCCGGGCACGCGAACTCCTCGGAGGGGAAGCTGCAGGTCGAGCTCGCGCAGCTGGAGTACAACCTCGCCCGCATGCGCGGCCTGTGGACGCATCTCGAGCGCCTCGGTGCGAGCGCCGCACAGCCCGGCATCGGTGCCCGCGGACCGGGCGAGTCGCAGATCGAGACCGACCGCCGCCTGGCGCGCGACCGCATCTCCGCCCTGCGCAAGCGCCTGGCCGGCGTGCAGGGCTCGCGCGGCACGATGCGCGCCGAGCGCGAGCGCACGGGCCTGCCGCAGATCGCGCTGGCGGGCTACACGAACGCCGGCAAGTCGACGCTGCTGAACGCGATCACCGGCGCCGACGTCGGCGTCCGCGACCGGCTGTTCCACACGCTCGACCCGACGACCCGCGTGACCCGGCTCGACGGGCGCCCGTACCTGATCACCGACACCGTCGGGTTCATCCGCAAGCTGCCCCACCAGCTGGTCGACGCCTTCGGCGCGACGCTGGAGGAGACCCGGCTCGCCGACCTGATCCTCCACGTCGTCGATGCCTCGGTGGACGAGGACGAGATGCTCGAGATGATGCGCGCGGTCGATGACGTCCTCGAGGGCATCGGCGCGGGGGACAACCCGCGCCTGCTCGTGCTCAACAAAGTCGATGCGATCGACGCCGAGCGCCGCGCGGAGGTCGTCCGCCGGCACCCCGACGGCGTGCTCGTGTCCGCGCAGACCGGCGCCGGGATCGACGCGCTGACCGAGCGGATCACCGAGGATCTGCTGCGGCGCACCAGCGTCGTCGAACTGCTGGTCCCGTACGCGGACGGCGCGCGCCTGGCGGAGCTGCACGAGATCGCCGGGGATCTGGAGCGGGAGGACACGCCGGACGGCGTGCGCGTGCGCGTGCGGCTGTCCGACACCGCTGCCGCGCGCTTCGCCGCCTACGCGGCGCCGACCGCCTAGCGCTCGTCGCCGCTGCCCTGCAGCACGCCCCGCTCCTGGCGTGACAGCAGCTTGTCCAGGTTGGCGCCGGCGACGACCGACAGGTCCAGGCCCGCCTCGGTCGCGACCTGGGCGACGTACCAGAGCACGTCCCCGAGCTCCTTCGCCAAGCCCTCGCGGCGCTCCGGGGTGAGCACCCCGGCGTCGTCGCGGACCATCTTCTTGACCTTCTCGGCGACCTCGCCGGCCTCGCCGCACAGGCCCAGCGTGGGGTAGAGGAGGTTGTCGCCCGCGCCGGGGTAGACGGCGGTCGCGCGCGAGCGCTGCTGGTAGTCGGCGAAGGTCATGCGCCGAATCTACCGGCCGTCGGCGTCAGAGCCCGGCGGCGCGCAGGGCCCCGGCGTGGGCCGCGTCCTCGAGCGCGTCGTCGAGCGGCGCGAGCGGGGCGTCGAGCCCGAGCGCACGCTCCACCAGCCAGTCGGCGAACCAGGCGTTCTTCGGTAGCAGCGGGCCGTGCAGGTAGGTGCCCACGACGTTGCCCAGCACGACGCCCTCGACACCCGACGCGCCATCATTGCCGTGGCCGCGCAGGACACGGCCGAGCGGCGTCGCGCCGGCTCCGAGCAGCGTCCGTCCGGCGTGGTTCTCGAACCCCGCGAGGATTCGCGGGCCGTCGGTTCCGGGCAGCTCGACCTCGATCGCGACATTGCCCGTCAGCCGGTCACCCGAGCTGCGCACCGTGCGGGCGTCGAGCAGGCCGATGCCGGGGATCACCTCGGCATCGAGCTCGTAGGAGGCGCCGAGCAGCTGGTACCCGCCGCAGACCGCCAGCACCGCGGCCCCGCGCGCGGCCGCGGCGGCGAGGCCTTCGCGCTTGTGCTCCAGGAGGTCCTCGGCGCAGAGCCGCTGGTCGCGGTCCTGGCCACCCCCGATGTAGAAGAGGTCGTGGGCGTCGGGATCGAGGTCCGCGCCGAGCCCCGACGCCTGCAGGTCGAAGCCGATGCCGCGCCAGGCGCAGCGGCGCTCGAGCAGCAGCAGGTTGCCGCGGTCGGCATAGATGTTCAGCAGGTCCGGGTAGAGCGCGCAGACGCGCAGGCGGTCAGGCACCGAGCATCACCACCGCGGAGCCGATGTACTCGTCGTTCCACGGCACCGCGCGCCGCGGGAGAACGCGGAAGCCGGCCGCCGCGCCCTCGGCCTCGAGCTCCTCGGCCGTGAGCTTGTCGAGCGTCACGAGGTCCTGCGAGACGGTGCGCGTGCCATCGCGCTCGACGACCTCGCGGATCCGCTCGATCGTCACCGCGTCCGGACGGTCGTGCAGCGCGATCGGCCGGCTGGAGTACAGGACGCCGTCGACCTCGCGCAGATCCGGGCTGGGCGCCTCGAGCTCATCGCCCGACGCGGCCGAGAGCGTGTCGGCGATCGCGATCGCCAGCGCGCCCGTTGGCGCGAGCGCCGCCTTCGCCCGCCGCAGGAACGCCGCGCGCCCGGCGCCGCCGCCGAACAGCTGGACCGACTGCATCGGGACGATGATCAGCGTCACCGGCTCGGCGAGCACCAGCTCGCGGGCGTCGGCTTCGACGGTGCGCAGCTGCAGCCCGGCCGCGCGGGCGCGGAGCGCCGCGAGCAGGTCGGCCTCGGTGTCCACGGCGATCACGTCGCGGCCGCGGCGGGCGAGGTCCAGGGCCACGCGGCCGGTGCCGCAGGCGATGTCGACGATCGGCCCGCGGTGCGCGTCGGCGATCTCGCGCCAGAGCTTGAGGTCGGCCGCGTAGGCGCCGCACTCCAGGTCGTGCCAGATGACGTTGCTCACGCGAACGAGTCCTTCGCGGCACCGCGGGCGACCAGGTCCTCGCGCAGATCCAGCATGGCGGTGTAGGTCGGGAGCACGAACAGCCGCCCGTCGCCGCCGGCGAGGGCCGCGTCCAGCCCGGCGCGCGGCTCGCCGACCACGTGCAGCCGGTCGTCCGGGATGCCGGCGTACTTGAGCCGCAGCGCCATCTCGGCCGCACGCGTCCCGCTGCACGTGGCCCGGCGCACCTTCGCGGCGAGCAACTCGAAGTCGGCATCCCAGACCCAGCTGACGTCGCGGCCGTCGGCGATGTTGTCGTTGAGGATCGCCAGCAGGTCGTGCTCGCCCGGCTCGAGCGCGAGCGTCCGCAGGACCTCGTTCGCGCCCGCCGGGTTCTTGACCAGCAGGATCGACGCTTCGCGGCCCGCGACCGTGACGGTCTCGGCCCGGCCGAACGCGGCCCGCATGTCGCGCAGGCCGGCGACGACGTCGCCCGCCGCGGCGCCGAGCGCGGATGCCAGCGCCGCGGCCGCGAGCGCGTTGTAGACGTTGTACAGGCCCGGGAGCGCAAGCTCGATGCGCAGCGACGCGCCGTCCAGCTCGAGCGTGAACGACGCGCCGCGGACCCCGTCGAGGACGACGTCGCGGGCGACGACCGACGGCTCCGGGCGGCGCGCGCCGCAGGCATCACAGCGGTAGATCCCGAGGTGGCCGAGGTAGTGGGCGTCGTAGGCGTAGGGCGCGCCGCAGCGACGGCAGTGCGTGGCGTCGGACGCGTGCTGCAACTCGGCCAGCGCGACGCCGCGATCCTCGACGCCGAAGTACAGCGCGTCCCGGTCGCGGCCGAGGTCGGCGACGAGCGGGTCGTCGGCGTTCAGCACCAGGCGCCCGACGTCCGCCGATGCCGCGACGGCGCTCCAGCGCTCGGCGATGGCCTCCAGCTCGCCGTAGCGGTCGAGCTGGTCGCGGAACAGGTTCGCCAGCAGCAGCGCCCGCGGGCGCAGCTGCGGGACCAGGCCGTCGAGCCAGAACTCGTCCACCTCGAACAGGCCCAGGTCGCCGCGCTCGGCGAGCAGCGTGCCGGCGACGCCCCCGGCCATGTTCGCCCCTGCGCGGTTGTGCACCAGCCGGACGCCCGCGTGCTCGAGGATCGACGCCGTCATCGCGGCGGTGGTCGTCTTGCCGTTCGTCGCCGAGATCACGGCTGTCCCGCGCGGCAGCCGGGCCGCGAGCTCGCCGATCGCGCCCGGATCGACGCGCAGCAGCACCTTGCCCGGCAGGCTCGTACCGCCCTTGCCGGCGATGCGCGAGGCGGCGCCGGCGGCGCGCGCGGCGGCCCGTGCGAGCGCGGAGCGGGCGCGGCTCACGATGCGGGCAGCAGCACGCGCACCGCGCCGGGAAGCGCGCGCACCACGGCGGGGAGGGCGGCGATCGGGTCGCCGTCGGCGTAGACGTCGAACGGGCGCGACGCCGAGATGCGGACTTCGCGGGCACGCTGGACCGTGACGAGCGGATCGGTGACGTGCGTGCCCTTGAACACCTTGGGCAGCGTCGCGCCGAACCGCAGCCGGCTGCAGCGGCCGATCGTCACGACATCGAGCAGGCCGTCGTCCAGGCGCGCGTCGGGGGCGACGTACATGCCCGCACCGTAGACGCTCGTGTTGGCGACGATGACCGACCAGCCCTCGAACACCCGCTCGCCGCCGTCGAGCACCACCGTGAACGTCGCCGGGCTCCAGCGCGCGATCGCCGCGAGCGCGCCGTAGACGTAGATGCCGCGGCCCAGCCACCGCGGGGCGGCGTTCGCGATCTCGTTGGCCGAGCTGTCGAAGCCCGTGCTGGCGATCCCCAGGAACGGGCGCCCGTCGGCCTCGCCGAGGTCGATCGGGCGCGCCTCGCCGTGGATCAGGACGTGGCAGGCGTCCACCGGGTCGCTGGGGATCCCGGCGTGCCGGCAGAAGTCGTTGCCGGTCCCGCCGGGCAGCACGCCGACCACTGCGTCCGCACGTCCCGCCAGCGCGCCCGCGACGGCGCCCGCGACGCCGTCACCGGAGAACGAGGTCGCGACGGCGCCGGCGTCCGCGGCCTGCACCGCCAACTCGCGCGCGTGCTCCAGGCTGCGCGTCAGCTCGGTCCGGAACGGGATGCCCAGTTCCGCCAGCCGCGACTCGACCGCGGGGAGCAGCCGCAGGACCTTGCCGCCGCCGGACGCCGGGTTCGCGATGAGGACGACGGGCCGCATGCGCCGTATCTTGCCGAATCCGCCAGCGGTGCCGCGCGCGCTCAGAAGAGCGTCTGCTCCGCGGCCGGTTCCGCCGCCGGCAGCGGTGCGACCTCGTCGATCAGCGCGGGCGAGTCGTTCGCCGGGTCGCCGACGCCGGGCCCGACCGGGATCCGGACCAGCCCCTCGCGCGGGGCGAGCAGGTCCGTGACGGCGCCCGCCGGCGTCGCGGGGTCGAGCCAGGCGGCCTCGGCATCGGCCGGCAGCAGCACGGGCATCCGATCGTGCACCTCGCGCAGCGCGTCCGTGGCCTGCGTCGTGAGGATCGTGAACGTCCGCAGCGGCTCCACGTCGTCGCGGCCCTTGGGTCGCCAGGTCGCCCACAGGCCCGCGAAGGCGAACGGCTCGTGCCGGGGCAGCGTGATCCACCACGGCTGCGTGCGCCTGGGGCCGAGCCGCTCCCACTCGTAGAAGCCGTCCGCGACGATCAGGCAGCGGCGATGCCGCAGCGGGTCGCGGAACGCCGGCTTGTCCGCCGCGGTCTCGGCTCGCGCGTTGATCATCCGCCACCCGATCTTCGGGTCGTCGGCCCAGTGCGGCACGAGGCCCCAGCGCAGCAGGTCCGCGCGGGGGGCGCCTTCACGGTCCGTCGTGACCGCGAGCGCGTCCTGCCCGGGGGCGATGTTGTAGCGCGGCTCGACGACCGTGCCGGGAGCCAGCGCGAACCGCTCCCGGACCGCGCCGGGGTTCGTGGTCGCGAGCGTGTACCGCCCGCACACGGCGAAGCTAGGCCGGCCCGCCGCGGCCGGCGCGCGCCTTCGCCTGCCGGCGACGCCCGACGAGCGCCAGCACGCCGAGCAGCGCGATGATGACGAGGAGGCCCGCCCAGACGGCCGTCACGGCCGACACACCGCCGAACGGCAGCGCGAACAGCGAGACGATGCCGAACCCCAGGAGCAGCAGGCCGACGACGAGCAGCCCCACGAGCGCGAAGCCGCGCAGGCGCAGCGCCAGGCTCGCGCCGGGCGGCGGGACGAGCAGGCTCGTGACCCGCAGCAGCAGCAGCTGGCGATCGCTCGGCGGCGCCTGCCCGAGCTTGACGACGGCGTCCTTGAGGTCGCCGGCGCGACGCTCCGCGAGCGCGATCGAGGCGTCCGCCATGCGGCGGATCTGCATGCGCTCCTGCGGGCGCGCGGCCGCGATCGCCTTGCGGAAGTGCTCGCGGGTCGCCTCGGCGTCGTAGCGCTCCGCGGCCCGGGACCCGAGGATCGCCTGGGCGGCGGAGCGGTACTTCTGCTCGCGCTCGAGCTCCTCGTCGGTCCTGCGCTCCAGCGCCTGCATCTCGGCGGCGGCGCCGCGCTGGTCGATCCGGATCTGACGGGCCTTCGGGGGCATGCGGGGGAGGGTAGCGACGCGCGGGGTCGCAGCGAACGCCCATGCGGGCTATGGTGCCCGCGCCATGGGCTCGATGACGCAGCGATGCACGATGTTCCTCACCGCGCTGGCGCTCGCCGCCGCGCTCGCGGTGTCCCCGGCCGCGTTCGCGCAGGGGGGGTCGCCGTTCAACCAGCTCCCGCAGGCCCCGGCGCAGACCGTCCAGCGGACGACGACAGCGGGCCCCGCACAGACCAACCGGTACAGCGACGGACTGCAGACCTGGCAGGCCGTCCTGATCGTGCTCGGCGGCATCATCCTGCTGCTCGGCATCGCCTTCGCGATCATGCGCGACGCGCGGGCCCGTGCACCGGTCGACGAGGCCGAGGAGCACGCGCCCCAGCGCCTGCGCGACCAGCACGCCGTCGCCAAGCAGGCCAAGCGCAAGCAGCGTCAGAAGGACAAGGCCGCCCGCTCCCAGCGCAAGCACAACCGCTGAGCGCCGTCAGTCGCCCGGAACGGCCGCGTACCCGGTGCCGAGCGCTCGGCCGCGCGCGGCCAGGCAGGCGCGGTCCAGGCGGATCTGCGCCAGCACGACGCCGCGCTCGCCCTGCGGCGGGGTGTTCCGGCACCAGACGTACGTGAACCGCGTGAAGTCCAGCGCCGCGACGAAGGGGTAGCCCAGGTCCACGGACCGGCCGGACGCGGTGGCGGCGCTGCGCCGCACCGCCAGGCAGTCGTAGCGCCCGACCGGGCGCGCCAGGACGCGGTCGTCGGGGATCGCGTCCGGGTCCCGGGCGATCGTCCCGCACGTCACCGCGGCGATCGGGCCCTCGATCTCCCCGGCTGCCACCCGCGCTCGCGCGTCGCGCAGGATCGAGGCGCGTACGGCGCCGACGAGGGACCTGCGCGCCCTCAGGCGCTCCGCTGCCGTGGCCCCGGTGCCCGGCAGCAGCGCGCGCGCCGCTCCGCGCCGCGGCGCCTGGACGCGGCGCAGCCGCACCACCTCGGCGGCGGCCAGCCGGCGGTCACGGGCCGCATCGGCCCTGAGGCGGGCCTGGTGCTGCGCGCGCAGCACCAGGACGAGCGGGACGACGGCGAGCGCGACGAGCACGAGCGCGCCGATCCAGCGGCGCCCGCGCCGCGGCGGGGGGACGATCCGCTCCTGCGCGAGCGGACCGAGCCCAGGCCCGCGCGGTTCCTCCACGGCCATGGGCTCCAGCCTAGTACGGCCCGTCGGGCCCGGCGTACGATCCGTGCATGCCACGCGGAGACCTGCCGGCGCTCGTCCGTCTCGACGTCGCCGACGAGCCGGACGTCTGGCGCCGCCTCGGCTTCACGGTCGCGGACGACGGGACGACGCGCGTCGGCGACGTCACGCTGCGCCTGACGGGCTCCGGCTCCGGAACGGGCATCACCGGCTGGGCGCTGAGCGGACCCGCGGGCCTGCCGGCGCACGTCGATGGGATCGCGACCGACGCCGCCGCGGGGGCGGCGGGCGCGGCGCCCGCGCATCCCAACGGCGCGCGGCGCCTGGACCACGTCGTCGTCGCCACGCCGGACCTCGAGCGCACGCTGTCAGCGCTGCGAGCGATCGGCCTGCAGGTCAGCCGCGTGCGCGACACCGGCCTTCCCGGCCCGCGGGCGCGCCAGGCGTTCGTGTGGAGCGGCGACGTGATCCTCGAGGTCGCCGGGCCGCAGGAACCCGCCGGCGAGGGTCCTGCCTCCCTCTGGGGCCTCGTCGTGGTGACCGACGACATCGACGCGCTTCCCGCCCGGACCGGTCAGGCGGTCGGCGAGGCCCGCGACGCGGTCCAGACCGGGCGCCGGATCGCGCCCGTACGCCGAGCTGCCGGTTCGACGGTCCCGCTGGCCTTCATGACACCGCACATGCGGCCCTGAGCGCCCGCTGACGGCCCGCGCTGCGTGAGCAGCCATCCAACGTCCGTCCAGGCCGCGCGCCGGGCGGCGTCCGCCAAACGTCCAGGCCCAGCACCCGCGGGTTGAACGGCGGGCCGCACCGCCCGATGGCGGAGGTGGATGCGCCGTCACCTCCTGATCCTGACCGTCACCGCCGCCGCCGCCCTCTGCCTCCCGGCAGGGGCGTTCGCCGCGTGCTCGGGCGCCGAGACGCAGCCCAACGCGGACAACCTGGATCAGATCACCGCCACCACGCTCTGCCTGCTGAACGAGCAGCGCGCCGCCAACGGCCTGCCGGCCCTGTCGGAGCAGCCCGAGCTGGATCGGGCCTCCGTCGACTACTCCGAGCTGATGGTCGACGCGCAGTTCTTCTCCCACGTCTCGCCCGCCGGGAGCGCGCTGACGCAGCGCCTGACCGACTCGGGCTACCTGGGCGGCGACGGGGCCTGGATCGTCGGCGAGAACATCGCCTGGGGCGAGAGCTATCTCGGCACACCCGGCGCGATCGTGACCGCCTGGATGAACAGCGCGGGCCATCGCGCGAACATCCTCAGCTCCGACTACGACGAGATCGGGATCGGCATCGCCGTCGGCGTGCCGACGAGCGCCAACGACGGCTCGACGTACACGACGGACTTCGGGCACCGCGACGCCGCCGACGACAACCCGGTCGTCACCTCCGACGAGGCCGCCGACGGAACGGGCGGGCAGGCGGCCGACGCTGCCGCCACGGGCAACCGCCGGGGCTCCACGCGCCACACCGCCGCGGCCCGCAGGGCCCCGAGGCGTGCCGGCGCGCGGTCCAGGTCGAAGGCCCGGGCCCAGACCCGCTGCAAGGCCGCCGCGCACCGCGCCGCCGCGCGGCAGACGCCGCGCGCACGCTGCCTCGCGGCGCTGAAGCAGCGCACCCGGCACCACTAGCCCGAGCCGTCGCCGCGCGCGGCGGTTCTCCTGCCGGCGGGCCCGCTTCGGACCTCGCTGCAAGATGTCCTGCAAAATCGCGGGAACGAGGTTGGTAGCGTCGCCGTCGTGCCGAATCGCCGTCCTCCAGGGACGGTGACCGGGGGACCCGATGCGACCAGCCGGTCGCGGGGGCGAATCGCCGCACGTGCGGCGTAGCGCCGGCGCCAAGCGCCGCTGCGAGCCCGTCAGCTCACCTCGGAGGCGCCACGACGATGACTCCGGCGTTCCCCGACCACCGCTTCCGCGTGCCGCGCCTCGCCGCGTTCGCCGCCGCCTGCCTGCTCTCGTTCGCCCTGGCGGCGGTCCCGGCGCTCGCGCTGCCGACCGTGCACCCGGGCGACGACGGTGCGGCCGTGAAGCGCCTGCAGCGCGCGCTGCACCTGAAGCCGGACGGCATCTACGGCGCCGGGACGAAGCGCGTCGTCCGCCGCTTCCAGCGCCGCCATCACCTGACGGCCGACGGCATCGTCGGCGCGGCGACCTGGCACATGCTCCGCCGCGTCTCGCGCTCGCACGGGGCCAGCCGCGGCGCCGCACGTCCCAGCCGCGCCGTCACGACGCTGCAGCGCCACCTCGGCATCGCCGCCGACGGCGTCTTCGGCCCGGGGACGTCGAGGGCCGTCAAGCGGTTCCAGCGCGCCCACAGCCTGACGCCCGACGGCGTCGTCGGCCCGTCGACCTGGACCGCACTCGGCGTCGGCGGCTCGCACCCCGTGCTGAAGCGCGCCCGCCTGCGCGGCCCCGGCCGGCGCGTCATCGCCGGCGGCCTGCCGCTGCGCGTGCGCCGCGCCATCGCGGCGGGCGACCGGATCGCGCACCACCCGTACCTGTGGGGCGGCGGCCACGGCTCGTTCACCGCGAGCGGCTACGACTGCTCCGGCTCGGTGTCGTACCTCCTGCATGCAGCGGGCGCCCTGTCGGCGCCGCTCGACAGCGGTCAGCTGGAGAGCTGGGGATCGCCCGGGCCCGGCCGCTGGATCACGGTGTACGCCAACCCCGGCCACACGTTCGCGGTCGTCAACGGCCGGCGCTACGACACGAGCGGCCTGTCCGTCGACGGCTCGCGCTGGCACCGCGACATCCGCAGTCGCGCGGGCTACGTCGTGCGTCACCCCGCCGGCCTGTAGAGCCTGCGGCGGATAAGGTCCGGGCCGATGCCCGTGCCGCTCTGGGAGCCGACGCCGGAGGCCTGCGCCGGTACCAACCTCGCCCGCTTCACCGACTGGCTGGAGGCCGAGCGGGGCCTGCGCTTCGACCTTGCCGACTACGAGGCGCTCTGGCGCTGGTCGGTCGGGGACGTCGATGCCTTCTGGCGCGCGATCTGGGACTTCTTCGACGTCCAGGCCGACGGCACGGCGGAGCGCGCGCTCGCGGATGCGGCGATGCCCGGCGCCGTCTGGTTCCCCGGGACGCGGCTGAACCATGCCGAGCACGTCTTTCGCGGCAAGGCCGACGACGCACTGGCGATCATCGCCGACGGCGAGCTCGGGGACCGGCGGGAGCTGACGTGGGGCGCCCTGCGCGCGCAGACGGCGAGCATCGCCGCCGGGCTCGCCGACCTGGGGGTCGGGGAGGGGGACAGGGTCGTCGCCTACCTCCCGAACATCCCCGAGGCGATCGCGGCGTTCCTCGCCGTCGCGAGCCTCGGCGCCGTCTGGTCGAGCTGCTCGCCGGACTTCGGCGTGCGCAGCGTCGTGGACCGCTTCGCGCAGGTCGAGCCGAAGGTGCT
Organism: Solirubrobacteraceae bacterium; assembly: GCA_046594555.1. GTDB lineage: Bacteria > Actinomycetota > Thermoleophilia > Solirubrobacterales > Solirubrobacteraceae > F1-60-MAGs163. Next base: position 22,805 of record JBKJRO010000025.1, read on the forward strand.
GCTCGCGGTCGACGGCTACCGCTACGGCGGCCGCGACTTCGACAAGCTGGGCGTCGTGGGCGAGCTCGAGGCGGCGATGCCGACGCTGGAGCACACCGTCGTCCTCCCGTACCTGACCCCGGAGCCCGACCTGCGGGCGCTGCGCCACGGCCTGCGCTGGGCCGAGCTGCTGGCGCGCGGGGCGGGGGCGGAGCTGACCTTCCGCCGGGTCCCGTTCGACCACCCGCTGTGGATCCTCTACTCGTCGGGCACCACCGGGCTGCCGAAGGCGATCGTCCAGGGCCACGGCGGCATCCTGCTGGAGCACCTGAAGAAGCTGTTCCTGCACGTCGACGCGCGGCCGGGCGACCGCGTGTTCTGGTTCACCACGACCGGCTGGATGATGTGGAACTTCCTCGTCGGCGTGCTGCTCACCGAGGCGACGATCGTGCTCTTCGACGGCAATCCCGGCCACCCGACGCTCGACCGCCTGTGGGATCTGGCGGCCGACACGGGCGTCACCTGCTTCGGCACGAGCGCCAGCTACCTCGCCTCCTGCCAGAAGGCGGGCATCGAGCCGCGCGAGGGGCGCGACATCAGCGCCCTGCGCAGCGTCGGCTCGACCGGCTCGCCGCTGTCCCCCGAGGGGTTCCGCTGGGTCTTCGACCACGTCGGGGCGGACACGTGGCTGTTCTCGACCAGCGGCGGCACCGACGTCTGCACCGCGTTCGTGGGCGGCGTCCCGACCCTGCCGGTCTACGAGGGCGAGCTTCAGGCACGGGCGCTCGGCGCCGCCGTGCAGGCGTTCGACGAGGACGGCCACGCGCTGGTGGACGCCGTCGGGGAACTCGTCATCACCGAGCCGATGCCGTCGATGCCGGTCGGCTTCTGGAACGACCCGGACGGCGCGCGCTACCGCGAGAGCTACTTCGCGATGTACCCCGGCGTCTGGCGCCACGGCGACTGGATCCGGATCACGGGGCGCGGGACCGCGATCATCTACGGCCGCTCGGACTCGACGATCAACCGCGGCGGCGTCCGCATGGGCACGGCGGAGATCTACCGCGCCGTCCTCGCGCTCGACGCGGTGCTGGACGCGCTCGTCGTCGACGTGCCGCAGGACGACGGCGACAGCTGGATGCCACTGTTCGTCGTCCTCGCTCCGGGTCGCGAACTGGACGCCGGCCTGATCGGCGCGATCGCGCGCCGCGTGCGCGAGGACTGCTCGCCGCGGCACGTGCCCAGCGAGGTGTTCGCGGTCGCCGAGATCCCGCGGACGCTGTCCGGCAAGGTGCTCGAGGTCCCGGTCAAGCGGATCCTCATGGGGGAGGCCGCCGAGCGCGTCGCCAGCCGCGACGCGCTGGCCAACCCCGCCGCGCTGGACTGGTTCAGCGCGCTTGCGGTGTCGCGCCGAGCCGGCGCGTGACGGACGCCGCGGCGTCGCGCTGGCGGGCCTCGCCGCAGCGCCTGGTGCGGCTTCTGGCGGGGCTGTGGCTGTTCGGGACGGGGGAGGGCCTCGTCGTCCACGGCGAACTGGGCGCGTCCCCGTGGACCGTGTTCGCGCAGGGCGTCAGCGTCCAGACCCCGCTGTCGATCGGTCAGGCGACGATCCTGATCAGCGGCGGCGTGCTGCTGTTGTGGATCCTGCTGCACCAGCGGCCCGGGCTCGGCACGATCCTCAACGCCGTCCTCATCGGCGTCGCGATCGACGTCACGCTGGAACTCGTCGGCGACGACCCGGGCCTGCTCGAGCGCTGGGCGTCGCTGCTCGGCGGCGTGGCGCTCGTCGCGATCGGCAGCGGCTTCTACCTCGGCGCCGCGCTCGGGCCGGGGCCGCGCGACGGGCTGATGACCGGGATCCACCGCGCGACCGGTCGCCCGGTGTCGCATGTGCGGTTGGTGATCGAGGTGCTCGCGCTGCTGATCGGCGCGCTGCTCGGCGGCACGGTGGGGGTCGGGACGGTGGTGTTCGCGCTGAGCATCGGCCCGGCGGTGCACCTGGCGCTGCACGTGATGTCGCCGATCACGGCGACCGAGATGTGACGGTCCTCAGGCAGCAACCGCGGGCCAGGCGTACGTGACGCCGGTGAGCCCCTCGGAGACCTGCCACAGGCGTGACGCGGCCTGCGGGTCGCGCGCCGCGCCGGATGCCCCGACGACCTTCGGGTGGCCGCGAGCCTCGGCGATGCCGTCGGGGCCGATGTAGGTGCCGCCGGGCAGTTCCTGGGTGGCGGCGTAGAGGCTGGGCAGCGCACCCATCTCGTCGCTCTGCGCGACGACCTTGTTCAGCACGCGCATCAGCCCGACCTCGAGCGCGTTGCCCGTGTGCGACTGGAGGTTCGTCGCCGCGTAGCCGGGATGGGCCGCGAGGCTGCGCAGCGGCGTTCCGGCGGCGTCGGAGCGGCGCTGCAGCTCATACATGAACAGCAGATTCGCCAGCTTGGACTGGCCGTACGCGCGCCAGCGCGAGTACGAGCGCTCGCCCTGCAGGTCGTCGAAGTTCATCCTGCCGCCGCGATGGGCGCCGCTGGCGACGGTGACCACGCGCGGCGCGGGCGCGGCCAGCAGGCGATCAAGCAGCAGGCCCGTCAGCGCGAAATGACCCAGGTGGTTCGTGCCGAACTGGCGCTCGAAGCCGTCGGCCGTGAGGCCCCGCGGGAGCGCCATCACGCCGGCGTTGTTCAGCAGCAGGTCGATGTGGCCGTAGCTCTCGCCGATGCCCGCGGCGAAGTCGCGCACCGAGGCGAGATCCGCGAGATCCAGCTGCCAGACGTCGATCGCGGCCTGCGGCGCGGCGGCCAGGATCGACTCCGCGGCGACCGAGGCACGCGCCGGCGCACGGCAGGCCAGCACGACCGTGGCACCGGCGCGGGCCAGTTCGCGCGCCGCGACCAGCCCGATGCCGCTGTTCGCGCCCGTGACGACGGCGATGCGGCCGTCCTGTGACGGGAGGTCGGCGGCGGTCCAGGCGGGCATGTCCTGATCCTATGCGGGCGCGCTCAGCGCTCGTCGGAGCGCACGTCGCCGGCCTCGAACCGCTCGCGCGCGTCATCGGACTCGATGATGCCGAGCAGCTCTCCGACGCGGCAGACCAGCAGCCGCTCCTCGTCGACCTCGACCCAGACGCCGCCGCTCGCCGGGAAGACGACGTGGTCGCCGACCTTGACCGGCATCGCGACGCCGGCGGACTGCCACCAGTCGATGCCGGCGCCGACCGCCAGGACGATGCCGTGCTGCGGCGGCGGCTCGTGGCTGCCCGGCGGCACGACCAGCCCGGATCGGCGCATCCGGTCGGGATCGAGCTCCTTGATGACCACGCGGTCGAAGAGTGGCCTGAGGTTGTGGCGCATCGCCGATCAGCCTAGATGCTCGGGCCGCTCGATCCAGCGCTACACATAACCAGCATTATCGAGCATTGCATCGGGATTCGCCCGCCTGGGCCCCCGTCCACACGCGCCGTCAGTGCACGACGACCTTGAGCGCCACCACGAACAGGCCGAAGCCGACGTTCAACAGGGCGATGAGCGCCGTCGCCCGCCGGCCGTAGCCCGAGCGCCGTGCCATCACGTCACCGCGATCTGGGTCAGGCTCTTGTCCGTCGCCGCGTTGACGACGAGCAGCGCGAGCATGAGGATCAGCCCGTACACCGCGGCGGCGATGTTGGTCAGCCCGAAGCGGCGGGCCCAGCGCCCGCGCAGCCCGGCGCGCCGCCGCCGCCCTGCACTCCGGTCCGCCGCCTGCCGGTCCTTCGCGGTCAGAGGGATCCCTTGACCGCGTCGCCCAGGCCCAGCGGGCGGCAGAAGCGGATGACCGGCGGCTCCGCGAGCAGGTCGGCCGCGTGGGTCGCCAGCTCGGCCATGTGCGGCTGCAGGAAGTGGTTGTCGAGCGCGACCTGCGAGGTCCAGTGCTCGACGATGACGAACGTGCGCGGGTCGGCGGCGTCCTGGTGGATCGCGTAGGTCAGGCACCCCGCCTCGTCGTGGGTGCCCTCGACCACCGGGGTCAGCAGCTCCAGGGCGCGGCCTTCCTGCCCCTCCTTGACGGTGAGCGTGGCGATGACGACGACGCGGTCCATGGCGCGAACCCTACCCCGGGCGGTGCGGGTCCGCGCTCAGCGCTGATCGACGAACAGCGACTGCGCGGCCACGCCGATCGGGCCACGCAGGTCCGCCAGGGCCGCCGTCGCCAGGCCGGTGCCCTGCGGTGCGATCGACGTGCGGGCGTCCAGCAGGACCCACTCCCCCTCGGGCTCGCGGTCCAGGTGCACGGTCAGGTCCACGTTGACGAACAGGAAGTCGTCGAACGCGAGCACGCGGCTGATGCCGTTGGCGAAGTCCGCCGCCGCCATCACCGACTGCAGTGGCGACGGCGGCTCGTCGTCCACGAGCGGGCGCGCCAGCCGGAACCACGTCTGCGCCGGACCCTCGTGGTAGCTCGTGCCGTTGGCGAACCGGATGTCCATCCCCGTCCGGTGGAAGCCCTCGGACTCCCCCCGGGCGCTCGGGAACGGGGATCGGAGCGACGCGTGCGGGCCGTCGCCGGGTGGCGGCGTGCGAACCGTCACCCCGTGCTCCAGCGCGCCGCGGCGCAGGCGCACGGCCCGCGCGCGCAGGACGACGCGGTCGCCCGCGCGGAGCTCCGCCTCGACCAGCTGGAGGCGCCCGCCCGGCCGCACGACCTCGGCGCGAGCGGTCAGCGGGGCCAGCGGGACGGGCGCGAGGAACTCGAACGTCATCCGCGTGACGACCATGCCCGATCCGGGCTCGAGCCGCTCGACCTCCCGGGCCAGCAGCGCCGCGGGCGCGCCGCCGTGGAGCGATCCCGGATCCCAGGGCCCGCGGGCGTGGCCGGCCGGCGCGTAGCCCTCCCCCTCGCTGCGGAAGATCGGCTCGGCGCTCATCGCTGCTCCCTGCGGATGACGAGCTTCAGGCCGGACCACGTCGCGTCGATCGCGCAGACCTTCACATCCACCAGGCCGGTCGGCAGGACGACCTCGCGGATCACGTCCTCGGCGACGTCCGTGGGCACGCCGGACGCCCGCTTGGGCCAGGCGATCCAGCAGGCGCCGGCCGGAGCGATGGCGCGCCGCAGCGCCGGCAGGCGCCGCACAAGCTCGGCGCGGCGGGTCAGGAACACCACGACCACGTCGAGCGGCGCGCTCGCGCGCGCCTTGACCCGCACGTCGCCCGGCAGCGGGTCGAGCAGCGCCGCGAAGTGCTCCGGCGCGCCGATCCAGGCGACCGTCGCGCCCGGGACGATGCCGAGCTTGCGCGGCAGCGCGGTGCCGCTGTACCCCGCGCTCACGCGGCCTGCCCGGCGAGCTGCGCGATGACCCTCGACACCTGGCTCCCCTGCCACGCGAGCGGGGATCGGCCCTCATCCTCGACGACGAGACGGGCACCCGGGATCGCTCGTGCCCACGCCTCCCCCACGGCCAGCGGATGCCCCGGATCGGCCTCGTCGCGGTCGGCCACGACGACCGCCGGCACCGCGATCCCCGCGAGGTCGCCCCACGACTCGAACGGCGCCGAGCGGGGCGTCGCGCGCAGCGCGTCGGCCACGGCGCCCGGATGCTCGTGCTGGGAGAGCCTCTGGCGCATCACCTCGACCAGCGTGTCGCGCCACTGCTCCGGCACGTCGGGGACGCCGTACGCGGCGAGGAACCCGTCGACGCCGCCGTCGCGCAGGCCGTCGCTGAGCGCGTCCCACCGCGCGAGGCTCGCAGCGTCGCGCGGCGCGCCGGGATCGAACGCCGGGGTGATCAGCACGAGCCCGGCAATGCGCTCCGGTGCCGTCAGCGCGGCCCGGACGGCGGTGTGCGCTCCCATCGACGCCCCCGCGACGACGGCGCGGTCGATGCCGCGCGCGTCCATGACCGCCAGCAGATCGCCGGCCAGCGCGGGGTAGCCGTAGCCCGCGTCGCTCACCGCCCCCGTCGATGCGCCGTGCCCGCGGGCGTCGTAGGCCACGACCCGATGCCCGTCGCGCTCCAGCACCCGCGAGCCCATGACGACGTAGCGATGGTTCGCCGTCAGGCCGTGCAGCAGCACGATCGGCGGACCCTCCCCCGCCTCGGCCACGAACAGCCCGTCCGCGCTCACGACGCGCCCGCCGACTGGACGATCAGCTCGGCCGAGCGCTCCGGCGCCTCGATCCAGAACAGGTGGCCCACCCCCTCCAGGACCTCCAGCCGCGCGGCGGGCAGCAGGCCGGCGATGTGGTGCGCGTTGGCGACCACCAGCATCTCGTCCAGGTCGCCGTGAAGGATCAGGGCCGGCGCGCGCACCGCCCCCAGCCGGGCGCCGGCGTCGTGGGTGGCCGTCGCGCGCGCCTGTTCGACGATCACCTCGCGCGGGCACGGCGCGGCGAAGGCAAGCCGGCGGTAGGTGCGGTTGGCGCCCGGACGCTCGCGCGCGGCCGGCGCCATGTTGAGCTCGAATCCCGTGCGCAGCGACCGCTCGAGGTCGCCGCTGCGGATCGCGTCGAGGAACCGGCCGATCACCGCGCGATCGGTGATCGTGCTGCCCGGTCCGCCCGCGTAGGTGCAGCCCAGGACCAGGCTGCGGACCCGCTCCGGGTGGCGCAGCACGAGCTCCTGGGCCACCATCCCGCCCATCGACGTCCCGACGATGTGCGCTGACCGCAGACCCAGCGCCTCGAGCAGCGCGGCGGCGTCGTCGGCGAGGTCGGCGATGCTGAAGCGCCCCTCGGAGGGACTCGAATACCCGACCCCGCGCTGGTCGTAGGCGATGACGTCGAACGTCCCGTCGAGTCCGGCGAGAAACGGCTCGCCCCAGATGCCGTGCGTGCCCGCCAGGCCGTGGATGAGCAGCAGCGGCTCGCCCGTCCCGCGCCGCGCGACGTGCAGTTCGCGCGCACCGATGTCCACCGCAGGCACGCGCGACAGGCTACATCGGCAGCGCCAGCTGGCCCTCGTCGGCCGGCGCCGTCGCCTCGTCCTCGCCGGCGAAGCCCGCGACCCGCACGCCCAGCAGGCGCACCGGCCGCGCCGGCCCGTAGTCGCGCAGCAACTCCGCGGCGACATCGGAGATCGCCTGCGGATCGTCGGTCGCGTGCGGGAGCGTCCGCGACCGCGTCACCGTCGAGAAGTCGTCGAGGCGGACCTTGATCGCGATCGTCCGCCCGCGGCGCTCGTGCTTGCGCAGCGCCTCCCCCAGCCGTACGGCGAGCCCGCGCAGGAGCTCCTCCATCCGTTCCGGGTCGCGCACGTCCTCGTCGAACGTCGTCTCACGCGACTCGCTGACCGCCTCGCGCACCGGGGTCACGACGTCGCTGCCGTGGAACCCCGCGCGCGCCTTCAGCCACGGCCCCTGGCGCGGGCCGAACGCGGAGATCAGCAGCTCCTCGTCTGCGGCGGCGACCTGGTCCAGCGTCCGCATGCCCAGCGCCAGCAGGCGCTCCTGGGTCTTGGGGCCGATCCCGGGGACCAGCCCCGGCGGATGGTCACCGAATCGGGCGACGGCCTCCTCGCGGGTCAGGACGACGAAGCCGTGCGGCTTCTCGGCGTCCGATGCGACTTTGGCGACCACACGATTGGGGCCGATGCCGATCGACGCGGCCATCCCCGTCTGCTCGCGGATGTCCGCGACCAGCCGCCGCATCGCGGTCTTCGGCGAGGAGAGGTCGCTCAGGTCCAGGAACGCCTCGTCCATCCCGAGCTGCTCGACCGTCGCGACGTGCTCGCGGACGATCGCCATCACCCGGCCCGACATCTCGTGGTAGGCCGGGAAGTCGGGCGGGATCAGCACCGCGTGCGGGCAGAGCCGGCGGGCGCGCAGCGTCGGCATCGCGGATCCGACGCCGAACGCCCGGGCCTCGTAGGAGCAGGTCGTCACCACGGCGCGCGGACCGGATCCCGAGACGATCACCGGCTTCCCGCGCAGTTCCGGGCGGCGCTGCAGCTCGACGCTCGCGTAGAACGCGTCGAGGTCCAGGTGTGCGACGAGGCCGGGGATGGCCGTCAGGCTACGCCCGGCCCCCGACGCACGACCCGCCGATCAGCTGGCGACCCAGACCGTCCCGACGCCGTCGAACCCGAGCGCGTTGCGCGCTCCGGGCGCGAGGTCGAACTCGCGGCCGCCGATGAACGGCCCGCGATCGACGACGGGCACGCGGATCTGACGCCCGCGGTAGCGGATCGTGACCAGCGTGCCGCAGGGCAGCGTCTTGTGGGCCACGCCCATCGTGCCGCCGGTGATGACGCCGCCGCAGGCCAGGAAGTGCCCCATCGAGTACCACGAGGCGACGGTCGGGCGCAGGACGGATGCCACCCCGGCGTCACGCGCGCCGGCCGCCAGCGTGCTCGTGCCGACGGTGCGCACGCGCAGCTTGGAGCTGAACGACCGGCGGGCGCGGAGCCGCAGCCGGTAGCTGCCGTGAGCCCGTGTGCGTGCGTGCGCGATCGTGCGCCAGTGGCCGCGCAGGCGGCGCTGGAGCAGGACCAGCCGACCTGCGTGGGCGGGCGCGGCATGGCCGCGGACCTCGAGCAGGCGCCCGACGCGCACGGTCGTGCGGGCGCGATCGACGCTCAGCCGCGCGGCGACGCGCAGCGGGCGCAGCGCCGAGGCGATCGCCGGAGCGAGGGCGGCGACGCCCACGTCGGCGACGGCCGCCGTCGGTGCGAGCCGGACGCGCAGGGCGCCGGAGCGGCGCGCCTTCGCCGCCAGCCGGTAGCGGCCCGCGGCCGACGTGGTGCCGGTTGCGAGCGGCGCCCAACCCGAGCCGGAGCGCTGCTCGAGCGTGACCGCGCGACCGGCGGCGGCCGGCGTGGCGCGACCGGTCGCGACGATGCGGTCGCCGTAGGCGACGGCGGCGCGATCGAGGTGGACGGTGACGCCGGGCACGGGCGTCGCGGCGCCGGATGCCGGAACGGCGATCGGGCCGGCCAGGACAACTGTGGAACAGGACAGCACGGCGAGCGCGGTGAGCGCGCGGGCATGGAGCGGCGTATGCGGCCTCACGAGGAGGTCTCCTTCGTTCTGCTGCCTGCGGGGTTAGCTGTCGGGCTCGCGGCCGTCCGCCCACGCGATCCACGCGCGGACGATCAACAGTCGCTACGGCGGCATCAGCCGCCGATTCGCCCCATCCGGCGCACGCTTCCTCGCGTGGTCATCGCCGGAGATGGGTCCCCCACTCGCCTCCACATGATCGGAGGCGACTCGGCAGAATTGGCACGCTAGCAGCGGTTTTGCGTCAGAAGGCTTTGTGTGCGGTCCTTCACACAAGTCCCGTGGACGCCGCGCGTGGCATTGTCTGCATCGTGGCCAACCCCGATCGCCTCTCGGCGCTGGACGCCGCGTTCCTCGACCTGGAGCGCGGCGGTGCGCACATGCACGTCGCGTCGATCATGGTCTTTGCGGGCGAGGCGCCGACCCACGAGCAACTCGTCGGCGCGCTGGAGGACCGGATGCACCTGGTCCCGCGCTACCGCCAGAAGCTCGCGTTCGTCCCGCTCGGCCAGACGCGGCCCGTCTGGATCGACGACCCGCACTTCCGGATGGGCTACCACGTGCGCCACTCCGCGCTGCCCGCGCCCGGCTCCGACGAGCAGCTCGCGGCACTCGGCGGGCGCCTGTTCGCCCAGCCGCTGGACCGCAATCGCCCGCTGTGGGAGGTCCAGCTCGTCGAGGGCCTCGCGCCGCTGGCCGACGGTACCCCGCGTTTCGCGATCATCGCCAAGACCCACCATGCGCTGGTGGACGGCATCTCCGGCGTGGACATCACCTCGGTCCTCTTCTCCACCGACCCCGATCCCCTGCCGGCGGCGCAGCCCGCAGCGCCGTGGGTCGCGCGCCCGGAGCCCTCGCGCGCGCAGCTGATCGGCGACGCCCTGCGCGAGCGCCTGACCGTCCCGGGCGAGGCGCTGGAGGCCGCGAAGTCGCTCGTCAGCGCGCCGCGGGCCGTCGGCGAGCGCATCCTGCAGCAGCTCGTCGCCGCCGGCGCGATGGCGTGGGCGGGGATGACGCCCGCGCCCGCCACGCCGCTGAACGTCCCGATCGGCCCGCACCGCCGCTACGGCTGGGTCGATGCGCCGCTCTCGCTGTTCAAGGACACGAAGAACGCGCTCGGCGGCACGCTCAACGACGCCGTCCTCACCAGCGTGTCCCTCGCGCTCGGCGCCTGGCTGCGCCGGCGCGGCGTCGACACGAGCGAGCTGACGCTGAAGGTCATGGTGCCGGTCTCGGTCCGCAGCGACGACGCCCGTGGCGCGCTGGGCAACCAGGTTTCGGCGATGTGGGCGCCGCTGCCCGTCTACGAGACCGACCCGGCGCGGGCCTTCGCGCTGATCAGCGAGGCGATGGTGCACCTGAAGAGCTCGGGCCAGGCCGTCGGCGCGGTCGCGCTGACCGAGCTGGCGGACTTCGCGCCGCCGACGATCGCCAGCCAGGCGGCGCGGCTGCAGGCCAGGCAGCGCTTCTTCAACCTCGTCGTCACCAACGTCCCGGGTCCGCAGCTGCCGCTGTACCTGCTGGGGCGCCGGATGCTGGCGATCTACCCCGTGGTGCCGCTCGCCCAGGGCACGGCGCTCGGGATCGCGATCATGAGCTACTGCGGGCGCGTCGGCATCGGCCTGCTGGGCGACTACGACGCGCTGCCCGACCTCGGCGACATCGTCGATGACGTCGAGCACGCGATCGCCGACCTGGCCCGGGCGGCCGGAGTCGACCCCGACGCGGCGCCCGCGCACATGACGCACGCGCACACGCCGGATCTGGAAGTCGTCGGGTAGTGCTGCGGCTCGCGCTCGCCCAGATCAACGCCACGGTCGGCGACATCGCGGGCAACGAGGCGCGGATCCGGGCCTCGATCGCGCAGGCGCAGGAGCGCGGCGCCCAGCTCGTCGTGGCACCCGAGCTGTCGCTGCTCGGCTACCCGCCCGAGGACCTGCTGCTGCGCGGGCACGTCCTGCGCGACACCCGCGCAGCGCTGGAGCGGCTCGCCGCGGACGTCCGCGGGATCGTCGCGATCGTCGGGTTCCCCGAGCGCGACGACGACGTCTACAACGCCGCCGCGGTCCTCGCCGACGGCGCGGTCCGGGCCGTCTACCGCAAGAACCACCTGCCGAACTACGGCGTCTTCGACGAGCACCGCTACTTCCGCCGCGGCGTCCGCGGCTCGACGATCGACGTGGACGGCGTCCGCGTCGGCCTGACGATCTGCGAGGACGTCTGGATCCCGGGCCCGCCGGAGAGCGACGAGGCGCGATCGGGCGCACGGCTGATCGTCAACCTGTCGGCGTCCCCATTCCAGGCCGGCAAGGCGCAGGACCGCGAGCACATGATCGCCCAGCGCGCCCGCGACGAGTCCGCCGCGTTCGCCTACTGCGCCCTGGTCGGCGGCCAGGACGAGCTCGTCTTCGACGGCGGCTCCTTCGTCTGCGACCACGAGGGCGAGGTGGTCGCGCGAGCGCCGCAGTTCCGCGAGCACCTGCTCGTCGTGGACATCGATGACGGCGAGGTCGGTGCCGCGCGCCTGCGAGACACGCGCCACCGCACGCCGGCGGCTGACGAGCCGCCGGCGGTGGACTACGACGGCGCCTACCTGACGGCCGCCGCCGCGCCGGCCGCGCCCGCGGCCGCCGACCTCGCCGCGCCGCTGCCGCTGGACGAGGAGGTCTACGCCGCACTCGTGCTGGGGACGCACGACTACGCCGGGAAGAACGGCTTCCGCCACGTCGTGCTGGGGCTGTCGGGCGGTGTCGACTCCGCCCTCGTCGCCGTGATCGCGGTCGACGCGCTCGGTGCCGACCGCGTGACCTGCGTGACGATGCCCTCGCAGTACAGCTCGCAGGGCACGCGCGGCGACGCCGGGCTGCTCGCCGCGAACCTCGGCGTCGAGCTGCTCGAGCTGCCGATCGCGAGCGTCATGGCCGCCTATGACGAGATCCTCGCCGCGCCGTTCGCCGGGCGCGCGGCGGACCTGACCGAGGAGAACCTGCAGGCCAGGATCCGCGGCAATTTCCTGATGGCGCTGTCGAACAAGCTCGGCCACCTGGTCCTGACGACCGGCAACAAGTCCGAGATGTCCGTCGGCTACTCGACGCTCTACGGCGACAGCGCGGGCGGCTTCGCGGTGATCAAGGACGTGCCGAAGCTGCTCGTCTACCGCCTGTGCGCGCTGCGCAACGCGCGCGAGCCGGTCATCCCGCCGACGATCCTCACGCGGGCGCCGTCGGCCGAGCTGCGGCCCGGCCAGCGCGACGACGACTCGCTGCCCCCGTACGAGGTCCTCGACCCGATCCTCGAGGGGTACGTCGAGGACGACCTGGGGTCCGACGAGCTCGTCGCGCGCGGGTTCGACCGCGGGACCGTCGAGCGGATCGTCCGGCTCGTGGACCTGGCCGAGTACAAGCGCCGCCAGCAGCCGCCCGGCATCAAGGTGACGTCCAAGGCGTTCGGGCGTGACCGGCGCATGCCGATCACCAATCGCTACCGCGACGAGGGCTGACCTGGGCTGAGCGCGTGCTCAGGCCGACGGCATGTCCCGGACGGCGATCGTCATCCGCACGAGCGCGCACAGGCGGTCGTGGTCGTCGGTGATCTCGACCTCCCAGACCCAGGTGGTGCGGCCGCGATGGCGGCGATGCGCGACCGCGTGGACCGTCCCCTCGAGAATCGGCCGCAGAAAGCTCGTCTGGTTGGACAGCCCCTGGGACATCTGGCCGTTCGGCACGACCGCAAGCGCGGTCGCCGCGGACGTGATCGCCTCGGCGATCGACGCGTAGACGCCCCCGTGCACCAGGCCCATCGGCTGCCGGATGCTGTTGGTGACCGCGACCTGCGCACGAACCAGGTCCTCGGTCATCTCGAGGACCTCGAGCCCGTAGAGCGCGTCGAACGTCTCCTCGGGCGGGATGACCGGCTGGAAGTGCTCGAACGGACCGGCCATGGGCGGGGCACGATATCGCTAGGCTTCCGCCGCTCATGGCGCGCTTCGACGAGCTTCCGGCAGATCAGCAGGCCGTCCTGCGGCTGCTGCTCACCCAGGACACCTCCTACGACGAGATCGCCCGCACCCTGCGCATGGCGCCGGCGGCGGTCCGCGACCGCGCGTACGACGCGCTCGGCTCGCTCGGCCCGGCCGGCTCCGCGCCCGACCACGCCGGGCGGGCGGCGATCGGCGACTACCTGCTGCGCCAGTGCGAGGACGCGCCGGCCGAGCTGACCGGCGACGCCGGCGCCCGCGCCTGGGCGAGCGGCGTGCGCAAGGAACTGGTCGGCGTGTCGGCCGAGCCGATCCCCGAGCTGCCCGGCGCCGCCGAGCGGCCCGCCGGGGCGACGCCGGCCGCCGCGGGTACCGCCAAGGGCTCGCGCGTCGGCGGCGCGATCCTCCTGACCGGCGCCGGCATCCTCGCCGCGCTGCTGATCGGCTTCTTCGTCGGCCGCGCGACCAAGAGCGACTCGTCGCCGGCGAGGACGACCGCCACGCGCTCGAGCCGCCCCGGCAACGTCATCGGCCAGGCCAACCTGCGGCCGACCCGCAACGCGAACGCCCCGCGGGCGCTCGGCATCGCCCAGTTCGCCCGCCAGGGTGGCAAGGACAGGATCAACGTCATCGCCGAGGGCCTGCCGAAGATCCCCAAGAGCGTCGGCTATGGCGTCTGGCTGATCGATCAGAAGCTGGCACCGGTCTTCCTCGGGTACTTCCAGGCGATCACGACGACCGGCCAGGCCGCGTCGCAGTCCGACCTGAAGGTCGACCCGCGCAAGTACTCCGCCGTCGCGATCACCAAGCAGCGCGGCAAGAACCCGACGACGCCCGGCGAGCCGGTCATCGGCGGCCAGATCCAGTTCCCGACGAGCTAGTACGCGGGGCCGCACGTTCTGTGCGGAATCGGCGCGGCGCCGACGAGCCGCATGGAACTTCCGGCCGCGTGGACGAGTCGCGGCTACAACGCCAGCTTGCCGGGGTTCATGATCCCGGCCGGGTCCAGGCGCTCCTTGACGGCCCGCAGCGCCTCCAGCCCGAGCGCGCCGTCCTGCGCCTCCAGATACGGCGCGTGGTCGGTGCCGACGGCGTGATGGTGGGTGATCGTGGCGCCGTGCGCGACGATCGCCTCGCTCGCGGCGCGCTTGGCCGCCTGCCACTGCGCGAGCGGGTCGGCGCGATCCTGCGCCGCGAGGTAGGTGAAGTACAGCGAGGCGCCGTCGGGGTAGATGTGCGAGATGTGGCAGGCGACGAACGGCGCGTGTGCGCCGAGCGCGCGGCCGACGGCCTCGCGCAGCGTCAGGAGGTCGTTCCAGCGCACCGCGGTCTCGAGCGTGTCCACGAGGACCCCGCGCCCCAGCAGCTCGTCGCGCAGATATGGCGCGTGGAACCGGCCCGCCGCCCACGCCTCGCCCGGGCCGCGACCGAGCGACACGCCGCCGTGGCGGCGGACGACCTCGACGGTGGCCTTGCGGCGGCGGCCCACGTCGTCCCGCTCCCCCTCGAACCCGAGCAGGACGAAGGCACCGCCGGCGACGCCGCGCGCGCCGAGGTACCGGCCCAGCACGGCGCCCTTGGCGCCGCGGATGCCCGCCAGCGCGAGCGACATCTCGGTCTCGGGCTCGTCGGACACGCGGGCGATCTCGGGCCGGATCTCGTGTTGCACCAGCGACCGCAGCGCCTCGGCGCCGTCGGCGAACGACGCCACCATCCAGGCCTCGTAGCGGCGCTCGGCGGGCACCGGCCGGATCCGCAGGACGGCCTGTGTGATGACGCCCAGGACGCCCTCCGAGCCGACGACCAGCTCACGCAGGTCGGGCCCGGCCGCCGACGCGGGCAGCGCGGGCAGGTCCAGCTCGCCGGCGGGCGCCGCGAGGCGCACGCCGGCGACCAGGTCGTCGATCCTGCCGTAGCCCGTCGAGGCCTGGCCCGCCGACCGGGTCGCGACCCAGCCGCCGACGGTCGAATACTCGAAGCTCTGTGGGAAGTGGCCGAGCGTGTGGCCGCGCGCGCCGAGCGCGCGCTCGAGCGCCGGCCCCAGCAGGCCGGGCTGGACCCAGGCGAGCCGCGAGCGGGTGTCGAGGCGTTCCACCGCCGCCATCGGGCGCAGGTCGAGCGCGATGACGGCGCCGTGGACGCCGCACAGCGGCTCGACCCCGCCGACGACGCTCGTGCCGCCGCCGAACGGCACGACGGCGACGCCGTGGTCCGCGCAGGCGGACAGGATCGCGGCGACCTGCTCGTGCGATCCGGCCGACACGACCGCGTCGGGCGCCGGAACGGCGCTCGCGGCCCGCAGGCGCAGCAGGTCGGGGTAGCTGCGCCCGGCCGCGTGGCGCACGCGGGCAGCACGGTCCTGCCGCACGTGCGCCTCCCCCACGACCGTGGTCAGCGCACGCAGCGCAGCGTCGGGCAGCTGCGCGCCGGGAAGCGCGACGGCGTCGAGCGACGGCGGCCCGGTCGCCGGGCCGAGCGGCTCACCGGTCCGGGCCTCGATCCACGGGCTCGCGAACGACGGCAGCTCACCGGCATGGGCATCCTCGCCCCAGCCCCACCAGCGCATCTCACCCACCGTGCACCTCCGCCGTTCCGTAGATCGCGGCCAGCCCGTCGAGCGCCTCGTCGAGCTGGCGGTTGGTCCCGCGGCGCATGATGACGCCCCCGAACCGCGCGAGGCCGCGCAGGCGCCGGGTGACCGTGATCGTCAGGGTCGTCGCCGCCTCGCCGGCGGGCTGCAGGCGCAGCTCCGTCGTCGCGCTGCGCAGCAGCCCCTCGAACGGCGTTCCCTCGACCTGCTGCTCGATCCGCAGGAGCCGCTCCGGGTCGCGCTCGGCGACGACGAAGTCCGCGCGCACGTCGCGGCCGTTCTCGGTGCGCAGGACCTGCGTGAACTCGTCCCCCTCGACGGCCTCGACCCGGCGTGCCCGCGGCCACCAGCGCGGCAGCTGGTTCACGTCGCCCACCGTCCGCCACAGGTCCTCGGGCGGGGCGTCGAACGTACGGCTGCGGCTCGACGTCGGCACCGTTCACTCCTCCGTGTCGCGCAGGAGCGCGACGACGGGATGCGGTGCCAGCGCGGCGGCGCCCGCCAGGAACGCGAGTTCGATCAGGAACGCGCAGCCCACCACCTCGCCCCCGGCTGCCGCGACGAGGTCGCAGAGCGCGCGTGCCGTGCCCCCGGTCGCCAGCAGGTCGTCGTGGACCAGGACGCGCGCGCCGGGCTTCAGTGCGTCGGTGTGCAGCTCCAGCACGTCCGTCCCGTATTCCAGCGCGTACTCGGCGCGCAGCGTGTCGTGCGGGAGCTTGCCGGGCTTGCGCGCGAGGACGAACCCGGCGCCCAGCTCGCGCGCGAGTGCGGGCCCCAGCAGGAAGCCGCGCGCCTCGGCGCCGATCACCATCTCCGGAGCCCACGGGCGTGCCAGGGCCGCGAGGCCGGTGACGGCGCCGTCGAGCGCGGCCGGATCGGCCAGCAGCGGCGTGATGTCCCGGAAGATGATCCCGTCCTGCGGGAAGTCCGGGATGTCGCGGACGTGCGCCCGGAGGCTCACGACACGAGCTTGCGCAGATCGCGCACGAGCAGCAGGTGCTTGAGGTGGGTCGTCACGGCGGCGAGGTTCTCCAGCGCGTCCACGGCCTCCCGGCGGCGCTCGGAGTTCCGCGAGCGCAGCGACGGGGCGAGGATCTGCTGGATCAGCGCGGCCTCGCGGTCGGCGGACGTCTTGAAGACCTTCAGGTTGCGGCCCTGCACGCCGTAGGGCGCGAGCTCGACGACCGCGACGATGATGTCGCGCTCGGCGTCGTCGTACCAGACCGTCCCGTCGTGCCGCTGCCCCTTGACGAGGCCGAACTCCTCGAGCTCGGCGATGAGCTTCGGCGTCGCGGCGGTCTCCTCGATGATGTCCTCGACCTTGTACTGCGCGGCGCTCGACGGCGCCGTGACGGCCGGGCGCCGGCGCGTGCGGGCGGCCTCGGCGGCGCTGGTGGAGGTGGTCGCCGCGGTCTCGGCGCCGCCGCTGGCGAGTTCCTGGCGGATCACGCGGAGCGGCAGGAACTCGTCGCGCTGCAGGCGCAGGATCGCGCGGAGCCGCGCGACGTCGCTCTTGGTGTAGAGGCGGTAGCCGCCGGGCGTCCGCTGCGGGGTGAGGAGCTTCTGATCCTCCAGGTAGCGGATCTTGGAGATCGAGATGTCCGGGAACTCCTGGATCAGCGCCTTGCAGACGGCACCGATCGTCATCGGCTTCTCCCGCGGTGCCTCGCCCTGCGGGGCCGTCTGGGGAGCGGTCTGCGAGGTGGTGCTCATCGCCCGCTCAGCGGCCCAGGAACGTCAGCTTGTACTTGCCGATCTGGATCTCGTCGCCATCCTCGAGGTGGTGCGACTCGATCCGGCGGCGGTTGACGTACGTCCCGTTGAGCGACCCGAGATCGTCCAGGTGGTGCTCTTCGCCGCGGCGCACGATCAGCGCGTGATCGCGCGACACGGTGACGTCGTCGAGGAAGATGTCCGACTCCGGCCGGCGACCGATCGCCAGGCGCTCGCCCTCGAGCGGGAAGCTCTCCCCCTCGCGGCCGCCGCCGGCGCGCACGACGAGCGCGGCGCCCTCGCGAGCGACGAGCTCGTCGATCTCGACGGGCACGAGCTCGCCGGTGGCCTCATCGATCCGGTAGGTCGCGGTCGACGCCTCCGGCGTGCCCTCGTGCAGATCGCCGAGGAACGCGCCGCAGCGCTGACAGTAGTTCGCGCCCTCCGTGTTGACGAAGCCGCACTCGGTGCAGTGCAGCGCCATCG
>JBKJRO010000109.1:0-69472 GCA_046594555.1 Solirubrobacteraceae bacterium
GGTGCCGTGCGCCGCACCCCGCTTGCCTTGCACGGTGAACCGCGCAGCGTCATCGACGCCTACGTGCGGGACGTGGCCGACCGGCGGCGTGTGAGCGACCTTCTGCTCAAGCCGCGCAACGGTGGCCTCAAGCTTCGCCGCGGCCGGGCCAGTGTGGCCGCCGGCGGTTAGGGCGTCTCGGACCCCGGCGAGGTGAGCGACGAGCCGCCGTTCGCCGGTGACGTTGATCGGCGTCTGATCCGCGAGCGAGTCGGCGAGCTTCTGCGCCTCGGCGACACGATCGGCGATCTTCGCCTCACGGGCGGCGAGGTCGGCCGCGGCCTGGTTGACGCCGTGCCCACCGGCGCTGTACACGCCGCGAAGGATCTGGTCGCGGGTTCGCCCGCCGACGTTCCGCGACAGCACCTCGGCGCGGCCCTCCGCCTTCGACAGACGCCCAGCCGCCTTCTCCACCCCGCGCGACTCGCCGGCCTTCGGTATCGCACGATCGGCGGCTTCCTTCAACGCGGCACGCGCATGGTCGACCGCCTCAGCAGCGTCGCCCTTGGCAAGGATCAGGTCGTGGAGCTTCAGTGGCTTGCCGGTCAGCTTCTCGTAGTCGACGGCGACCGCGCGGGAGCCGGCCGCCCACCGCTCGGCAAGGCCACGCTCAGTGGCCGGGAGAGCGTGGACAGTCCCGCCCTCGATCGCGTGCATGACCGCCGCGTAGCGTGCCTCGTCGCCCTTGAGGCCGCGCTGGAGACTCTTGGCGAGCTGATCGAAGCGGCGAACGAACGTGTCGCCGAGGGCGTTCGCCTCCCGCTTGCTGGCACGGAACGCCGCCCACTCCCTCGGCGTGATGCCGACCGGCGTTGTCGAGGGACGAAACCGGCGCAACGTCTCGTTGACGAGCGGGGCATCGGCGACCTTCCTTGCGGCCGGCGCCGTTGTCCGCTTGGCGACGGCGGCCGTCGTACGCCCTGACGTGGCGTGCAGCACCCCGCCGCGCCCGGTGCCCGGGACGCGGGGTGTGCGGAACCCTGCCTGGACGCCACGCGTGCCGTTCTCGAGCTTCCGCGCCACGGCAACTCGCAGGTGGAGGTGACCCTCGAGGTCGGCTTGCAGCTTGCGCAGCTTCGCCGCCGCGGTCGCGTCGCCAGCCGCAGCGGCCTTCAATAGCGGCTTGGCAGCGCGCCCGGCCTCGGCGGCATGTGCCGCCATCGCTGCACGCTCCGCCGCCTTCGCGGGGGTCGCCAACCCGAACGAGACGTATGTCGTCGGGTCGAGAAAGATGTCGCCGCCGAGGCCGACCACCTGCGCCAAGGCGCCGTGCAGGCCCGCCTTCTTCGCCAGCGTCGTGAACGACTGATCGTTGCGGACGAGGCCGCGGACGGCCGCCTTCTCGACGCCGACGAAGCCCTTGCCGTCCGCGATCGCGTTCGCTGCGCCCGCGATCGCGGATGACGGGCGGGTGAGCTGGTGCATGACGGTCGTCGTGCCATCGGTCGCGTTGCGGACCAGCGTCTCGTCGGCCTGGCGCTGATGCTGCGTCGCGGCGAGGCCGAAGTCAGGGTTGTGCGCGCCGGTCGCCGGCTGAAGCAGGCGGACAGCCTTGCTCGCCACGCCGCCAATGGCGCCGAGGACACCGTCGAAGCCCGCGTGCGCCTGGACCGGCTCGAGCTTCGCGCGACCGACACCACCGATCGCGGCCTTCATCGCCCCGAACGGCGACGGTGCGTGCGTCACAGCGGACGACACCGTGCCCTTCGCTCGCATGTGCGCGAGGATCTTCACGCCGTCAGCGGCCAGGGCGGGGTTCTGCTTGGCCGCCGGCTTCGCTGCCTCCGCGAGGGCCTTCGTGGCGTGCAGGCGTTCGGCGTGCAGCTTCGGGATCGGGCCGCGCCCATCGGCGACCTTGACGATCTGCTGGCGCACCGGGACCGGCGCCGACTTGTAGACCTCGCGCGTCAGCTTGCGATCGGCGGCCTTCAGTGTCCGTGTCGGCTTGCCCGGCTGGGCGCCCAGGCCCGACGGCTTGGACTTCGCGGCCGGAGGCGCCGCCCCGAGGGCGGGCGCCCTCGACACCGTCCGCAGAGCCTCGGACAGCTTGCCGCGAGCTTGCGCCCTTGCAACGGTCGGATTGTCGGAGGTCTGCCGGGGCATCCGGCTATGCGTTCGGGTGGTGGAGCTTGGATGCGTTCATGCCACCAACAATCGCCACGGCGGCGATCGGGCGAATATGACCCGGTCGGACTGCCACACCTGTCACACCCGGTTTCCGCGTTGCTGGATCGGCGGCGCATGGGACCCATATAGAGCGGGGTCGCGAACTCTCGCCCCCGCCCCGGGGTCGACCTCGGCCTGTCGCGGCATCGTCGGGCCTGTCCGAGTATCGACCTGTCCTGGCGCCGCGAGCCGCCCTTGCCTGCCGCGAGCAATGTTCCCCGTCCTGTTCCCCAGCGGCCCCTGTTCCCCGATCCTGTCCCCGCATCGTCGCCCGCGACCGACGCCGGAAGCCCCGGAAACTCAAGTCGTCTGACCTCACCTGACCTCAACGCACACCGGCTCGCGGGACTCATAATCCGTTCGATCCACGTTCGAGTCGTGGCCGGCCCATCGCTCTGAGGCAGACGCCGACCGGACATCCCATCCCGAGCGCGTTTGTAGACTCGCGGCTCTGATGGCTGCCGCAACGCGCGTGTCTCAGGTCGGAACGAGGTGGTGCACTCTCGGTGCAGCGCTGACCGTGCTGCTGATCCCAGCTTCAGCCCAGGCCGCCGCGCCGACACCCGTGTCCAAGCGGATCGTCCTGGGCCGCTCGATCGGCGGCGTCGCGATCGGGCAGAAGCTCTCCAAGGCGAAGGCCGCGTGGGGGTCCGGCGGAGCCTGCATCAAGCCCGCCTCTGGACCGCCCGGCGAGCCCGTGTCGAGATGGTGCGACTGGTTGCTGGGGACGAACGGGGACCGGGGCTTGGCATCGTTCATCGTTCAGGGAACGGTGGTGAGCGTCACGATCTCGCTCGGCTACGACGACACCGGGAAGCTCTTTCCCTCGCCGCTGACCGCGCTGCGGACCGACGCGAAGATCCGGCTGGGCTCCAGCGCAGGCGCCGTGCGACGGGCGTACCCGAGGGCGGGCCGCTTCACGACGGGCACACCCGGGGCCGACACCGACTACGTGATCCGCGGGACCCGGACCCGGACAAAGACGACGATCACCGTCGCCGGGCGCAGCAAGAAGGTCATCAGAATCGACATCAGCTACCTGTGAGCGGAGCGACGGCCTGCGGCGGGTCCGGCAGTGGCGTGTCACCGGCCACCAGCAGGCCGCGGGCGCGGAGCTGCGAGCGGACCTTGGCCGAGCGCATGAACGCGCTGAATGCGGCGATCATCTTGCGCTCGTAGGCGTTCGCGATGTGACGTCGCACGACGACGTCGACCGGGTAGGCGCCGGGATATCGCAGGGTCGCGACGCTCGCCTGGCTCGCGGCCACCCCGCCGAGCGGAACGACGCACGTTGCCGGGCTGCGCCCCCGGATCGCCGACCAGCTCGTGATGGCCGCGATGCGCGGATTCGCCGCCGCCGCGGCGACGCCGCCGTCCGCGGCGCCGCGCGCGCCTGGGGCGTAGGTCGGCCGGTAGCGGATGCCCTTGCTCGTCATCCGCCCGACGCGCCGGGTTCCGAAGCGCACCTCGTCGAAGCCGGCGCGCAGCGGGTAGCGGACCGCGATCTTGCCCTCGGCGCCGCTGACGACCTGCGACCAGCGCGTGATCCGTCCGGTGGCGATGCCGCGCGCCTGCGCGAGCGTCAGGCCCGCGCATGCGGGGTGCCCGGCAACGAGCACGAGCACGTCGGCGTCGCGGAAGAGCTCCGCGGAGACCTTGTACCGGCGCCGCTCGGCTGCCGTCAGACGGCGATCGGAGTAGACCGCAACGGTGTCGGACGCGTAGCGGCGGCTGAGCTCCTTGAGCGCCTCGCTCATCGTGCCGCGCGTGATGGTCGCGTTGTTCCACGGCCCGACGTAGGTCGTATCGCCGACCCGGATGCGGGAAGGCTCCTTGAGGTTGAACATCTGCTGGGCGAGCCAGCCGACGTGGGCATCGACGTTCGAGGGGGAGTAGACGCGGACCTGGGGCCAGCTGCTGACCGTGCGCGCGTGGGCGGCGGGAGCGGCGCCGAGTGCCCCGCAGGCCGCGAAGACGACAGCCGCCACGCGGACGGTGGCATGGTGCCTCAGCAGCCGCTCGCTCATGCGCAGAGCCTAGTCACCCGGGGTGACCGCGGACGAGCGCGCGGACTGCCCGACCATGCCACGATCGCTCGTCCGATGTGGTTCCAAGCCGACAACCTCGTGCTGACCGTCGCCCAGGCCTCGTGCGTCGCGCTTCCGGCGGCCGGGCTTCCCCGCTGGGCGCTGCGTCTGCGCACCGGCGCATGGGCGCTCGTCCTGCCGTTCTCGATCGTCGTGGTCATCGTCGCGATCGCGCTGATCCCGACGACGGCCGACGTGATCACCTGGGTCGCGCTGCTGCTCGTGCCGCCGGGGTGCGCGCTGGCGCTCGGCTGGGCCGGCCGCGGGGCGCGACCGCTCGCGGCGGTCCTCGCCGTGCCGCTGCTCGCGATCGCCTGGGCCTTCCAGGACGAGCGCAGCGGACAGGTCGCGACGCTGCTGCTCATCGTCGGCTCGGCCGTCACGGTCTGGCGGCTGCTCGCCGGGGCCGCGCCGCTCCCGCTGCTGAAGGCCGGCATCGTGGCGATGGCCGCTCCACGACGACACGATGCGCCACGAGTTCCACGACGCGATGGTGGCCGCTGGCCTCGGGCACATGCGCTCCAAGGATCTCCCGGCGAAAGAGCGGTTCACGTTCCACGACCTGCGTCACACGTTCGGGACACTCGGTGCTCGGATCTGGCCGTTGACGGAGTTGCAGGGCTACATGGGGCACGCGCAGATCAGCACGACGATGATCTACGTCCATCACGTCCCGCGCGTGAAGGCCGCACGGGAGGGCAGCGCCTACATCGCTTCGCAGCTAGGCGTGGACGTTGTTCCCGACGTTGTTCCAGAAGCCCCCGAACAGGCGAGTTCCGGGGCGGCTGGACGCAACTCAGAACACCGTAGGGATGCGGAGAGGCACTTGATCGCCGCCTCTCATAATCCGTCCGATGGAGGTTCGAGTCCTCCCCGACCCATACGTCCCGCCGTGAGGACTACCCGCAGGCCATCCGCGCCAGCGTCGCGTAGTAGACGCTGCCGTAGCTGGTGCTGAGGGAGGGCAGGAGCGCCTGCGCACGGGCCAGGCTGCCGTTCTTGCCGACGGCGGTCAGGTAGCGCCCGGCGGCGACCCCCAGGCCGGCGTCGAAGGTCTTGATCGCGAGCGCGGTCTGCGACTTGAGCGGGTCGTCGAGGTCCGGCTGGGCGGCCTTGATCTTCTTGACCTCGTTGGTCATCGCGGTCACCACGACCTGGAACTGCTTGGCCGTCGGGCTGCCCGTCGTGATGTTCTGCATCTTGTCGATCTGCCCGCGGGTCGCGTCGCGAGCGGTGCAGGCATCGTTCTTCGCCGTCTGGGAACTCGAAGCGCCACAGGCGCTGAGCACCAGCGCGGCGCTGGCGACGAGGGCGAGGGCGAGGACGAGTCTGCGGTGCATCGGGTGGTTCTCCTGGCTGGAACGGTCCGGCGAAGGTGGCGACGGTACCGGGTCGCCCGGGTGCGTGCACCCCCCGGTGCGCGCCGCGAGCGAGGATCAATGAACGTTCAGTCGTTCGAGAGGAGCAGGGGGCGGCCCCCGACATGGCGGCGCTGCTCGCCCCGCTCGCCTGGCCGTCTGTCGCCGGATCCGCGCCGCGGGGGTACCCTGAGGGCATGGGTTCGCGCCCGGAGCAGCCTCGCGCCTCGCGCGTGCCGCCCGCCGCCGTGGGTGCACTGCTGTGCCTCATCCTGCTCGCCGTGACCGGGTTCGTCGCGCTCGCGGGGTCGCGCGTGCGGGCCGCGGACGAGACCGTGCTGCGCGGGTTCCGCTCGCTCGACCGCACGTGGGCCGACGGCCTGCTCAGCAGCGTCGCCCACCTCGCGGACCCCGCGATCTACGTCCTCGCCGGCGTCGTCCTCGTCGGAGTCGCCGTCGGCCGCCGGGGTCGCCCGGCACTCGGCGCCGGCATCGCGGTCCTGCTCGTCGGCAGCGCCGTCATGACGCAGGCGCTCAAGCATGTGCTCGCCCAGCAGCGACTGGTGGACTGGCTGGGGTCCAACCAGGTCGGCGACGCGTCGTGGCCGAGCGGTCACGCGACAGCCGCGATGGCGCTCGCGCTGGCGGGCGTGCTGGTCGCGCGGCCGGGCCACCGGCGCGCCGCGGTGGCCTCAGGCGCGGCGTTCGCGGCCGCGGTCGCCGTCGCCGTGCTCGCTCTCGCCTGGCACTTCCCGTCCGACGTCCTCGGCGGGTTCCTCGTGGCGGCCGCCTGGGCACTCGGCGTCCTCGCGGCCCTCGAGGTCCTCGAGCCGGCGCGCCGGGCACTCGCGTGGCGCGACGTGCGGATCTTCGCGCTGACGGCCGGAGCCGCCATCTGCCTCGGCGTCCTCGCGGCCGGTCTCGCGCTGGCGCTGCGCTCGGCGGGCGCGGTCGAGAGCCTCGTGGTGCCCGCGAAGCTCGCCGGCGCGGTCGTGATCGCGCTCGCGGCCGCGGCGCTGCCGCTGGCGATGTCGCGCGCCGTCGACGGCTCATACGGCCGCGTGTACTCGCGCGAAGCCGGCGCTAGCGGATGTGCATGCCGGAGATGGCGCGGCTGATCACGAGCCGCTGGATCTCCGAGGTGCCCTCGAAGATCGTGTAGATCTTCGCGTCCCGGTGCCACCGCTCGACCGGGTACTCGCGGGTGTAGCCGTTGCCGCCGAGGATCTGGATCGCGCGCTCGGTCGCCCAGACCGCGACCTCGCCGGCCTTGAGCTTGCTCATCGACCCCTCGGCGTTGTCGAACGGCTTGCCGGTGCGGCCCATCCACGACGCGCGCCAGACGAGCAGCCGTGCCGCGTCGATCTCGAGCTTCATGTCGGCCAGCGTGAACGCGATCGACTGGTTGTCGATGATCGGGCGGCCGAACTGCTCGCGGTCCTTAGCGTACTGCAGCGCGTACTCGTAGGCGGCCCGAGCGATGCCGATCGCCTGGGCACCGACCGTCGGGCGGCTCGCCTCGAAGGTCGCCATCGCGGCCTGCTGCTTGGCCTTGCCGCCCTCGCGCACGCGGGCGAGGCGCTCGTCCAGGCGCTCCTTGCCGCCGAGCAGGCAGGCGCCCGGGATCCGGCAGTCGTCGAGGTTGACGTCGGCGGTGTGCGAGGCGCGCAGGCCGTGCTTCTTGACCTTCGCGCCCTGGCTGATGCCGCGGGTGCCGGGCGGGACGACGAATGCCGCGTGCCCGCGCGAGCCGAGTTCGCGGTCCACGCTGGCGACGATCACGTGGACCCCCGCGATGCCGCCGTTCGTCGCCCACGCCTTCGTACCGTTGAGGAGCCAGTCGCCGCTGACCTCGTCGAACACGGCCCGTGTGCGGATGTTCGAGATGTCCGAGCCCGCGTTGGCCTCCGAAGCGCAGAACGAGGCGACCGCCGGCTCGTCCACGCTGCCGAAGCACTGCGGGATCCAGGTTCCGATCTGCTCCGGCGTGCCCTGGCCGAAGATCGCGGCGACCGCGAGCGAGGTGCCCATGATCGCCATGCCGAGGCCGGCGTCGCCCCAGAAGAGCTCCTCGTTCACGAGCGGCAGCGTCAGGCCGGTCTCGTCGCCGAAGAACTGGGCCATGCCCTCGAACCCGTAGAGCCCGATCTTGGCGGCCTCCTGGATGATCGGCCACGGCGTCTCCTCGCGCTCGTCCCACTCGTGGGCCGCGGGGCGCATGACGTCCTCTGCGAAGCCGTGGACCCAGTCGCGGATGTCGCGCTGGTCCTGGCTCAGCTCGAGCGAGAACGGGGCGGTCTGTGCGGGCGCCTGCGCGTCGGCCG
The DNA here is from genome assembly GCA_046594555.1 of Solirubrobacteraceae bacterium. GTDB lineage: Bacteria > Actinomycetota > Thermoleophilia > Solirubrobacterales > Solirubrobacteraceae > F1-60-MAGs163. The sequence continues at coordinate 7,975 of JBKJRO010000109.1, forward strand.
CGCCAGTGGTGATGCTCATGGCCGAATGCTAACTGACCGACGGGTCAGGAGTGTCGGCGTGGCGGGCCTCGCGCCACGCCACGCAGTACTCCGTGTCGCTCAGCTCGCTGATCGCGAAGGTGGCGAGGGTCAGCAGCTCACGCCGGTCGAGCGCGGCCACCACGTCCCAGACCTCGTCGGTGCCGTCGCGATCGACCAGCCCGCAGAGCGCGTCGAGGGCGGTGACGGCGGTCTCGATCGACCGGCGGCGGTCCGTCGGCGTCGTCTCGGCCGTCAGCTGATCCAGCCGGGCGCTGCGGATCAGCCGCTCGATGGCGATGGGCTCAAGTTCGATCCGGTCGGCCATGGCGGCGAGACTAGACCGTCGAGCGGGCCGCCCGGCCCGGCGCCCGCGCCGATGTGCCGGGCCTCGGCGAGCCAGATCGCGCCGCGCAGCGCGCGCCACTCGTGCCCGAGCGTCCGGCGCGGTCGCCCCGCGCCCGACAGCGCGCGGACGGTCAGTGCGAGCGGCGCGCGCGGCCCGGCGGCCGTGCGTTCCAGATCGCGGCGGTCGCGGGCGCTCAGGCGCGACCCGCAGCGCAGCAGCAGCGTCATCGCGAGCGCCTGGCGCTGCAGCAGCAGCTCGGCGTACGAGGCGCGCCAGCGCTCGCGCCGCGGCGCCGCCGAGCGCGGGCCACGCAGCGGGCGGTGACCGAGGACGTTGCCCGCGTGCTGGACGTAGTCCACCAGCGGTGCATCGACATAGGCGATCGTGCCGGTCGCCGCCGCGGTCAGAGCGAGCCAGTGGTCGTGGAAGGCGTCGGGGCCGATCGGCACCGGGAACGGCAGCGCGTCGCCCAGCACCCCGCGCCGCAGCAGCGTCGCCGCGCCGGTGACCGTGTTCGCGGTGACGAGGTCGCGCAGGCGATCCTCGGATCGCGAGCGCTCGGTCCAGGCGGTCGGCGCGAGGACGGCGCCCGAGCTGTCGACGATCCGCAGGTCGCAATGGGCGAGCGTCGCCCCGGCATCGGCGGCCAGCGCCCCGGCCAGGCGCTCCAGCTTGTCGGGCGCCCAGCGGTCGTCCTGGTCGCACAGCGCCACCAGGCCCGCGCCGGCGGGCAGGTCGCCGAGCGCCCGCTCGACGTTGCGGTACACCCCGGCGCGGGTGGCGTGCTCGCGGATGACGAACCGCGGGTCACCCGCGACGGCGGCGCGGATCACGGCGCGGCCGGCCGGGGAGGATGCGTCGTCATCGATCAGGCAGACCCAGCCGGTGTGCGTCTGCGCGCGGAGGGCGTCGAGCTGGGCGCCGAGCAGGTCGGCGTCGGGCTCGTGGGCCGGCAGGCAGATCGCGATCGCCCGCGGGTCGCCGGCCGGCGCCGGGTCCGCGGCCGGGTCGATCGCCACGCGCGCGAGCAGCACCTCGCCGCGCGTTCCTCCGGCGCTGACCCGCGCAGCGATCCCCAGGTCCGCGCCGGCGCTCGCGGCGTCCAGCGCCAGCAGGCCCCAGAAGCGGTCGTCCGGCGCGACGCCGCAGGCCTCCGCGTCCGTCCACGGCCCCGCGCCGGCCCGCAGCGCCACGGCGCTCGCGCCGGGCGCGCGCCCGAGCAGCGGCAGCACGAGGCCGCCGCCGACGGCCAGGCGCGGGGGCAGTCGGGTGAGCAGCTCGGGACCGGCGCCGGCGGACGTCATCGGGGTCATCCTTCCAGTGACCGGGAAGGAAGGCGGGCCTCCACCGTCGAAAGGAGGGCGTGCCCATGAAGCGCACCTCTGCCACAGCCCACCCCGCGCCCCACGAGGCGCACGGCCACCAGTCGCTCTCTGCCTACATCCAGGCACGGTTCGACGAGTTCTCGCGCTCACAGAAGGATGTGGCGCAGTACATCGTCGACCATCTCGACGAGGTCGCCTTCCACACCGCCGAGGAGCTCGCGCGCCGCGCGAACACCTCGAGCTCGACCGTCGTGCGGTTCTCGCAGGCGCTCGGGTTCGAGGGCTTCCCCGAGCTCCAGGCCTCGGCGCGCGAGGAGTACCGCCGCCGCGTCGCCGCCGGCCAGGCCGGCGGCATGGGCTCGCCTGAGCCGCTGTTCTCGATCGACCAGAACGAGTTCGAGACCGCGATCGCGGCCGACCACGTCAACGTCGAGGAGACCGCGCGCAAGGTCTCGCGCTCGGACGTCGAGGCGACGATCGAGGCGATCGTCGCGGCCGAGAAGGTCCTCGTCATCGGCACGGACCAGATGGCGTTCTTCGCCAGCTACCTGCGGCACCTGCTGATGCTGCTCGACATCCAGGCCGAGATCGTCGCCAGCCCCTCGCAGGAGGCGCTGAGCCGCATCGGCCGCATCGACGAGAACACGCTCGTCATCGGGCTGTCCGCCGGTCGCCCGCACCCGCTCGTCGTGCGCGCGATGAAGCTCGCCCGCCACCGCAAGGCGCGGACGGTCGCGGTGACCGACGCCACGCTCTCCGACGTCGCCAAGCTCGCGCACATCCAGCTCTACTACTCGTCCAACAGCCCGGGCTACGTGCGCTCGCACACCGCGCTGCTGAGCATCGTCCAGGCGCTGGCGTACGGCGTCTACAGCCGCGATCAGGCGCGCTTCGGCGACCGGATCAAGGCCTTCCGCCTGAAGTAGGTCAGCGCTCCGAGCAGCACGAGGAAGCCGGCGCCGAGTCCGATCGCGGCGCCGCGGCGGATCGCGCCGGTGGCGGCGTCCGCGGCCCGCGCGTCCCGTGACGGCGTGAGCGCGATCACGGCCAACGCGCCGCCCGGCGTGTCGAAGGGCACGGTGGTGATCCGCTGACGGCTCCCGTCCGGGCCGATCACCCGGGACCGGCTCGCCTTCGCCGCCACGGCATCGCGGACGTCGGCCGTCGTGTCCGTGTGCGTCGTACCGTCGGTCTGCAGCAGCAGCGAGCCGTCGCCCCCGGCCAGGCGGATCGTTCCGCCGGCGCGCTGGCGTGCACCGTCGGCGATCGGCCGCAGTGCCGGATCGCCGGTGTTGACCTGCCCCTGCTGCAGCGCCGCGATGGCGGGTGCCTGCGCCGCGATGGCCGCGCGGATGGCCGCGACCTCGCGCTCGGCGATGCGGTCCTCGACGCCGCTCGTCGCGACGCGCGCCGCGACGAACACGCCGGTCAGCAGGACGAGCAGCGCGACGGCGGCGAACAGGCGGGCGGGGAGGGAAGGCTCGGGCATGGCGCGAGCTTGCCAGGACCGGGCCGCGGATGCCGGGTCAGACCGGCGGGGTTCGGGCCTGACGGCGCCGGGTGCGCTCGCGGGCCGCGCCCGCCGCGAAGCCGATGCCGGCGATCACGAAGCCGATCGCCGCGAACGTCAGTGCGCCGGCGGTTCCCACGAGCGACGCCAGGCCGGCGACCGTGCTCGCCCACGCGAACGCGCCGAGAGCGTTGGCGACGGCGAACCTGCGCCAGGGCATCTGCGTCGCGCCGGCCATCACGGCGGCGACGATGCGGACCCCCGGAAGCCAGCGCCCGAAGAACACGGTGAGCGCGCCGTAGCGGGCAAAGAAGCGGTCGGCGCGGGCGACGCCCTGGCGGCGGTGCTCGGCCATCCAGCCGTCACGCAGCAGGAAGCTGCGCCCGCGGCGCCGGCCCAGCAGGTACCCGAGCGTGTCGCCGACGATGGCGGCGGACGCGGCGACGAGGATCACGAGCGGGAGGCTCAGGTGCCCGTCACCGGCGAGGCCGCCCGCGGTGATCAGCGCCGTCTCGCCCGGCAGCGGCACCCCCGCGCACTCCCCGAGGATCAGCAGGCCCAGGACGGGGTAGCCGATGTGCTCGGGGGCCGGGACGATCACCGGCGGAGAATCGCAGACGCCCGGGCGGGCGTCCCGCGTTCGTACAATGTCCTGCAATGCGCGACGAGGCAACATTCCGGGTCAAGGCCGGGCTGGCCAAGATGCTCGAGGGCGGCGTCATCATGGACGTCGTCGACGCCGAGCAGGCCAAGATCGCCGAGGCCGCGGGAGCGTGCGCCGTCATGGCGCTCGAGCGCGTCCCGTCCGACATCCGCCGTGACGGCGGCGTCGCGCGCATGTCCGACCCGGCGATGATCCGCGCGATCCAGGAGATCGCGACGGTTCCCGTGATGGCCAAGGCCCGTATCGGTCACTTCGCCGAGGCGCAGATCCTCGAGGCGCTCGAGGTCGACTACATCGACGAGTCCGAGGTCCTGACGCCCGCGGACGAGGCGCACCACATCGACAAGTGGGCGTTCAAGGTGCCGTTCGTCTGCGGCGCGACGAACCTCGGCGAGGCGCTGCGGCGCATCGGCGAGGGCGCGGCGATGATCCGCTCCAAGGGCGAGGCCGGAACGGGCGACATCGTCGAGGCGGTCCGCCACCTGCGCACCATCACCGGGCAGATCCGGCAGCTGACCCAGCTGGACGACGCGGAGCTCGCGACCGCGGCCAAGGAGCACGGCGCCCCGCTGGAGCTCGTGCGGCTCACCGCCGAGCACGGCCGCCTGCCGGTCGTCCTCTTCTGTGCCGGCGGCATCGCGACGCCGGCCGATGCCTCGCTCGTGATGCAGCTCGGCGCCGACGGCGTGTTCGTCGGCTCGGGCATCTTCAAGAGCGCCGACCCCGAGGGCCGCGGCGCAGCGGTCGTCGAGGCGACGACGCACTTCCGCGACCCGCAGCGCGTGCTCCAGGCGTCCGAGGGTCTGGGCGCCGCGATGCAGAGCCTCGAGACGCGCAAGCTCGACGAGTCCGAGCTGCTCGCGAACCGCGGCTGGTAGTGCCCGCGTCCCGGGCGCCGGACGGCGACGGGCCCGTCGTCGGCGTGCTCGCCCTGCAGGGCGGGTTCGCCGCGCACGTCGCCGTGCTGCAGCGCCTGGGAGCGACCGCTCGCGAGGTGCGCGTCCCAGCTGACCTCGAGGGCCTCGACGGCCTGATCCTGCCCGGCGGCGAGTCGACGACGATGACGCTCGGCATCGAGCGCGAGGGCCTCGCGGAGCCGCTGCGCGCGTTCCACGCCTCGGGCCGGCCGCTGTTCGGAACCTGCGCCGGGCTGATCATGCTCGACCGCGCGCACCTGGGCCTGATGGACATCGCCGCCCGCCGCAACGCATTCGGCCGCCAGGTCCGCAGCTTCGAGGAGGACCTCGACCTGGGCCTCGACGGCGGGCCCGTCCGCGCCGTCTTCATCCGCGCGCCGTGGATCGCCGAGCACGGCCCGGGCGTCGAGATCCTGGCCGCGGTCGACGGTCACCCCGTCGCCGCCCGCGAAGGCACGATCCTGGCGATCAGCTTCCATCCCGAGCTCGGCGACGACGATCGGCTGCACCGGCAGTTCCTGGCGACGGTCCGCGCCGCGCGCGGCTGAGCAGCCGGCACTGCCGGCGGGGCACGGCGTCCGGCCTGGTCGCACGATGCATGCATGTCATGCATGATGCGACCCGGGGCGCGGGGGCGCTGGGTATCGTCCCGCGCCATGCCCGCCGCTGCCGATCGCACCCGTCCCAGCTCGACCGGCCTGACCCGCCGCGGCCTGCTCGGCGCCGCCGCCGCCGCGGGCGCCGCCGCCGCGCTGCCGGCGGGGGCCGCGGCGGCGACGCGCTCGCCGCGCAAGGCCGACGTGGTCATCGTCGGCGCCGGCCTCGCCGGCCTCAGCGCCGCCCGCGAGCTGGTGCGCAAGGGGCGCTCGGTCGTCGTGCTGGAGGCGCGCGACCGGGTCGGGGGGCGGACGCTGAACCACGACCTCGGCGGCGGGCAGGCGGTCGAGATCGGCGGCCAGTGGGTCGGCCCGACGCAGGACCGGATCCTGAAGCTGGCCGGCCAGGTCGGCGTGAAGACGTTCAAGACCTACAACGAGGGCACGAGCATCGCGCTGTTCGAAGGCAAGCGGATCGAGTACCCCGCGGCGATCGGCTTCCCGACGCTGCCGGACGACGCGCTGACGGAGTTCATCGGGGCGCTCGGCGAGCTCGACGCGCTCGCGGCCAAGGTCTCGCGCACGAGGCCGTGGGCCTCGCCGAACGCCAGGGCCCTCGACGCCCAGACCTTCCAGGCCTGGATCGACGGCCACACCTACAAGCCGGGCACCAGGTGGGGCCTGCAGCTGGCGTTCGAGGCGATCTGGGCGGCCGAGCCGCGCGACGTGTCGCTCCTGCACACGCTCTTCTACATCGCCTCGGCCGGCAACGCGAAGACGCCGGGGTCGCTGATCCGGCTGTCGTCCACCGGCGGCGGCGCGCAGGACGCGCGCTTCGCCGGCGGTTCGCAGAAGGTCTCGATCGAGGTGGCCAGGCGACTCGGGAAGCGCGTCGTGCTCGGCGCGCCCGTCCGCCGCATCGCGAAGTCCGGCGCGACGTACACCGTGATGAGCGACAAGGGCGCGTGGAAGGCGAGGGACGTGATCGTCGCGGTGCCGCCGGTGCTGGCCGGGCGCATCGACTACACCCCGCACCTGCCGAGCCACCGCGACCACCTGACCCAGCGCTACCCGGCCGGGTCGGTCATCAAGACGCTGGCGATCTACGACGAGCCGTGGTGGCGCAAGGACGGCCTCAGCGGCCAGGCGCTGTCGGACACGGGTCCGGTCCGGGTGATCTACGACAACACCCCGCCGAGCGGCAAGCCCGGGATCCTGCTCGGCTTCCTCGAGGGCGACCAGGCCCGGACGTGGGCCGAGCGGTCGGCCAAGGATCGCCGCGCCGCGGTGATCGACAGTCTGGCCTCGGTGTTCGGCGATCGTGCCCGCAACCCGAAGGGGTACGTCGAGCTGGACTGGTCGGCCGAGCAGTGGACCCGCGGCTGCTACGCGGGCTACCTGCCGCCCGGCGTGCTGACCGCCTATGGCGACGCGATCCGGGCGCCGATCGGCCGCATCCACTGGGCCGGGACCGAGACGGCGACCGAGTGGAACGGCTACATGGACGGCGCGGTGCAGTCCGGAGTGCGTGCGGCCGCGGAGGTGCTCGTCGGCTGAGCGCTCAGCGCAGCCTGCCGATGGTCCGGATGACCGAGCCGTCGGCGCGCAGCCAGACCTGCTGGTAGCCGCGCCCCCCGATGCGGTCGGCGGCCAGGTGCACCACCACGATGTTGTCGACGACCGGGACCTCGACGTCCGCGTGCCCGGCGGAGCGGAAGCGGATGCGCGCGACTCGATCCGGGATCAGTCCGGCGAACGTGTGCCCCGTGCCGGGATAGACCGCGTTGAAGTAGAGCCCGCGCAGCCGCGAGAGTTCGAGTGCGCCGGTGTTCCCGATCGGACTCAGCGCGGGGGCCTGGATGAACAACAGCGTGCGCGGGGGCAGCCTGCGGACCTGCGCCTGCCCCGCGGCCTGCCGCCGGTTCATCGCGCGCGCGGCGGCACGAACCCTCGGTGACGGTTCAGCTTTGAGCAGTCGGTCAAGCCGTCGACCGGTGGCGATGTCACACGACCGCGGCCAGACGCTCGGACGCCAGTTCAGGATCGTCGCGACGGTGACCTCGACGCCGTCCACGGTGGTGCTGCGGGCCGACCGCGTCGCGATCAGGCCGCCTCCTGCCGTGAGCCCGACAGCGGGCAAGGGGCCGGCTGCCGGTGCCCGGAAGATGCCGTAGCGGCTCAGCACCTCCTTCGGCGGCGCGGCATCGGTCGTTGCCGGCGGGCCCGGCGTCACGTTGCCGCAGCCCGGCAGTTCGCGCGCGGCAGTCACGGCGAGGTTGCTCCAGTAGGACGCCGAATGGCTGCGCGCCGCCGACGCGAGACTCACGCCGTCAAGCAGCACGCCGACGACCACGACCGCAACCAGCACGCAGCGCATGGCGGCCAGCCTACGCCGGCGCTCAGGCGGCCGCAGACCGCATGCGATCGGCCCGGCCGGCATCAGATCACGAGCCCGTGGCGCACCGTGTTCTCGGTCACGACCTGCGGTTCGACGAACTGCAACAGGTAGTCGGGGCCGCCGGCCTTGGCGCCCGTGCCCGACAGGCGGTTGCCGCCGAACGGCTGGCGGCCCACCATCGCGCCGGTGATCGGGCGGTTGACGTACAGGTTGCCGACCGGCGAGCGGCGCACCACGCGCTCGACCGTGTGCGGGTTGCGGCAGTAGAGGCCGCCGGTCAGCGCGAACGGCAGCGCGTCAACACGATCGCAGGCGTCGTCGATCCCCGACACCCGCTCGACGGCCAGCACGGGACCGAAGATCTCCTCGATCAGGACGGGTGACCCGGGCGCAAGGTCGGTGACGACGGTCGGCGTGCAGAACCAGCCGTCAGCCGGGAGCGTGCCGTCCGTGGTCGCCACGATCCGGCCCGTCGCCTCGCCGAGGTCCGCGTAGCGCCGCACGCGGTCGCGCGCCGTCGCCTCGATGACCGGAGAGACGGTCGCACCGAAGGTCTGCGCCTGCCCGATGACGAGCACGCGCACGGCGCCGGCCAGGCGCTCGAGGAACGTGTCGGCCACCGTCTCGTGAACGAGCACCCGGGAGGCCGCCGAGCATTTCTGCCCGGCATAGGTGAAGGCCGAGGCGACGATGCCGGGGATCGCGTCGTCCAGGTCGGCGTCGGCATCGACGATCACGCAGTTCTTGCCGCCCATCTCGGCGACGACGTGCTTCAGGCGGCGGCTGCCGGGAGGCGCCTGCGCCGCCGCGGCCAGGATGTCGAGCCCCACCGCGCCGGAACCCGTGAAGGCGATCGTGCTGACGTCGGGATGACGCACGAGTGCCGCGCCCGCATCGCCGGCGCCGGGAAGGAGGGCAAGCGCTCCGGCATCGACCCCGGCGTCGCGCAGTGCGCGGACGATCTCACCCGCGCACCCGGGCGCCTGCTCGGCGGGCTTGAGGACGACGCAGTTCCCCGTGGCCAGTGCTGCGGCCGTCATCCCGAGCGGGATCGCCAGCGGGAAGTTCCACGGGGCGATCACCGCCGCGACGCCGCGCGGGCGATAGGTCAGGGCGTTGCGCTCTCCCGGTACCTGGAGCAGCTGAGGCGGAGCCTGGTCCAGCACGAGCGCGCCGCGCGCGTAGAACTCCAGGAAGTCGATCGCCTCGCAGACGTCCGCGTCGGCTTCGGCCCACGGCTTGGCGCACTCGCGCACCGCCAGCGCCGCAAGCCGCAGGCGGCACTCGCGCAGGATTCCGGCGGCGCGCACGAGGATCGCCGCGCGGTCGTCGACCGGCCGGGCGGACCACGCCGGGAACGCGGCGACTGCGACGGCGACCGCGTGCCGCACGTCGTGCTCGGTCGCGGCGGCGGCCGTCGCGACGGTCCGTGACGGGCAGCCGGGGTCGGTGGAGACCAGCTCGTCGCCATCACGCTGCTCGTCGCCGATCCGCACCGGCACGCGCAGCGGCAGTTCGCGATCGAGCGCCTCGAGCGCGTCGGTCAACGCCGCGCGCGCAGCGCTGCGTCGCAGTTCGAGCACCGGCTCGTTGGCGAACGGTGACGGCGTCATGGCGCTGCCAACAGCTCATCGAGGTCGATTCCGTGCGCCTGCGAGGCGAGGACGCCGTCGTTGCTCGTGTTCTCGAGCAGGCGGCGCACGAGGTAGGCCATGCCGGCGACCAGATCGCCGATCGGGCAGTACGTGCGCACGCGGTGGCCACCGGCGGCGAGCGCCCGCTGCAGGTCATCGCCGAGGCCGCGCAGCACCTGGAGCTCGAGGTCGGCCGGGCCGCCGCCCGCCAGGCGGTTCGCGGCGATCGCGTGGGCGATCGAACGGACGTTGTGCGAGGCGATCGCGACGCGGACCGCGGTCCCGTCGGCGCGCGCCTCGAGCAGGCGCCTGGTGAGCGCCTCGAAGTTGCGGTCCGAGTCGGCCTTGACCTCGAACACGGGCACCGTCCAGCCGTGCTGACCGGCTTCGACGACCTCGTGATCCCAGTAGGCGCCCTTGACCAGCCGGACCGTCAGGGGGTGGTGCCGGGCGGTCGCCGCGGCCCACCCGAGAACGCGCTCGAGCAGCGCGGGCGAGTCGCGCAGATAGGCCTGGACCACGAGGCCCGCGGACGGCCCGTCCGCGAACTCCGCCTCCTCGAGGACGGCGAGCACGAGCTCGGTGACCGCCTCGCGCGAGTCGAAGCTCTCCATGTCGATGTGCAGGTGCGCGCGGAGGTCCCGAGCGTGCCGCAGCAACGGCCGCAGGCGGTCGGCGGCGTCGGCCTGTCCGAGTTCGGGCGCATCCGGGCGCAGCAGGGGCGTCAGCGCGGAGACCTTGACCGACAGGTTGACCCGGGGGGTCGGCCCGGCCCCGTCCGCCTCGAGCAGCGGCTGCGGCGCGAGCGTCGCGTACACGCGGGCCAGGTCGTCGAGCGCGGACCGGCAGCGCAGCGCATAGCGATCGGCCTCCGCTGCGGTGATCGTCGCCTCGCCGAGCAGGTCGACGGATGTCGCGACGCCGCCGGCCCAGAGGTCGCGCAGCACGGCATGTGCCGCCGCCGGCGTCTCGCCGACGATGAATCGATGCGCCATCCGCTTGACGCCGGCGGCCGCGCCGGCGCCGAGTGCCGCGCGGCCCGCCCGCGAGTCGCCCATGCGGATCGCGGCCTCGACCGACCGGTTGGGGTCGTCGACCTCGGTGAGGAACCCGGTCAGGTGCCGCGCGAGGTCATCGAGCGAGTGGCAGGCGGGGACGACGTCGACGAACCGGAAGAGCGCGGCCTTGAGCTGCTCGTCCTGCGCGGCGAAGTCCATCGCGCGGTCATCGAGCGTGCGCAGCGGCCCGCGAGAGCCCTGGCCGAGCCGCGCAGCCAGGTCGCGGCCGACGTCCTGGATCCCGGCTTCGAGCGTCGCGGTTTCCACACGCCGACGATACCCGCGCGCGGGCGGCGCTCCGCATGGCGGCGCGCCGGCGGTCTCGCATCGCCGCCGGCGGGCTGAACGGCCCGCCGTCTACGCGGCCGCAAACCGCACGACGCCGTCGGCGCCGGCGTCCTCGCGGACGCGGCCGTCGGCGAGCAGCAGGTCCATGTGCCCGAGGACCTCGGACAGCGTCAGATATGCCTGCGTGACCGCGACGTTGCCCCACATGCGCTGGGCGATCTCGAAGGCCGTCAGCGGCCCGTCGCCGAGCATCCCGTGGATCTTGGCCGCGCGGCGCTCGTGCAGCCGACAGCGCTCGTCGATCAGTTCGACGTGGCCGGTGAACGCCTCGCCGTGACCGGGGAGGACGAGCTCCACGTCGTCCATCGCGCGGGTCGCCATCAGCGACTCCAGGTAGATGACGAGCGACTTCGGGCGCTCGAGGGCCGCGGCGCCATCGGCGTCGTCCAGCGGCGCGTCGAGCGGCCGGGCGATCAGCGGGTTCGAGGAGATGTGCCGGATCAGGTGGTCGGCGGCGAGCAGCGTGCCGCGCTCGGCGTCGTGGAAGACGGTGTCCGACGGCGAGTGCCCGGGGCGGTGCAGCACGTGCAGCGTGCGGTCGCGCAGGTCCAGCGCTTCGCCGTCGCTCAGCGGCCGCGTGACCGTCGCCTTCGCGCCCCAGCCGCGGAATGCGTGCGACACGGAGCGCAGCGCCAGGCGCGTCTCGTCGGGGATGCCGTGGCGTGACATGACGGCGCCGGCGAACGCGTCGTCGGCATCCTGGAACTCGCCGTAGCGCGCCATCCACGGAGCCAGCAGGTCGAGCGCCGCGACCTCGGCGCCCGAGCGGCGCTGGAGGATGTCCACCAGGCCCAGGTGGTCCATGTGCTGGTGGCTGACGACGATCAGCTCCAGATCCTCGATCCGCCGGCCCAGGCCGACGAGCCCGCGCTCCAGCGCGTCGAGCGCGCGACCCGAGTTCGGGCCCGTGTCGAGCAGCGTCAGCGGGTCGTCGTCGATGAGGTACGTGTTGACCCGGCCGACGGCGAACGGCGTCGGGATCGGCAGGCAGTGGATGCCCTGCTCGACGGCCTGCGCGGCGAGCGCGCTCGCCGCGTCCCAGCCGGCGGCGCTCACGCGCGGATGATCCCGAGCACCTCGTCGCGCCGGGTCTCCATGTCCTGCGGCGACGCCAGCGACTCCAGGCACAGGCGCAGCAGCGGCTCGGTGTTCGACGCGCGCACGTTGAAGTGCCAGTCGTCGAAGTCCACGCCGACGCCGTCGACGTGGCTGATCCGCGCGCCCTGCTCGGCGTAGCGCGCCTCGATCTCGGCGAGCTTCGCCGGCGCGTCGGCGACGGTCGAGTTGATCTCGCCCGAGATGAAGTAGGTGTCGCGGTAGGGCGCCAGCAGCTCGCTGAGCTTCTTGCCCGTGGTCGACAGCAGTTCCAGCATCAGGAGTGCCGGGATCGTCCCGGAGTCCGCGCAGTAGAAGTCGCGGAAGTAGTAGTGCCCGCTGACCTCCCCGCCGAAGATGGCGTCGTCGTCGCGCATGCGGGTCTTGAAGTACGCGTGCCCGACGCGGCCCTCGAGCGCGGTGCCGCCGAGCCGGCCGACGGTGTCCGCGACGGCGCGCGAGGCACGGGCGTCGTAGAGGATCGTCGAGCCCGGCGTCTTGGCCAGGATGCTCTCGGCCAGCAGGGCGGTCAGGAAGTCGCCGTCGACGAACGCCCCCGTGTCGTCGATGAAGAAGCAGCGGTCGGCGTCGCCGTCCCAGGCGATCCCCAGGTCGGCGCCCTCGCTGATGACCCGGTCGATGATGAACTCGCGGTTCTCGGGCAGCAGCGGGTTGGGCGCATGCCCGGGGAACGTCCCGTCGGGCGTGAAGTACGTCTCGACCAGGTCGAGCTTGAGGTAGCGCAGGAGCGGGCCGACCATCGGGCCCGCCATGCCGTTCCCGCCGTCGACGACGACCTTCAGCGGCTTGATGACCTCGGGGTCGATGAACGCGAGCGCCGCCTGCTGGAACTTGTTGTAGATCTTGATGTCCTCGGACGTGCCGCCGCCGCGCGGCGTGCCCATCCCGGCCTCGATCTCGGCGCGGATGTCCTGGATCCCGGCCTCCCCGGACAGCGCGATCGCCCCGCGCTTGACGAGCTTGGCGCCCGTGTACTGCTTGGGGTTGTGCGACGCGGTGCACATCAGGCCGCCGTCCAGCTCGCGCGAGCCGACGAGCCAGTAGAGCATCTCGGTGCCGACCTGGCCGGCGTCGACGACGTGGGCGCCCTCGGCCATCATGCCCGCGCGGTACCGCGCTGACATGTCGGGCGCCTCGAGCCGCATGTCGCGGCCCAGCCCGATCCCCAGGTCGGTCGTCGCCCGGCCCGTGAGCTTGCCGAGCACGCGCGCGAATGCGCGGCCGATCAGCTCGGCGGTGTCGCCGTCGATCTGCTCGCCGACGAGGCCGCGGATGTCATACGCCTTGAAGATCTCTGGGGGCATGCTCACGCGCGCCGATGCTAGTGGGACGCGGGCGCCGGGTCGCTGCGGCTGGTCATCTCCGAGCCGGACTGGGACCCTGCACGCCTTCGTGGCGCGTTTCTCGGGATATGTCCGAGAAACGCGCACCGACGAGGCTCGCGCCCGTGGTCGCAGGCGCCCCGCGTGCCACTCCTGCCACCATGCTGCGCCGATGGCCGCGCCACGAGACACACCCGTCGCGATCCTGTGCGGCGGCCGCGGGACGCGGCTGCGGGAGCGGTCACGTCCCCTCGCCAAGCCGCTGGTGGAGATCGGCGGGATGCCGATCGTCTGGCACGTCGTCCAGCTCTATGCCGCGCAGGGCTTCCGCGAGTTCGTGCTGCTGACCGGGTACCTGGGCCGGCAGGTCGAGGCGTTCGCGGGCGCGTGCGCGTGGCCGGACGGCGTCAGCGTCAGCTGCCTGCAGACCGGGCTGGACACGCCCACGGGCGGCCGGATCGCCGCCGCGGCCGAGCGCCTCGGCGGCGCGACGTTCTGCGCGACCTATGCCGACGGCCTCGCCGACCTGGACCTCGCCGCGCTGCTGGCCGAGCACCAGGCGAGCGGGGCAGCCGCGACGATGACCGTCATCCGCCCGGAATTGCAGTTCGGCGTCGCGCGGATCGGGCCCGACGACCGCGTCGAGGGGTTCGTCGAGAAGCCGCGCTCGGACGAATGGGTCAACGGCGGCTTCCTGTGCCTGGAGCCGTCCGTCTTCAGCCTGCTGACGGCCGACACGGTGCTCGAGCGCGACGCGCTCGCCGCCCTCGCCGCCCGGGGGCAACTGCATGCGCACCGCCACGAGGGCTTCTGGGACTGCATGGACACCTACAAGGACGCCGTGCTCCTGAACGACCTGTGGGACCGCGGCGGGGCTCCGTGGAAGCTCTGGTAGCTCCACCGTTCGGCCGGTCGCTCGCCGGCCGCACCGTCCTGGTGACCGGCGCGTCGGGCATCGTCGGCGCGGCGCTGTGCAGCGCCCTGCTGGACGCGGGCGCGACCGTGGTGGCGCTCGGCCGCGGCGGGCGCCACGCAGGCGGCGGGTCGGCGGAGGGCTGCACGTGGATCGCCGGCGACATCCGCGACGAGGCCCTGCTCACGGCGATGCTGCGCGAGCACGGCTGCGAGGCCGCGTTCCACCTGGCGGCGCAGTCGCTCGCCGGGCCCGGCGGAGGCTCGCCGCGGCCGACGTTCGAGGTCAACGTCGCCGGGACCTGGACGCTGCTGGAGGCATGCCGCGCCGCCGGGACCGAGCGCATCGTCGTCGCCTCGACGGGCGCCGTGTACGGAGCGGCGCCGACGCCGCACGGCGAGGCGACGGCGCTCCTGGCGACCGAGCCCTACGCCGCGTCGAAGGCCGCCGCTGACCTCGCGGCGCTGGCCTACGCGCCGGCCTTCGGCATGCAGGTCGCGACCGCACGGCTCGCCAACGTCTACGGGCCCGGCGACGCGAACCTGTCGCGCCTGGTCCCCTCGGCCGTGGCCGCAGCGCTCGCCGGGCGCGCTCCGGTCCTGCGGGCGCCGGCCGCCACGAGCCGTGATCTCCTGTTCGCAGACGATGCCGCCCAGGGGCTGCTGGCGATCGCCGACCTGCTCGCGGCCGGCGAGGGTGCCGGCAGGCCGTTCAACGTCGGCAGCGGCGAGTCGCGCACGCTCGGTGAGGTCGCCCGTCTGATCTGCGCGATCGCAGGGGTGGCAGTCGAGCCCGAGCAGCGCGGCACGGGGTCTCCCGACCACCGCCGGCTCGATGCCGCGCGCCTGCGGGCGGCGACCGGCTGGGTCCCGCAGGTGTCGCTCGAGGACGGGCTGCGCCGCACGATCGAGTGGCAGCGCGAGCACGCCGCCTGACCTGTCCCGCGGCTACCATCGGCGCCATGGCCGGGCACAGCAAATGGGCGGGGATCAAGCACAAGAAGGCGATCGTCGACGCCCGGCGCGGCAAGGCCTTCACCAAGCTCGCACGCGCGATCACGGTCGCGGCGAAGGAGGGCGGGGGCGATCCCGACGGCAACCCGGGCCTCGGCCTGGCGATCCAGAAGGCCAAGGACGCCTCGATGCCGAAGGACAACATCGAGCGCGCGATCCAGCGCGGCACCGGCGAGGGGGCCGACGCCGAGAGCTTCGAGGCGGTCGTGTACGAGGGCTACGGCCCCGGCGGCGTCGCGCTCCTGATCGAGGCCCTGACCGACAACCGCAACCGCACCAGCGCCGACGTGCGGCACGCGCTGTCGAAGGCCGGAGGGAGCCTCGGTGAGCCCGGCTCGGTCGCCTACCTCTTCCACAAGACCGGCGTGATCGCGGTCGACGCGGACCGCTACACCGAGGACGACCTGATCGTCGCGATCGACGCGGGCGCCGAGGACATCGAGTTCGACGAGGGCGTCTTCGAGATCCTGACCGAGCCGGCCGCGCTGACCCCCGTCCGCGCCGCGCTCGAGGCGGCGGGCGTGGCGTTCGAGTCGGCCGAGGTGACCCAGCGGCCCACCGTCCGCGTCGAGATCGACGAGTCGACAGCGGCGAAGCTCATGCGGTTGATCGACGCGCTCGACGACAATGACGACGTCGGCGAGGTCCACGCCAACTACGACGTCGACGCCGAGATCCTCGAGCGGCTCGCCGGCTAGCGTCAGGACACGAGGCCGGCATGCGTCACGCGGCGCTTCCCGCCGTGTTCCGCGACGAGCCGCGGTTCCGGCTGCTGTTCGCCGGGCAGGCGCTGTCGATGCTCGGCGACCGGATCTCGTTCGTCGTCATCCCGTTCGCCGTGCTGTCGATCGGCGGCATCGCCGATCTCGGCATCGTCACCGCCGCCGCGACGCTGCCGTTCCTGCTCGTCGCGATCCCGGGCGGGTCGCTGACCGATCGCGTCGGCCGCCGCGAGGTGATGCTGGTCGCCGACCTCGCGCGGGCCGTCGTGCAGCTGACGATGGCGGGGCTGCTGATCAGCGGCCGCGCCGAGGTCTGGATGCTGGCGGTCCTCGGCGCGTGCTTCGGCACCGCCGAGGCGTTCTTCGGGCCGGCGCTGAACGGGCTGATCCCGCAGACCGTGCCGGCACCGCGCGTGCAGCAGGCCAACGCGGTCCTCGGCCTCACCTCCAACGTCGGGATGGTCGCCGGGCCGACCATCGCGGGGCTGCTGCTCGCGGTCACGGGGCCGGGTGAGGCGATCGGCATCGATGCAGCGACGTTCCTCGTCAGCGCGGCGGCGCTGTCGCGGCTGCGCGTCGCGCCGGTCGTCGCGGACGGCGACGCGCCGGACCCCGGGCTGCTCGCCGGCCTCCGCGAGGGCTGGCAGATGGTCCGCGGAACGGGATGGATGCTGCCGGGACTGCGCGCCCTCGTCGCGTACCACGTCTGCGTGCTTCCCTCGATCTTCGTCCTCGGCCCGGCACTGGCCGAGCGCGACCTCAGCGGGGCGACGAGCTGGGCCGCGATCACCACCGCCTTCGGCGTCGGCGCCGTCATCGGCAGCGCGATCGCGATCCGCCATCGCCCGGCCCGGCCGCTGCGCGCCGCGTTCGCCGCGATGCTGCTGGCGTCCTTGCAGGGCGCGTTCATCGCCAGCGGGCTGGGGACGGCGGGCATCAGCGCGCTCGAGTTGCTCGCGGGCATCGGCGTCGCGCTGCAGTACACGCTGTGGGAGGCGACGATCCAGGAGCAGGTGCCGCCGGAGGCGACCGCGCGGGTCGCCGCCTACGACTGGGGGGTGTCGGTCGGGTTGATGCCGATCGGCGTGGCGCTCGCGGGCCCGGTGGCGGCGGCGATCGGACTGACGACGGCGATGCGCTGGGGCAGCGCGATCGGCGTGGCGATGACGCTCGCGTGCCTGGCGAACCCTGTCGTCCGCGAGCTGCGGCGGCCCTCAGGCGCCGTCGCCTGAGGGCTCCGGGACGCGCGCGCGGAACAGCGCGACGGCCTCCGGGACACCGCGCAGCTCGCGGATCCCGGCGCGCGACCAGCTGACCCCGGGGCCGGCGTCGTCGCGGACCTCCCGGCTGGCCAGGACGCTGCCCGCCCGAGCCACGCCGGTGATCCGGCTGGCGAGGTTCACCGGCTGTCCGAACCAGTCACCGCCGCGGTGCACGGCCTGCCCGCGGGCGACGCCGACCCGCAGCTGGGGGAGGACGGCGGCCTCGGCGTCGGCGGCGTCCACGAGGTCGAGCGCCGTCGCGAGCAGCGCGTCGCTCTCGGGCGAGACGAGCATCGCGGCATCCCCGATCGACTTGACGAACCGGACCGGGGGGCGCACCAGGTCGGTGACGAGCTCCTCGAGCCGCCCGGCCACCACGTCGAGCGCCTCCGGCGGCATCTCCTCGCCGAGGCGGGTGAACCCGACGAGATCGGCGAACGCGACGCTCACACCCGTCGCCGTCGCGACGTGGCCATGCGTCTCCCGCTCGGCGGCCGCGATGGCGGCGCTGCGCAGCGCGTCCCTCATGTGCAGCTGGACGGACAGCTCCAGCGTCGGGCCGACGAACGGGCCGAGGACCTCGATCTGCTCGACGAACCGCCGTGCGAGGGCGTGCTCGTCCAGCTCCGGGTCGTACGCGAGCTCGAACACGACGCTCGTCATCGCGTCGGCGATCTGGTGCAGCGCGCGCGCCATCACGCGGGAGGTCGAGAGGACCTGCGCGGGCGTGACGCCCGTCGCCATGAGCGCCTGGCCGATGCGGATGGCGGCGAGGTCGTCGCGGTTCAGCAGCGGCTCGTCGGGGTCGAGCACGGGCGAGCCGTTGGCGCGCCGCAGCGCGAGCAGCATGTCGAGGTCCATCTCGACGACGACGGCCGCCTCGCGCGCGGTCCATCGCTCAGGCCCCGCGGAGGCCACCTCCGCGGGCAGTGCCGCGAGGCGCCCGTCCAGCGCGGCCGCCCGCAGCTGGGCCGGTGCGACGCCGGCGGCGGTCAGCTCCGCGAGCAGCGCCAGCCGCGCGGACCGCGCCCGCGCGTCGAGGCCGTCGAGGACGCCCTCCGCCTCCCAGTCGACCTCCGGCGCGCTCATGCAGCGGAATCTATGTGGTCGCGAGGCGGCGCTCCTGCCGCCCGACCTGCCACCATTGCGCCGATGGAGACTCCGCCTCGCCGCCGCCTGTCCGCGGCCGAGCGCCGACAGGAGCTGCTGGACGCCGCCGTCGATGTCTTCGCGCGCGACGGGTACCACCGCGCGTCGCTCGAGGACATCGCCAGCGCCGCCGGCGTGTCGAAGGCGCTCATCTACGAGCATTTCTCGTCCAAGCGCGAACTGCACGACGAGCTCGTCCTGGCCCACGCCGGGGAGATCTTCGAACGCCTGCAGGCAAGCGCCGGCTCACCCGGGCTGCCGGGGCAGGAGCGCCTGCGCCGTGGCATCCACGCGTTCCTCGGGTTCGTCGATGAGCACCGCGAGGCCTGGCGCGCGCTGTTCCGCGATGCCGCGGACCCCGAGGTCGCCGAGCAGATCTCGGTCGTCCAGAGCCAGGCGACGCTGGTCATCGCCTCGCTGATCCGCGCCGATGCCGAGGGCCGCGAGCTCGATCGCGTGGACCCGGACTTCCAGCAGCAGATCTTCGTCATCTACGCCCAGCTGCTCGCGGGCGGCCTCCAGCTGCTGGCCAACTGGTGGTACGACCACCAGGAGGTCACGCTCGAGGAGGTCGTCGACCGGGCGATGGAGTTCTGCTGGCTCGGGCTCGAGCGGGTCTCCGAGGGCGCGTTCTACGCCCACGGCGTCGCTCGCGGGTAAGCGCCCGCCCCGGGAGTCTGCGCCGGCGGCCGTTGCCCGTGCTTCGCTGCGCGTTTCTCGGTCCATGTCCGAGTTTCGTGCAGCGAACGGGTGGGGCGGCGGGAGGTCGCGTCGTGATGCCCGCTCCGTCACGGGCCGGCGACGCGTCACGACCTCAGGCCCCGCGGGCGCCCCAGTACAGCCGCGACAGCAGCCGCTCGGTCACGCGCGGGTCGAGTTGACGGCCGGCGCTCTCGGTCAGCTCGCGCACGGCCGCAGCGTGCGTGCGCGCGGCGCGATACGGACGCTCGCTGAGCAGCGCGCCCCACAGGTCCACCGCATGCACGATGCGGCTGGCGATCGGGATCACCTGTCCGCGCAGCCCGTCCGGGTAGCCGTCGCCGTTCCAGCGCTCATGCTGGTGGCGGACGATGCCGGCGACCTCGTCCATCCCCGGCACGGCGCGCAGGATCCGCTCGGCGACGATCGGGTGCTGGCGCACGAGCTGCCATTCCCCGGGCGTCAGCTGGCCGGGCTTCAGCAGGACGTGGTCCGGGACGGCGACCTTGCCGATGTGCCGCATCGTCACGGCGGCCGCCACGCGGTCGGCGTCCACGGGGGAGAGGCCGAGCTCGGCGGCGACCTGCCGCGCGAGACCGGCGGTCGCGCGCAGTTCGGGCTCGTCGTAGCGATCGCGGCGCGCGATCACGATCGCGAGCGTCTCCAGCGCCCGCGTCTGCCTGCCGTCATGCGCGAGCAGTCCGCGGGGCGGAGCCGCCTCGACGCTGCCGCCGCCCCCGGCGCGGGCGAGGTCCAGGCCGCTGTGCGCGGCGGCGAGCAGCCCGGCGAGCCCGTCATCCGGGGCATGGCGGGCGACGCCGGCCGACAGCCGCATCGGCGGGTCGTGGTCGGCGGCGACCTCGGCGATCCGCGTCGCGAACCGCGTCGCCGCCGCCGGGCCCTGCCCGGGGAAGAGCACGGAGATCTCGTCGGCGCCGGTGCGGGCCACGAGGTCGCCGGAACGGGTGATCGCGCGTGCGGCCCGCGCCATCTCGGCCAGCAACGAGTCGCCGACCTCGAACCCGTGCCGCGCATTCAGCGCGCGGAAGCCGTCGACGTCCACGACGGCCGCGCTGAGCGGCACGCCGCACTCGGCCTCGGCGAGGGCGTCGTGCGCCGCGTCGCGCAGCCCGCGCGTGGTCAGCAGCATGGTGACGGGGTCGGGCGCGACCGGTTCTGGTGGCGCGGCCGGCGTCCGGGTGTCGCGGGTATGCGGCAGCAGCACACGGTGTCCATCGGCCACTCGGGCACGGGAATCGACGGCGGGAATCATCTGCTGGACGGGTGTCGGCCGGGAGGCATCCGGCCCGACGCGCAGAATCCAGTCCCGCGTGGTCATCCTCGGCATCGATCCCGGCATCGCCAACACCGGCTACGGCGTCGTACGCCGGAGCGGCGCACGCGTCGTCGCACTCGACGGCGGCGTCATCCAGACGGCGAGCACCCAGGCGCCGGAGCGGCGCCTGGCGGTCCTGCACGAGCGCGTCGGCGCCCTGCTCGACCAGCACCGGCCCGATGCGGTCGCGCTCGAGGCCCTCTACTTCGGGCAGAACGCCCGCAGCGCCTTCGCCGTCGGGCAGGCTCGCGGGGTCGTCCTGCTGGCGGCCGGCCAGCGCGACATCACCTGCGTGGACTACACGCCCCAGCAGGTCAAGGCCGCGGTCTGCGGCAGCGGCCGCGCGGGCAAGGACCAGGTCACGAGGATGGTCCAGGCGCTGCTCGCCCTGCCGCAGCCGCCGACGCCCGACCACGCGGCCGACGCGCTCGCCGTCGCCATCTGCCACGCCAACCGCGCTCCGCTCGCCGCGGCGTCCGCCCGTGCCGCCCTGGCGGTGACCGCGTGATCGCGCTCGTCGGCGGCGAGGTGGCGGTCCGCCGCGCCGACCACGTCGTGATCGAGACGGCCGGCGGCGTCGGCTACCGGCTCTCCGTCTCCAGCGAGACGCTGAAGGTCGTGCCCGCCGTCGGGCGGCCGGTGTCGCTCCACGCGCACCTGGTCGTGCGCGACGACACGATGTCGCTCTACGGCTTCGCCACCGAGGAGGAGCGGGACCTCTTCCTGGCGCTGCTCGGCGTGCAGTCGGTCGGGCCGAAGGTCGCGCTGGCCGTCCTCAGCGGCGGGCCGCCGCGCGACATCATCGCCGCCCTCGCCGCGGGCGACCATGCGCGCCTGCAGGCGGTGCCCGGCATCGGCAAGCGCACCGCCGAGCGCATCGTCGTCGAGTTGCGCGACAAGGTCGTGCCGGACCTCGGCGACGAGCCGCAGATCCTCGTCACGCGCGGCGACGACCCGCGCCGGCTGGCACGCGACGGCCTGGTCGAGCTCGGCTTCGCACCGGCCGAGGCCGAGGCGCTGCTGCGCGAGGCCGACGGCGAGACGGCGGAGGCGCTGCTGCAGAGCGCGCTGCGGGCGTCCCGGTCATGACCTCCGAGCCTCGCATCCAGACCCCCGGCGTCCTCGACGGCGAGCTCGACGTCGATCTGTCCCTGCGGCCCCGCAGGCTGGCGGACTTCGTCGGCCAGGAGTCGATGCGCGAGCAGCTCGGCGTGTCGCTCGAGGCGGCGTCGCTGCGCGGCGAGCCGCTCGATCACGTGCTCCTCGCCGGGCCGCCCGGGCTCGGCAAGACGTCGCTCGCCCAGATCGTCGCGACCGAGCTCGGCGTGCCGTTCGTGCAGACCGCCGGCCCGGCGCTGGAGCGCAAGGGGGACATCGCGGCGCTGCTGACGGCGCTGGAGCCGGGCTCGGTCTTCTTCATCGACGAGATCCACCGGCTGAACCGCGCGCTCGAGGAGACGCTGTACCCGGCGATGGAGGACCGGCGGCTGCCGATCACCATCGGCCAGGGCGCGGGGGCGCGGGTCGTGACCCTCGAGCTGCCGCCGTTCACCCTGATCGGCGCGACCACGCGCGCGGGCCTGCTGTCGACGCCGCTGCGCGACCGCTTCGGCATCCAGCACCGCCTGGACGTCTACGAGCCGGGCGACCTCGCGCACATCGTGCGGCGCTCGGCGGGCATCCTCGGCGTCGCGCTCGAGGACGCGGGAGCGGAGGCGATCGCCCGCCGCAGCCGCGGCACGCCGCGCGTGGCCAACCGCCTGCTGCGCCGCGTGCGCGACTGGGCCGAGGTCCGCGGCACCGGCATCGTCACGCAGGAAGCCGCCGACGCGGCACTCGAGCTGCTGGAGGTCGATCACCTCGGCCTGGATCGGCTGGACCGCGAGATCCTCGCGGCGCTGTGCTCGACGTTCGCCGGCACGCCCGTCGGGATCTCGACGCTCGCGATCGCCGTGGGCGAGGAATCCGACACGATCGAGGACGTCTACGAGCCCTATCTGCTCCAGCGCGGGCTCCTGCGACGCACCCCGCGTGGGCGCGTCGCGGCGCCGGCCGCATACCTGCACCTGGGACTCGAGCCCCGCGGCGAGGCGACCCTGCTGGACTGAAGCCCGCCCGGTTGCGCGCCGCGGCGCACCGATGCGTACCCTTGACCGCCGAATCTCGATGGCCCACCACTTCATCTGCCCGAACTGCGGAACCCGTTCCGCCGCGACCGACCGCACCGCCGGATTCCGCGACGCCCCGAAGGGGTGTGCATCGTGCGGGTTCGGGTTCCTGTTCGAGTTGCTCGACGACTACTACCCGGCGCCCGACGCTGCGTTCTTCGTCTGCGACCAGGGCGGCAACGTCATCGCCTGCGGCCGCGGCTCGTTCGAGCTGACCGGCCTGAAGGACGAGCGCGTCATCGGCCGGCCGGTGGGCGAGGTCCTCGGGCTGCAGTTCGCCGGCGGCGAGCAACCCGTCGAGACGGTGCTCGAGTGGGGCGTCCGCGCCCTCGACAAGCCGGTCGAGGTGCACGCCGAGGGCGACCTGCCCGCGCGCGCCACCGCCGATCTCTTTCCCGCGTACGACGACGACGGCGGCATGCTGCTCGTCCTGACTCCCCAGAAGTGAGCCACCTCACCGCATGAACGACCGCCGTCGTAACTCCTTCGTCCTGCTCGGCATCGCGATCGCGCTGGTCGCGTCGATCGTGGTGATCCTCGCGAAGCCGACGAAGCTCGGCCTGGACCTCAAGGGCGGCGTCTCGCTGACCTACCAGGCGCGCCCGACCAAGCAGACGCAGGTCACCGGCGACGCGATCCAGCGCACGATCGACATCATGCGCGAGCGCGTCGACCAGTTCGGCGTCGCCGAGCCGGAGATCCAGCGCAGCGGCAACGATCAGATCGACGTCTCGCTCCCGTCGGCGCAGAACGCCGACGAGGCGGCCCGCCAGGTCGGCAAGACCGCTCAGCTCTACTTCTACGACTGGGAGACGAACGTCCTCGGGCCGGGTTGCAGGCCCGATCCGACCAGCTCGTCGGTCACCGGCGGGCAGCAGGCCGGCGGTGTCGCGGCAGCGATCTCGCAGTACGACGCCGTCCTGCGCGCGGCGGTCTGCAAGCCGACGAGCACCGGCAAGGAGACGACGGCCGGGCAGTACTACCTCGTCGATCCGAAGACCAAGACGGTGGTCGCCGGCCCGCAGGCGAACCGCGCCGACCTGACCCAGGAGATCGCCGACAAGACGAAGTCCGGCAAGCTCAAGCGCACGCCGGCGATGAAGGTCGTCAAGACCCCGCAGGGCACGATCGTCCTGCAGGCCGAGAACACCAAGCCCGAGGACGACGCGTTCTTCGTCCTGGCCGACCAGCCCGCGCTCACCGGCCTGGACATCAAGAACCCCGAGCAGAACTTCGACAACGCCACCGGCGGCAGCGGCGGCCCGACGGTGACCTTCGACTTCACCGACAAGGGCCGCAGGTCGTGGAAGGCGACGACGAAGGAGATCGCCCAGCGCGGGTCGGAGAACAACTTCGGCGGCAACCCCCAGAGCTCGTTCCAGCACTTCGCGATCGCGCTCGACAACCAGCTGATCTCGACGCCGTACATCGACTGGACGCGCAACCCCGACGGCATCGACGGCGCCAATGGCTCGGAGATCTCCGGCGGCTTCACGATCAAGTCGGCGCAGAACCTCGCCAACCTGCTGAAGACCGGCGCGCTGCCGATCAAGCTCAAGCTCATCTCGGCGACCAAGGTCTCGGCGTCGCTCGGCAAGCAGGCGCTGCACCAGGGCCTGATCGCCGGCCTCGCGGGCCTGATTCTCGTCTCGCTGTTCCTGCTCTTCTTCTACCGCGTCCTGGGCCTGGTCGCGATCAGCGCGCTGGCCGTCTACGGGCTGCTCCTGTTCGCGCTGGTCAAGCTGATCCCGATCACGCTGACCCTGCCGGGCATCGCGGGCCTGATCCTGACCATCGGCGTCGCGGCCGACGCGAACATCGTGATCTTCGAACGCGTGAAGGAGGAGGTGCGCGCCGGAAGATCGATCCCGGTCGCCATCTCCCAGGGCTACCGCAAGGGCCTGTCCGCGATCATCGCCGCGAACGTCGTCACGTTCATGGTCGCGTTCATCCTCTTCATCCTCGCGACCGCGGGCGTGAAGGGCTTCGCCTTCACCCTCGGCGTCGGCACCCTGGTCTCGTTCCTCACGGCCGTCCTGCTGACCCAGGCCGTGCTCGGCACGCTCGGGACGTCGGGCGTGATCTCCAACCGCCAGGCGCTGGGCGCGCAGTCCGACGCGCAGCGGTTCCGGTTCGACTTCATGGGCGCGTCGCGCTGGTTCTTCTCGTTCTCGGGCGTGATCCTGCTCGTCGGCGCGTTCGCCGTCGGCGGCAAGGGCCTCAACCTCGGGATCGACTTCACGTCGGGCTCGCGGATCACCGCCGAGTTCAACCAGAAGGTCTCGGAGTCGAAGATCCGCGACACGCTCGCCCCGCTCGGTCTTGCGAAGGCGAAGATCCAGCGCGTCACGGGCAAGGAGTTCAACAGCGGCGAGGCGTTCCAGATCTCGTCGAAGAAGCTCGGCCGCAGCCAGCGCGTGGCGGTGGAGACCACCCTGACGAAGAAGCTCGGGGGCGGCCAGTACAGCTTCCAGTTCGTCGGCCCGACGTTCGGCAACACCGTCGCCAATGGGGCGATCATCGCGATCATCGCGTCGCTCATCGTCATCAGCGCCTACATCGCGCTCCGGTTCGAGTGGAAATACGCGGTGCCCGTGCTGATAGCGCTGATGCACGACCTGCTGATCACGGCCGGCGTGTACGCGCTGTTCGGATTCGAGGTGACGACCGCCACGGTCGCCGCGTTGCTCACCATTCTCGGCTATTCGCTGTACGACACGATCATCGTGTTCGACCGCGTGCGCGAGAACGTCCCGCGAATGCCCCGGGCCGCCTTCTCGCAGATCATGAACCGGTCGATGAGCGAGGTCGTCGCCCGATCGCTTGCCACGTCGATCTGCACGCTGCTCCCGATCCTGGCGCTGCTGTTCTTCGGCGGTCCGGTCCTGAAGGACTTCGCCTTCGCGCTGACGATCGGCGTCATCTCGGGCACCTACTCGTCGATCTTCATCGCCTCGCCGGTGCTCATGCACTGGAAGGAGGGCGAGGCGACCTGGCGCCGGCGCCGCCGGCGGATCGCGGACGTCAACGACGGACTCGTGCCCGCGTTCGCCACCGCCGTCGGCGGCGCGTCGACCGAGGTCGAGGTCGAGGACGACCGCAAGCCGCGCAAGCGCCTGACCGCGCCGGACGACCCGAACCGCACGGTCGACCCGAAGGAGTGGGAGTCGCTCGTCCGCGACCTGCACGCCGATGCCCCGGCGAAGCCGGCCCGCGACGAGGCCGCCGACCTGCTGCCCGAGGACCTTGTCCTCAAGGACGAACCGAAGCCGCGGGCGCCGAAGCGACCGCGAAACACCCGCCACGGGAGGAAGCGCTGATGGGACTGCTCGCCTGGGTCATGATGGGCATCGCCCTCTGGCACTTCGCCATCTTCGTCCCGGACCGGTTCTGGGGCGGGATCGTCGGCAGCTTCGCCTGCGTCGTCATCGGTGCGGCGCTCGTCGGGTTCATCATCGCCGGCTTCACGGTGCCCGGGATCAACGACACCACGATCGCGACGACGCTCGAGGGCATCCCCGGGTCGATCCTGGGCCTCGCCTTCGCCTACGGCCTCGGCGTCCGCCGCGGCAACCTCGCACTCGACCTGTAGGCGCCGCGTTCCCCGGAAGCTGCGGGTTCCCGCGACGGATCCGTCCCGCCCCCGGCCTAAGGTCGTGGGGTGGACGAGGTCACGTTCGACATCCCGCCGGCGGCGTTCGCCGACTGCGCCCGGCTTGAGGACGAGCTGGGCGTCAGCGGCGTGGTCGCGCAGGTGCTCGTGCGCCGCGGGCTCGCCGAGCCAGAGGCCGCGCGCCGGTTCCTGGCTGCCGGTGACCGGCACGCCGCGTCGGCGTTTGCGGGCATCGACGTCGCCGTCGACCTGATCCTGGAGCACGCCGGCTCGGGGTCGCGGATCATCGTCCACGGGGACTACGACGCCGACGGCGTCTGCTCCGCCGCCATCCTCGTGCGCACCCTGCGGTCGCTGGACGCCGACGTCGGCTGGTTCCTGCCCGATCGCCGCGCCGACGGCTATGGGCTCAGCGGCGCCACGGTCGAGCGCCTGGCGGGCGAGGGCGTCGGGCTGCTGATCACGACCGACTGCGGGATCACGGCGGTCGAGGAGGTCGCCCGCGCACGCGAGCTCGGCCTCGACGTCGTCATCACCGATCATCACCAGCCGCGCTCGGACGGCCTGCTGCCCGACGCGCCGATCGTGCATCCGGGCGTCTGCGGCTACCCGTGCGTGGACCTCTGCGCCGCCGGAGTGGCCTACAAGCTGGCGGGCGCGCTGCTCGATGGCGTGGGCGAGGACCCCGCGGCGGCCGACGCCGATCTGGACCTCGTCGCGCTGGCGACGGTGGCCGACTGCGTGCCGCTCCTGGGCGAGAACCGCCGCCTCGTCCGCGAGGGCCTGGCGGCCCTCGCGAGCACCCGCCGCGAGGGACTCCGGGCGCTGCTGCGGATCACCAAGTCCGAGCCGGGATCGATCGACGAGCAGACGATCGGCTTCCGCCTGGCCCCGCGGATCAACGCCGCGGGACGCATGCAGCGCGCGGACGCCGGCGTCGAACTGCTGCTGACCGACGACCCCGAGCGCGCCGATGCGCTGGCCGGGGAGCTCGACGCGCTCAACGCGGACCGCCGCCACGTCGAGACGCGGATCCTGTTCGAGGCCGAGGCGCAGGTCGCCCAGCAGGGCGAGCGCGCCGCGTACGTCCTCGCCGGAGAGGGCTGGCATCCCGGCGTCGTCGGGATCGTCGCCTCGCGCATCGTCGAGCGCACGAATCGCCCGGTCGTGATGCTCGCGCTGGACGGCGGGCAGGGAACCGGCTCGGGCCGATCGATACCGGGGTTCGACCTGCTGGCCGGCCTCGACGCCTGCGCCGGGCACCTGCTGCGCCACGGC
The DNA here is from genome assembly GCA_046594555.1 of Solirubrobacteraceae bacterium. GTDB lineage: Bacteria > Actinomycetota > Thermoleophilia > Solirubrobacterales > Solirubrobacteraceae > F1-60-MAGs163. The sequence goes on from JBKJRO010000109.1 coordinate 35,383, forward strand.
GGGCACCGCGCCGCCGCCGGCTGCACGATCGCCGCCGGTGAGGTCGACGCCTTCCGCACGGCGTTCACCGCCCACGCCGCGCGCGTCCTGCGCCCGGAGGACCTCGTGCGCCGCGAGCGGGTCGATGCCGTCGTCGGCGGCGACGCGCTCGGCCTGGACCTCGCCGAGGACCTCCGCGCCCTCGGCCCCTTCGGGCAGTCCCACCCGGTTCCGGCGCTGCTGGTGCCGGCCGCCCGCCTGACGGACCCGCGGCCGATGGGGGAGGGGCGCCACGTCCGGTTCACCGTCGTCTCCGGCGGCGTGCGCGCGGCCGCCGTCGCGTTCGGGCGGGCCAAGCTGCCCGGCGACGAGGGCGCGGCGATCGACGCGAGCTTCACGCTGGAGGTCAACCGCTGGAACGGGGCCGAGGAGGCGCGGCTCGTCCTGCGGGCCGCGGCGCCCGCGGCGGGCGGCGCGATCGCGTTCGCCGGCCGTCCGCCGGCGTTCCTCGAAGCGGCGCTCGGCGAATTCGACGCCTGGCCGCACCCCGAGGCAGTCGATGCCGCCGCAGGCGCACCGGCCCGCGACCGCCGCGGCGACAGCCCGCTGGCGACGATCGCGGCACTCGTCGCGACGGGCGAGCCGGTGCTGGTCGTCGCCTCCTGCGAGGAGCGCCGCGCGGACCAGCTGGAAGGGCTCATCGGAGGCTTCGCGATCACGGCCTGGCACCTGCTGGAGCGCGATCCGGGGCTCCGCGACGCGTACCGGCACGTCGTCGCCATCGATCCGCCCGCATCGGCCGGCCAGCGGGCGCTGCTGGCGGCATCCGGGGACCGCTGGACGACCCACTGGGCGTGGGGGAACCCTGAGCTACGCTTTTCCCTTGATGTGCTCGAGCATGATCACGCGGTCGACGGCGGCGCCAGGGCGCTGTACGCGGCCGTGCGCGCCGCGCCGGGTGCCCCGCTCGGCGAGCTCCTGCGGGGGCCGGCCGAGCGTCCCAGGACGGCGACCCAGGCGGGACGCCAGTTGCGGGTCCTCACCGACCTCGGGTTGCTCACGCTGCACCGTGCGACGGGATCGCTCGCGCTGCTGCCCGCCGGGGCGACGGCGCTCGAGCGGTCCGCGACGTACCGCGAGTTGCAGGCGCGCCTGGACGAGGGGCGGCGATGGCTGAGCGCGACGAGCGCCGCGGCGGCCTGATCCCGGCGGTGACCGCCGACCCGTTCGCGCCCTCGCGCGAGGCGCTGGCGGGCGCCGAGGCAAGCGTCGCCGCGGGCGTGGTCGAGCGCGCCCCGGTCGGCACCGCCGTCGCCGCCGGCGAGCACCCGCGCGCGGCGCAGGCGGGTCTGAGCGACATCGAGCGCCGGTTGCTGTCGGACCTCTTCGCCGTCATCGAGGAACACGCCGACGAGGGGCAGATGGCGATCGACCGCGACCGCGTGTTCGACGCGTTCGTGTTCTCGTGCCGGCACCACGGTGGCCAGCGCCGCAAGTCGGGCGAGGACTTCATCGTCCACCCCGTCGGCGTGACAAAGATCTGCGCCGCGCTGCGGCTGGACACCGAGACGCTCTGCGCCGCGCTGCTGCACGACACGGTGGAGGACACGAGCGCCTCGCTCGACGAGGTCCGCGAGCAGTTCGGTGACGAGGTCGCCTCGCTCGTCGACGGGGTCACGAAGCTCGAGAACATCACGTTCACCTCGCGCGACGAGGCGCAGGCGGAGAACTACCGCAAGATGATGGTGGCGATGGCCACGGACATCCGGGTCATCCTCATCAAGCTGGCCGACCGCCTGCACAACATGCGCACGATCGGCGCGCTGCCCAAGCAGAAGCAGATCGAGAAGGCCAAGGAGACCCTCGAGATCTACGCGCCGATCGCGCACCGCCTGGGCATCCACGCGATGAAGTGGGAGCTGGAGGACCTGGCCTTCGCCTCGCTGCATCCGCGCAAGTACCAGGAGGTCAAGGGCCTGGTCAATCAGCAGCGCGACGCGCGCGAGGCCTACGTCGGGCGCGCCGGCGCGGCGCTGACGACGGAGCTGGACGCGCTCGGCATCTCGGCCCAGATCTCCGGGCGGGCCAAGCACTTCTACTCGATCTACTCGAAGATGACCCGCAAGGGCCGCGAGTTCAACGAGATCTACGACCTGACCGCGATGCGCGTGATCACGGGCTCGGTGAAGGACTGCTACGGCGCCGTCGGCGTCATCCACTCGCTGTGGAAGCCGATGCCCGGCCGCTTCAAGGACTTCGTCGCGATGCCGAAGTTCAACATGTACCAGTCGCTGCACACGACCGTGATCGGGCCGGAGGGACTGCCGCTCGAGATCCAGATCCGCACGCGCGAGATGCACGACATGGCCGAGTACGGCGTCGCCGCGCACTGGCTCTACAAGTCGGACGCCGACACCGCCGACGCCGACGCCAAGCTCGCCTGGCTGCGGTCGATGCTCGACTGGCAGCAGGAGCTGTCCGACCCGGCCGAGTTCGTCGAGAACCTGAAGGTCGACCTGCTCGACGAGGAGGTCTTCGTCTTCACGCCGCAGGGCGAGGTCAAGCGCCTGTCCGCCGGCGCGACCCCGCTGGACTTCGCCTACGAGATCCACACCGAGCTCGGCCACCGCTGCGTCGGGGCCAAGATCAACGGCAAGATCGTGCCGCTGACCTATCAGCTGCGCTCGGGCGATCGCGTCGAGATCCTGACGAGCAAGCGCGACCGCGGCCCCTCTCGCGACTGGCTGTCGGTCGTCAAGACGACGCGCGCCCGCAACAAGATCAAGCAGTGGTTCAAGGCCGAGGGCCGCGAGGACGCCGAGCACACCGGCCGCGATCTGCTGCAGGAGCACCTGCGCAAGGCGGGCCTGCCGGCGCAGAAGATGGCCGCGTCGCCGCTGCTGGCGGACGTCATCCGCGACATGGGGTTCCAGAAGGCCGACGACTTCTACATCGCGCTCGGCGGGGCGAAGATCTCGCCGAAGGTCGTCGTCAACAAGATCCTGCAGAAGCTCAAGCAGGGCGAGCCCGCGGAGGTCGAGGACCGCGTCGCCGAGACGCTGATGGACGACCGCCGCCGCCGGCGCCGCCCGACCGGCTCGTCCGGCGACTACGGCATCCAGGTCGAGGGCGTCGACTCCGTGATGCTGCGCCTCGCCAAGTGCTGCCACCCGGTTCCCGGCGACCCGATCGTCGGCTACGTCTCGCTCGGCCGCGGGATCACGATCCACCGCGACGACTGCACGAACGTCGCCGCGCTGCGCAAGGACCCCGAGCGGTTCGTCCCCGTCCACTGGGAGGGCGGCAACGAGCACTCGTTCAGAGTCGAGATCCAGGTCGACGCATGGGACCGCCACCGGCTGCTCGAGGACATCTCGCGCACCTTCTCCGAGCACGGCGTCAACATCGTCGAGGCGCGCTGTAGCGTGAGCAAGCCGATGGTCCACAACCGCTTCGTCATCGAGGTTGGGGACACCAAGGCCCTGAAGGCCACGATCACCCGCCTGCGCAACATCGAGTCGGTCTTCGACGCGTACCGCGTCACCCCGTCGGCATAGCGCCTGAGCGGGTCTCGTGGCGCCTGACGGGCCACCCGCGATCGGCGGATGGCCATGCGGCCTATCCGCACGGATCGCGTGCCGACCGCGCGGGCTGCATCGGACGCAGAAACAGTCGCTCCACGCTCCGAACTGCATGCGATGCGGAGTCTGGCGACGGACCGCCGGCCTCGGCTGGCGGCCTGAATGTGGCCTGCGGCGGGAATGTGGCCAGCGGCGCAGCGGCCGGTGGACCGCCCCACCTGAGTGCTGCATGCGAGCATCTAGGTGCCACGCTTGCGGCGACGCGCCGCTCGCCCGCGCCAGCATTCAGGAAGGTCGCCGGCGGATGGCACTGCGCCGGCGCTCCGGGCGGGCCGCCCGGGTCCTCAGCGGCCGCTGCGACAGAACTGCATGCGATGAGTCCCGCCGGGCGGGACGAATCGCATGCAGTTCCCGGTGAAGACCGTCCGCGCCGAAGGTCCGGCGACAGGAAGCCGCCTGGGCCAGCGTCCCCGCGCCGGATCGCTCGCGTCAGTGCCCGGGCCGCACCTTGTGCGCGGCCTCGAGGCGGCCGCGGGCGCGGCGCTTGGCCGTCAGGCGGGCCTCCAGGCGGCGCTCGTTGGCCAGACCTGGGTAGGGCGCGCCGTGGCGCAGGTCGTAGGCGAACAGGCTCGTCGAGCCGTTGAGGAACAGGAAGCGCCCGTCGGAGATGACCGGGTTGAACTTGCCGCGCGGGACCGTCCAGATGCGCCGGCCGGTCGCCGCGCCGAGCGCCGTCGTGTGGCGGTTCAGCGTCGAATAGAAGAGCAGGTCGCCGACGAGCTGCAGGCCGCCGGAGATCCTGCCCTCGGCGCCGACCTTCCAGCGGACCCTCCCGGAACGGGCGTCGAAGGCGTAGACGCGGGCGTCGTAGGACCCGACGTAGACGGTCGGGCCGAGGCCGGGAACGTCCGCGACCGGGGCGGAGGCGTAGACGTACCCGCCGGTCCCGGTGCGCCACGCCAGCGCGCCGTTGCGCGTGGAGAACGAGTACATGTTGCCGTCGGTGTTGCCCGCGTAGACGCGGCCGAAGGCGACAGACGGCGTCGCGTAGAAGCCGCCGGAGCCCAGGCCGAAGGCCTTGCCGCTCGTGCCGACCGACCACAGCTTGCGACCGGTCTTCGCGTCGTAGGCGTGCATGTGCCCGCTGTAGTCGCCGAAGAAGAGCTTGCCACGGTCGTAGGCCAGGCCGCCCTTGACGGCGCCGCCGACCTTGGCCGCCCAGCGCGCAGTGCCGTCCTTCGTGCGCAGCGCGTAGACGGTGCCGTCCTCGGAACCGAAGTACATCGTGTCCCCGACGACGAGCGGCGAGGACTCCGAGCGGCTCGGGAGCGAGCGTGACCAGAGGATGTTGGCGAACTGCACGCTGACAGCCGCGACGCGCCCGCCCGCCGTGCCCTTGCCCTGGAGCAGCGTCACGAACACGGTGCCGTGGCGGTAGGCGGGCGACGACGCCGCCAGGTCGCCGAGCTTCTTCTTCCACAGCACGTAGCCCGTCGCTCGCTTGACGGCGTACAGCGCCCCGTTGTTCTTGAGGATGTAGATGGAGCCGCCGCCGGCGACGGGCGAGAACTCGAGCAGCTCGTTCCCTCGCACCGCCCAGCGCGGCAGGAACGGAGGGCGGGCCTGGCGCTGGAGGGGGAAGAAGCGGGTCCGCGCGGGGGTGTAGCCGTAGATCGGCCACTCGAACGTCCGGTCGGCGCGCGGCGGGACGACCGCCTTCGGCGGGACGACGGGGACGGGCTCGAACGCGACGTCGGGGTTGGAGATGTTCGCCTCGCGCTGGTGCTCGTACACGTACGCGCCCCCGGCGAGCAGGACGACGAGGACGCCCGCCACGGCGGCGATGCGGCGGCGGCGGACGCGGCGTTCGCGCGAAGGCGGGATCATCTGCTCCTCATGGTGGCAAGCGCAGTGGTCACGAAGCTCCATTCCATGCCCGACGGCGTGCGCCTGCTCGACGCCGTGGCCGCGACGGGCGAGGCCTGGCTGGTCGGCGGCGCGGTGCGTGACCTGCTGCTGGGCCGCGAGCCGAGCGAGCTGGACGTCGCCGTCGAGGGTGACGTGCGACCGCTTGCCCAGGCTCTCGGCGGGGACGTCCTGCTGCACGAGGCGTTCGGCACCGCGACGGTGGCCGACGGCGACCACGTGTTCGACCTGGCGCGGACGCGCACCGAGACCTACGCCGAGCCCGGCGCGCTGCCGCAGGTCCAGCCGGCCCCGATCTCCGAGGACCTGGCGCGCCGCGACGTGACGATCAACGCGATCGCCGTCGCCCTGCCGTCCGGCCGCACCGTCGCGGCACCGGGCGCGCTGGAGGACCTGGAGGCGGGCGTCCTGCGCGTGCTGCACGACGCCTCGTTCACCGACGACCCCACGCGGGTCTGGCGCGTCGCGCGGTACGCGGCCCGGCTGGGCTTCGCCGTCGACCCGCACACCGCGGCGCTCGCGGCCGTCGCTGGTCCGGGGGCCGTCAGCGGCGAGCGGATCGGCCACGAGCTGCGCCTGCTGCTGAGCGAGCCCGATCCCACGGCGGCGCTGGCGGCGCTCGTCGCACTGAACCCGAACGTCCTCCCGGAGGGATTCGACCCGGCGCCCGCAGCGCTCGCGCCGGCCCAGGAGCTGCTCCCCGGCAACGGGCGCCGCGATCTGCTCGTGCTCGCCGCCTGCACGGGGTCGATGGAGCTGCGCCTGCTGTTCCGCTGGCTCGACCACCTGCAGTTCCCGGGACACGACCGCGATCTGGTCGCCGCAGCCTCGCGCTGGGTCACGGGGGCGCCGCTGCGCGCGGCGGCCACGCCTTCGCAGATCGCGCGCGCCGCTCGCGGCGCGCCGATCGAGGCGGTCGCCCTCGCCGGCGGGCCGAACGCGCGGCGCTGGATCGACGAGCTGCGCCACGTGCGGCTGCAGATCGGCGGGGACGACCTGCTGGCCGCAGGCGTGCCGGAGGGGCCGCAGATCGGCGCGCGCCTGGCGCGGACGCTCGATCAGGTCCTCGACGGGACCATCGCCGGGCGCGAGGCGCAGCTCACCGCCGCCCTCGCACCGCTGGAGTAGATTCGCGAGTCGTGGCGCACGACCTGAACGACCTGCGCTGGGGCGGCGGGCCCGGCTGGTACGAGGTCCACTTCCTCGAGCTGACCGACGTCGCATCCGGGACGGGTGTCTGGATCCGCCAGACCGTCCACGCGCCCGAGCAGGGGGAGCCGACCTGCGGGGTCTGGTTCATGGCGAGCAGCGCCGACGGCTCACGCGTGACGCACCATGAGCAGCACCCGATCGCCGCGATGGAGGCGGCGAGCGGGCCGTTCCGCCTGGTGTGCGGGTCGTCCGAGCTGACCGACCGGGGGATCGCGGGCTCAGCCCGCGACGCCACCTGGGATCTGCGCTGGGAGCCGTCCGCGGCGCCCGGCGTGCCCGTCGATCCCATCGTCGGCCGGGCGCGGATCGCCAAGACGATGCTCGCGATCCCGCACCCGGACCTGCGTATCAGCGGCACCGTCCGGTTCGGCGGGCGCGAGCTGACCGTCGAGGGCGCGCGCGGCGAGCAGGCCCACCTGTGGGGGACCCAGCACGCGGGTCGCTGGGGCTGGCTGCATGCGGCGGACCTGGCGACGCTCGAGGGCGAGCCGCGCCCCGACGACTGGATCGACCTCGTCAGCGTCGTCGTGCCGCGCGCCGGGCGCGAGATCGGCCCGATCACCCCCGCCGTCGGACGGCTGCTCGGGGACGAGTTCCGCGCGGTGGGCCCGGCGTCGTTGGCCCGCGGACGGTGCGCGTTCGGCCTCTCCGGCCTGGAGGCGACGGTCCGCACCCGGTCGCGCAAGGTGGTCATGCACGCCTCGGCGCCACCGCTGACGCAGGTCGGCGTGCGCTACGACGACCCCGACGGCACGAACGTCTGGTGCGCGAACACCGCGCTCGGCGACGCGCGGATCTGGGTCTGGGATCGCAGCGGGACCAGGTGGGCGCTGCGCGAGACGCTGCAGGCGCTCGGGACCGCGCACGTCGAGTACGCCCAGCGCGCCCCGATCGCGGGCGTCGCGGTGGACGTTCCGTGACCGCCGGACACCCGCTTCCCGAGCCGTTCCGCTGGTGCGAGGCCGGCGTGACGATCGAGCTCGATGGCGGCTCCGCGTTGTTCACGGGCTTCGCCGACGGCGACTTCGCTCCACGCGAGGAGCCGCTCCCGGGGCAGGGTGAGCGCGCCGCCGCCCACGTCGGCGTCCCGGTGGCGCGCTGGGCGCAGGACCATCAGGTCCACGAACATCGCGTCCGCGTGCTCGGGCCGGACGACGAGGTCCGCCCGTTCACGGCAGACGCCGACGGCCAGGCCACCGCCCGGCGGGACGTTCCGCTGGCGGTGCGCGCTGCCGACTGCCTGCCGATCGCGCTGATCGCGCCGGAGGCCGTGGCGATCGTCCACGCCGGCTGGCGGGGACTCGCAGACGGGGTCGTGGAGTCCGGCGTCTCGGCGCTGCGCGGGCTCGGTGCGACGCGGATCGCCGCGGCGATCGGGCCGGGGGCGGGGGTCTGCTGCTACGAGACCGGCGACGAGGTGCACGCGGCGTTCGAACATCTGGGCCCGGGCATGCGCGTCGGGCCGCGGGCGGACCTGAAGGCGGTCGCCCGCGTGCTCCTGGAGCAGTGGGCCGTGGACGAGATCCACGACTGCGGGCTGTGCACGATCTGTGCCCCGCCCGGCTGGTTCTTCTCCTACCGGCGCGAGGGCATCCACGCCGGGCGCCAGGTGGGAGTGGCATGGCGGAGCTGATCCGCGGCCTGCAGGCCGATCGCGTCCGCGCGAACGTCGCCGAGGTCCGGGCGCAGATCACCGCGGCGTGCGCCCGCGCCGGCCGCGATCCGTCGGCCGTCGAGCTGCTGGCCGCCACGAAGTACGTCGCCGTCGAGGAGCTCGGCGTGCTCGCGGACGCGGGGCTGACGACGCTCGGCGAGAACCGCATGCAGGACCTGCGCGCCAAAAACGACGCGTGGCCAGGGCGGTTCACGTTCGACTTCATCGGCCACCTGCAGAGCCGCAAGGTCAAGGACGTGGCACCGCTGGTGCGGCGGATCCACTCGGTCGGCAGCGACTCCGTCCTGACGCAGCTCGGCCGGGTCGCGGCCGCGGTTCCAGATCTGCGGATCCTCGTCGAGGTGAACATCGCGGGGGAGGAGGGCAAGAGCGGCATCGCCCCGGCCGACCTGCCGGCCTTCCTGGCGCGCAGCCCGATCGCGGTCGAGGGCCTGATGACGATGCCGCCGCTGGCCGCCGACCCCGAGGCGAGCCGCCCGTGGTTCGCTGCGCTGACCGCGCTCGCCGCCGAGCATGGGCTCGCGGAGCTGTCGATGGGAACGACCCAGGACTTCGCCGTCGCCGTCGAGGAGGGCGCGACGATCGTCCGCGTCGGCTCGCGGCTGTTCCACTGAGGGTCAGCGGCGCGGCGGTTGCCGGTTGCGATCGGCGTGCGGGATGCGGGATGATGCCGGCCGTCAACGACGAAAGGTCGTCACCGTGCCCGTCCGCCTCGTCGCCGTGTCGGCCGTCGTCGCCGCCTCGCTCACCGCAGCCGTCCCTGCCTTCGCGGCCGATCCCCCCACGCGAACGGTGACCGCCGTCGCCGCCGCGTCGGTCAAGGTCCAGAAGGACGTCGCGCAGACCGACGCCGCCATCGCCGCTGCGGTGGAGGCCGCTCGCGCGAAGGTCGGCCCGGCCGCGGTGGCGAACGCCACCGAGGAGGCAGAGCGGCTCGCCGCTGCCGGCAAGCTGACACTCGGGCCGCTGATCAGCATCGCCGAGAGCCAGCCATTCCCGTACGGGCCCTTCGCCGCCTATGGCCTGGAAGGCACCTTCGGGCCGGGCAAGTACTGCGGCGCGATCCGCACCCCGATCTTCCGCAAGGGCAAGAACGGGCGGCGGGTCTTCACGCGGAAGTTCCGCTCGCACCACGGATGCCGGGTCCCGGCACAGGTGACCGCGACGATCAGCGTGACGTTCGGTGTCGTGTGACCGTGTCAGACGACCGACGACATGAGCGTGCCATGACCCGTGTCAGCACCGCCGCAGCCGTGGCCATCGCCGTGGCCGTCGCGGTGCCCGGCGGCGCGTCCGCCGCGGCGCCGGGCGGGACCGGGCAGCCGGTGTTCAAGAGCGCGGCCGCCGAGCGCGCGATGATGCTGGAGGGGCAGAGCGGCCTGCTCGTGGACCGCGCCTACCGCCGCGTCGCCCGGCGCCGCGCGGCGTGCCGGATCGACGACATGGCCGCGCCGCCTGCGACGACGCAGGACGCGCCGGCGCCGCAGACGCTCGCGGCGTTCGCGCCGCTGCGCCGCCCGGCGACGGCCGAGGAGCTCGCGCTCCGTGACGTGACCAGGCTCAGGGTGGCCGGCGGCACCAGGTACGCCGACTCCGCGCGCTCGCTCACGGCGGCGGACGGCACGACCGCCGTCCTCGTCATCGACCGGGGCACCAACGGGATCCGCCCGCCGTCCGCGAGCTGCCTCGATGCGCAGCGGGCCACGCTCGTCGCCGATCTGCGCGGCAAGACCCCGGCCCTGCGCCGCGCGGCGCTGCGCAGCTTCGCCGCCACGCGCCGCGGCTACGCGGCGCAGCCGCCCGAGGCGCTGCTCCCGCACGACCGCGCCTTCCTCCTCTGGCGCAGCGACCAGGGCATCCCGCAGGTCCTCGGCGGCGACGCCGTGGCGGACGTCGTCGACCACGGCGCGATCATGGCCTACGCGCCCGCCGGGACGCAGGACGCGTCGACCGTGCTGGGGCTCGTCCCGGACGGCGTGGCGAGCGTCGATCTCGACTACCCGAAGGTCGCGCCGCGCGCCTACTACCGCGACCGCGAATACCCGAGCGCCCTCCACCTGACGGTCGCCGTCCACGACAACCTCATCACCGCCCAGGTCCCGCGCTTCATCGTCGACGCTCAGCGCCCATCAGTCACCTGGCACGACGCCACCGGCGCCACCACCCGCACGATCCAAGCGCCCACACGCCCCCCCGCGATCCCCTAGCACAAGCCGGCAGGAAGCTGAGGCCGGCAGTCAGCGGATGGGCGGAGCCGCCGTCGTGCGGACGTCCATGCCATCCGCGGGAGGCGGATGGCATGCCGCACGACGGCGTGCCCGCCCACCCGCAACCACAGCCCCCGGCCGATTCCTTGCAGCAGACCGGCCATTTCGGGCTACCCTTCCAGCACCTATGGCTCTCCGCGACTCCTGGCACCGCGCGCTCGTCTACTTCGGCTTGGCCGAGGATCAGGACCCGTACGCGAAGGACGAGCCGTACGAGCCCGAGGCCGAGCTCGAGGATCGCTACCGCGAGCGGCCCAACGTCCGCCGCATGCCGGCTCGCCGCCGCCGCGACGAGATCGACGACATCTTCTCCGACGACGAGCCCAGCCGGCCGACCGCCGTGCTGCGTCCCGTCGGCCGCACCGGCGGCAACGGGAGCCGAAGTGGCGGTCGTGTGCACCTCGTCATCCCCAAGAGCTTCAACGACGCGCAGCAGGTCGCCGATCGCTTCAAGGACGGCGTGCCGGTCGTGCTGAACCTGCAGAACACCGACACCGAGCTCAGCAAGCGCCTCATCGACTTCGGCAGCGGCCTGACGTACGCGCTCGACGGCGGGATGCAGCGCATCGCCGACAAGGTCTTCATGCTCACGCCGCGCGACGTCGAGATCTCCGCCGAGGAGCGCGCGCAGCTGATCGAGAAGGGCTTCTTCAACCAGTCGTAGTCCGTCGCGGGCGGCCAGGCGGCCGCCGCAGACGCCGCTACCGTCCGCGCCATGCAGATCGGCCTTCTCGGCAGCGGCAACATGGCGCTCGCCCTCGCTCGCGGGTGGAAGCGCCCGGTCCTGGCGACCGACGTCGTCGCCGAGCGCGCCGCAGCGCTGACCGGCGAGGTCGGCGGCGAGGTCGTGACGTCCAACGCCGAACTCGCGCGCCGCTCCGATGTGCTGGTGCTGTGCCACAAGCCGGGCCAGCTGGAGGCGATCGCGGCCGAGGCGGCGCCCGAGGCGAGCACGATCATCTCGCTGCTCGGCGGCGTGCCGCTCGAGCGCCTGCGCGCGGCCTACCCGGGCCGCCCGGTGTACCGGATCATGCCCAACATCGCAGCCGAGGTCGGTGCCGGCGTGACCTGCCTGGTCGCCGACGACGCGGGCGACGCCGCGGCCTACGCGACGGTTCGCGAGCTGCTCGCCGAGGTCGGCACCGTCGTCGAACTGGACGAGTCGCAGATCAACGTCGCCATGACCCTGATGAGCATCCAGCCGGCGTTCCTGGCGCTCGTCGCCGAGGCGCAGGTCGATGCGGCGGTGCGCCGCGGGATGCCGGCGCCGCTCGCGGCCGAGCTCGTCGGCGCGGCGATCGAGGGCTGCGCGGCGCTGCTGCGGTCCCGCGACATGGACACGCTGGGCGTGCGGCGACAGGTCACCTCACCAGGCGGCGCGACGGCCCGGGGCCTGCGGGCGCTGGAGGCCGGCGGGCTGCGCGCTGCCTTCGACGACGCGATGGACGCGAGCCTGGAAGGCCTCGGATGATCGCCGTCGCTGTCCTCGCGACGGCCCGCAGCAGCATCGCGGACTACCTCGGCACCCTGATCTCGATCTACATCCTGCTGATCCTGGCGTACATCGTCAGCCAGATGTTCTTCAGCTTCGGGGGGCGGGTGCCGTACTCGCGGCCGCTCAACGCGGTGCTCGAGTTCCTGCGCCAGGTGTGCGAGCCGTTCCTGTCGATCTTCCGCCGCTTCGTGCCGATGGTCGGCCCGATCGACCTGTCGCCGCTCGTCGCGGTGATCGTGCTGCAGGTCGTCGGGCGCATCGTCGTGAACCTCGTCGCGGGGTAGGGCGTGCCGGCGTCACGCGGGCGCGTGATCGCCCTGGCCGCCGTGACGGCGGGCACGATCATCGCCGTGGACGTGCTGACGAAGGTCCTGGTCCGGGACGGCGTCAGCACGGGCAGCGCCGACGAGGTCGTCGGGCAGCTGCTCCGCGTCGTGCACTCCGAGAACGACGGCGTCGCGTTCGGGCGCCTGTCGGGCAGCCCGGGGCTCGTCGCGCTGTTCGTCGGCGCCGCGGTCATCGGGCTGCTCGGGTACTTCCTGACGCACCTGGACACCGACGCCGTGTGGCTGCCGACGGGCCTGCTGGTCGGCGGCGCCCTCGGGAACGCGCTCGACCGCGCGTCGGGCGGGAGCGTCACCGACTTCGTGAAAGTCCCGCACTGGCCGGCCTTCAACGTCGCCGACATCGCCATCACCCTGGGTGTGATCGTCCTCCTGATCGTCGTCGAGCGCGACGCCCGGGCCACAGAGCGTCAAGCTGCAGCCGATGGATCTGACAGTCAACGCTGAGGAGGCGGGCGGGCGGCTCGATGCCGTGCTGTCCCCGCACGTCGGATCGCGCAGCCGCGCCCAGCGACTGCTGGAGCTCGGCGCTGTGCTGGTGAACGGGAGCGCCGTGCCCAAGCGGCACAAGGTCAGCGCGGGCGAGCGCATCACCGTGGATCTCGACGCGGACCTGCGCCCGCCCGCGCCGGACGCCGCGCCCGCGGACTTCCGCGTCGCCTACGAGGACGACCGGCTGCTCGTCGTGGACAAGCCCGCCGGCGTCGTGGTGCATCCGGCCCGCGGACACAGCACCGGGACCCTCGTGCAGGCGCTGTCGGGCCGCGCGGCCGGCGGCGGCGACGCCGAGCGCCCCGGGATCGTGCACCGGCTGGACCGCGACACCTCCGGTCTGCTCGTCGTCGCCCGCGACGAGGAGGCGCACCGGCGCCTGAAGGCGCTGATGCAGGCGCGGAGGATCACCCGCGAGTACCTGGCCCTCGTCGAGGGCCGGCCGCAGTCGCGCAGCGGCACGATCGAGGCGCCGATCGGCCGCGACCGCCGGAACCGGCTGATCATGTCCACCGACACCGACGATCCGCACGATGCGGTGACCCACTTCGAGATCGAGCGCGCGCTGCCGCAGACGACGCTGCTGCGGGTGCGGCTGGAGACCGGGCGCACGCACCAGATCCGCGTCCACATGCAGGCGATCGGCACACCCGTGGTGGGCGATCCGTCCTACGGCGCGGCCGGGAAGCTGGGGCTGGACCGGCAGTTCCTGCACGCCGCTCGCCTGGCGTTCGAGCACCCGTTCACCGGCGAGCCTGTGGACGTGCGATCGCCACTCCCGCCGGATCTGCAGGCGGCGCTCAAGCGCGCCGCGTCGTGACCCAGGCGTCGGCGACGCTCGCCGCGCGCAGCGGCAGCGGCTCGCCGGCGACGGCCGCGGCGACGTCGGCGAGCAGGCTCGCCCGGTCCTGCGGCGCCATCGCCCCGACATAGCTGAACGAGGCGACGTAGGAGCAGAGGCCCGCCACGTCGGTGGTGTGCACGAAGGGCACGGGCACGGGTGCCCGCGGCGTGAACGCGGGGTGGGCGTCGAGAGCCGCCATCCCGCGGTCTGGCGTGTAGGCCGGGTGCTCGGGCCGGACGGCGTCGAGGACGGCGCCGACGCGCGGCCACCAGGACGCACCGTCCGCGCTCGCAGGGATCAGCCAGGAGAGGATCAGCGCGCCGCCGGGGCGCAGCACGCGGGCGATCTCCGTCAGTGCCGCGGGCCCGTCGAACCAGTGGAACGCGTCGCCGCAGAAGACGGCGTCCACGACGGCGTCCGGCAGCGGCAGGGCCTCGGCGGATCCATCGAGGATCCGGTCCGCAGGCAGCGTCGCCGCCAGTCGCTCGCGCATCCCTGGGAGCGGCTCCACGGCGACGACGTCGAGGCCCGCCGTGAGCAGCGCGCGCGTCAGCTTGCCGGTGCCCGCGGCGAGATCCAGAACCCGCGCGCCCGGCGCGATGCCGGCGTCGGCGCACACCTCGGGGACGAACGCGGACGGGTAGTCCGGGCGCCCGCGCTCGTAGTCGTCGGCGACGTCGGCGAAGCCCGGCACGAGGGCGTGGAGTCGGTGGTCGGCCACGGGGTCAGGCTAGACGCACGGTCGCTACCCTGTGGTGGTCCGTTGTCCCTTCTACCCCGTGGGTTCCCCGACTGGTGACCCTGCCCGGGAGGCGCGCACTGCGCCTCACTCTCCGGGTTTCGCCACGTCGTCCGCGGGTTCATCGCCCAATTCCATTCAAGGGGAGTACCCATGGCCCAGCCCACGGTCGGGATCAAGGATCTGCTCGAGTCGGGTGTCCACTTCGGACATCAGACGCGTCGCTGGAATCCGAAGATGCGCCGCTACATCTACGGCGAGCGCGACGGCATCTACATCATCGACCTGCTGCGCACCGAGGCGCTGCTGCGCCAGGCGCAGGAGTTCGTCGAGCAGCTGAGCCAGCGCGGCGGCATCGTGCTGTTCGTCGGCACGAAGAAGCAGGCCCGCGACGCGGTGAAGGACGCCGCCGAGCGCTCGGGCATGCCGTATGTCAACCACCGCTGGCTCGGCGGCCTGCTGACGAACTTCCAGACGATCGGCCTGCGGATCAAGCGCCTGCACGACCTGGAGCGCTACCAGGCCGAGGGCCAGCTCGACCTGCTGCCGACGCGTGAGCGCCTGTCGGCGCTGGCCGACCTGGAGAAGCTCCAGGCCAACCTGGGCGGCGTCAAGCACATGCAGCGCCAGCCCGACGCGATGTTCGTCGTCGACCTCAACGTCGAGGCGATCGCGATCAAGGAGGCCCAGCGCCTGCGGATCCCGATCATCGCGCTGGTCGACACCAACTGCAATCCGGACGGCATCGACTTCGTGATCCCCGGCAACGACGACGCGATGCGCTCGTGCAACGTCATCGCCGGTGCGATCGCCGACACGCTCACTGAGGGCCGCCTGGCGTTCCTCGCAGCCGAGGAGAAGGCCAAGGCCGAGGCCGAGGAGCGCGCGGCCCGCGAGGCCGCCGAGCGCGCCGCCCGCGAAGCCGCCGCCGCCGAGGCGGCCGCCGCCCAGGCCGCTGCTGCGGCACAGGCCGCCGCGGCACCCGCCGAGGCTCCGGCTGCTCCGGCTGCTGAGGCCGCTCCGGCCCCCGAGGCTCCGGCCGCCCCTGGCCCCGAGGCTCCGGCTGCCCCTGCACCCGAGGCTGCGGCCGCTGAGGCCGCTCCGGCTGCCGAGGCTCCCGCACCCGAGGCCGCCCCTGAGGCCCCGGTCGAGACGCCCGCCGCCCCGGAGGCCGCAGGCGAGGAAGGAAGCCCCGCATGACCACCATCTCCGCCAGCGACGTCGCCGCCCTGCGCAAGCAGACCGGCGCCGGCATGATGGACTGCAAGAACGCGCTGACCGAGTCGTCGGGCGACGTCGACAGGGCGGTCGAGATCCTCCGGGTCAAGATGGGCAACAAGATCGGCAAGCTCGCGGACCGCGAGGCCGCCGAGGGCACCGTCCAGTCCTACATCCACGCCAACGGCAAGGTCGGCGTGCTCGTCGAGGTCGACTGCAACACCGACTTCGTGGCCAAGAACGACGAGTTCATCGCGTTCGCCCGCGACGTCGCGATGCACATCGCCGCCAGCCCGCAGACGCAGTACGTCAGTGGCGACGAGGTGCCGCAGGACGCCAAGGACGCCGAGGTCCGCGTCTTCGAGCAGCAGGCCGCGGACAAGCCGGACAACATCCGCCCGAAGATCGTCGAGGGCATGCTCAACAAGTGGCTCGGCGACATCTCGCTGCTGACGCAGCAGCACGTCAACGCCGACAAGTACGACGGCAAGACGATCGATCAGATCCGTGCGGACCTGTCGGCCAAGACCGGGGAGAACGTCGTCGTTCGCCGGTTCGTGAGGTTTGCCGTCGGCGAGTAGTGGTCTGTGGCCTTTGGCCTGTGGTCTGCGCCGCCCGCCGTGTCATCGCGTGCGGGGGCGTGCCACGTGCCTCCTGCAGGTTGCACGGATGTCCCCCGCCGCGACGCACGACGGCCGGCGCAGAACATCGCTCTTGGCCTCATCGTGCGCGATGCCTGCGCGGCGCGTGCCCGGCTGCCACGCAATCAGCGCGACCACCCGGGCCGCCGCCACCGACACCACGCCGGTAGGGTCAGCGCCAGTGCCCGACCCCGTCTTCCGCCGCGTCCTCATCAAGCTCTCCGGCGAGTCCCTCATGGGCGACCTGGAGTACGGCACGGACCCCGAGCGCCTCAAGGGGGTCGCCACGCAGATCCGCTCGGTGCGCGAGCGCGGGGTGGAGGTGGCCATCGTCGTCGGCGCGGGCAACATCTACCGCGGCATGGCGGGCGCGGCCGCGGGCATGGATCGCGCCACGGCGGACTACATGGGCATGATCGCGACGCTCCTCAACGCCCTGCCGCTGCAGGACGCCCTGGAGAAGGTCGGCGTCGACGTGCGCATCCAGTCGGCGATCACGGTCGCCGAGGTGGCCGAGCCGTACATCCGCCGCCGCGCCATGCGCCACCTGGAGAAGGGGCGCGTCGTGATCTTCGCCGCCGGCACCGGCAATCCGTTCTTCACCACCGACACGGCGGCCGCCCTGCGCGCCACCGAGATCCACGCCGAGGCCATCCTGATGGCCAAGAACGGCGTCGACGGGGTCTACACCGCCGACCCGCGCGAGGACCCCGAAGCCCAGTTGATCCCCTCGATCTCCCACATGGACGCCCTGCAGCGCGGGCTGAAGGTGATGGACGCCACGGCGCTGGCGCTGTGCATGGAGAACGCGGTGCCCCTGTACGTCTTCAACATGGATGACGAGCGGAACATCGACCGGATAGTGTCCGGCGAGCGCGTCGGCACCCTGGTCACAACATGAGCGAACTGATCGATGAACTGCTTCTCGACGCCGAGGAGCGCATGCAGAAATCCGTCGAGGCCACGAATTCCGAGTTCGCCGGCGTGCGGACCGGACGCGCCAGCCCGTCGGTGCTCGACCGCGTCATGGTCGACTACTACGGCGCCGTGACCCCGCTGAAGCAGCTGGCCACGATCAACGCGCCCGAGGCGCGGCTGCTGACCATCCAGCCCTTCGACCAGTCCTCGATCAAGGTGATCGAGAAGGCGATCCAGGAGTCCGACCTGGGCCTCACACCCGGGAACGACGGCAAGATCATCCGCCTGGCGATCCCCGAGCTCAACGAGGAGCGCCGCCGCGAGCTGGTCAAGGTCGCCCGGCACATCGCCGAGGAGGGCCGGATCGCCGTGCGGAACGTCCGCCGCGACGTGATGCACGACCTTCGCGGGCTGCGCACCGACGGCGACGTCGGCGCCGACGACGAGCATCGCGGCGAGGTGGAACTGCAGAAGCTCACCGACACGAAGATCGCCGAGCTCGACGGCTACCTGAAGGGCAAGGAAGCCGAGATCATGGAGGTGTGATGGCGGCCGACGGCCGCGCGGCGCGGTACGTCGCCATCATCACGGATGGCAACGGCCGCTGGGCATCACAGCGCGGTCTGCCCGCCACGGACGGCCATCGGGCCGGGGCCGACACGGTCAAGGCCCGCCTGCGAGACGCGGCCGAGCTGGGCGTCGAGGAACTCACCGTCTACTCGTTCTCGACCGAGAACTGGTCGCGCCCGGCGGAGGAGGTCACCGGCCTGATGCGGATGTTCTCCGAGCGGCTGCGGACCGAGACGCCCGAGCTGCGCGACGAGGGCGTGCGGATGCGCTTCATCGGCCGTCGCGCCGGCGTGGCGCCGGCGCTGCTGGAGCAGATGGACTGGGCGGAGGCCGAGACCGCGGCCTGCGACCGGATCACGCTCTTCGTCGCGTTCAACTACGGCGGCCGGGCCGAGGTGCTGGACGCCGCCGAGCGCTACAAGGGCGGCGGCGAGGAGGCGTTCCGGGCGCTGCTCTACGCGCCCGAGATGCACGACCCCGACGTGGTGATCCGCACGAGCGGCGAGCAGCGCCTGTCGAACTACCTCCTGTGGCAGTCCGCGTACTCCGAGCTGATCTTCCGCGACGAGCTGTGGCCGGACTTCAGCCGCGACGCGCTGATCGCGTCGCTCGACGAGTTCACGCGGCGCCGGCGCCGGTTCGGGGGTCGCTGATGTCCGTTCCGCGCGACCGGCGGCCGGCCCCGTCCGCCAAGCGCGCCCGCAGCCGCGGACGACGCAACCGCACCTCGGACCTGACGGCGCGGGTCCTGTCCGCGATCCCGCTGGTGATCCTCGCCGTCGTCCTCGTGGTCGCCGGCGGCCCGCTGTTCGCGGTCGGGATGGTGGCGCTGGGCGCGATCTGCCTGCGCGAGCTGTTCACCCTGTTCGACCGCACGAGCCCCGTGATCTTCGGCGGGTTCCTCGCGCTCGCAGGACTCGTCGCCGCGGCGGCGCTCGGAGACGCGTCGACCGTGCTGCTCGCGTTCATGGCGTCGCTGCCGTTCGTCTTCGGGCTGGGGCTGCTGCAGCCTCAGCGGACCAGCGCCGCCGGCATGGCCGTCACGGCGCTCGGCCTGTTCTGGATCGGCCTGCCGTTCGCGCACGCCGTCCTGCTGCGCGGGCTGCCGCACGGCGGGGGGATCCTCGCCGACGTCCTGGTCGCGACGTTCATCGGCGACACCGGGGCCTACATCGGCGGCCGCGCCCTCGGCAAGCGCCCGCTGGCGCCGACGCTGTCGCCCAACAAGACCGTCGAGGGGCTCCTGTTCGGGATGGCCGCGGCGATCGCGGCGGCGTGGTTCGCCGGGCTCTATCAGGACTGGCTCAGCGGGACGGACGCGCTGCTGATCGGCCTGGCGGTGGCGATCGCGGCGCCGATCGGCGACATCTTCGAGAGCTTCGTCAAGCGGGACGTCGGCGTGAAGGACACGAGCGCGATCTTCGGCGCGCACGGCGGCGCGCTCGACCGCCTCGACGCAGCGCTGTTCGCGATCGTCGCCGGCTACTACGTCTGGCAGGCGCTGCTGTAGGGCGTCAGCGGGCGGGAACGCACAGTCCCGCCCAGTGGACCGTGATCAGTCGTCGCCCGACGGGCGGGACGAACATCAGCGCCCGGCGTGCGACCCAGCGGGCATCGGCACGCCGGATGGCGCCTGCGTCGGTCGCCCAGAAGCGCTGGACCTCGCGGGGAAGGGGGTCGTACAGTTCGGCTGCGACGCGGAGTCCGGCGGCGGCTGCGACGTCGCGGATCTCGGCGCGGCTGAAGCGCTGCAGGTGGCCGATCTCCAGTGCGTGCAGGCGCTTGGCGGGTCGCCTGGCGGAGACGTTGTCCTCGAGCGGGACCTCGACCAGCACGGCACCGCAGACGCGTGCGGTCTCGCGCAGCAGCGCCGCCGGGTCGTGCACATGCTCCAGCACGTGGCTGAGGATGCCCAGGTCGTATGCGCCGCCGGCCTCCGGCAGCGTGGTGCCGTCGAACACGCCGACCGCACCGATGCCCGGATGCCGCGCGGCGAGCGCCGCACCGGTCGTCGAGATCTCGTAGCCGTCGCGGGCCGCGCCGAAGCCGCCGTCGCCGAGCGCCGCCAGGATCGCCCCGTCGCCGCACCCGACCTCCAGGATCCGCCGCGGCTCGATGCCCGCGCGGGCGCAGAGCATCCGGACGTGCTCGGCCTTGCCCGCGCCGCAGAGCGCGCGCCAGCGGCCGCCGCGCTCGCCGAGTGCCGGGTCCGCGTCGCCCTTGCCGTAGCAGTCCTCGTAGAAGGCGCGGAGCTGCGCCTCGGTGGCGTCCGGGGTGATGGGCACGCCGAGGAGTCTCGCGCAGCGGGCGGATCCGGGCCCGGCGGCCGACGGTTGGGTGTTGCCGTACGCGCGCGGACCCGCTACCTTCGCCCGCGCTATGAACGGCACGCACAAGACCCTGAAGCCCGGTGCACCGGCCCGCCTCGGCGCGGTCCTCGTCGCCCTGATCGCTGCGCTGGCGCTCGCCGCGCCCGCCGCGCCTGCCAGGCCCCGCGCGCACGCGGCCGCCGCCTGCACGTGGACGACCTGGACGATCTACCAGCGCGCCGGCATGAGCTGCCCGGGCGCGCGCAAGGCGCTGCGCCTCACGCTGAAGCCCGTGAAGGGCCAGCTGTCGGGCTTCTACTGCACGCGCAAGCCGGCGGGCGGCACCTGCTACAGCGTGCTGTTCAACAGCAAGCACTTCCGCTACAAGCGGACCTGATCGCTACCACACGGGTCGCAGCGTCTCGACCGGCAGCGCACCGGCGAGCGGCCAGACGTCACCGGTGGTGTGGTCGGCGACCATCAGCGGCATCGGCGGTGGCGGCGGCTGGGGCGCTGATCGGCGGGGAACAGGACCGACACGCGGTCGCCCGCCGCCAGCAGGACCCGGTCCTGGGTCCAGGTCTCGAACGCGGTGACGCCGTCGGTGCCGTCGCGGTCGCGCCAGCGCAGTTCGTGCCGGATGAACCCGGCGCAGCAGCCGCCGAAGCGGTGGGCATGGTCCGCGACCACGCTCACGTCGGCCACGCCGTGGAGCTGCGAATCGCACGCGGTGCAGCGGACCGGCCCGGGCTGCGCGGTCGTGGATCGCAGCATCCGCTCGCCGCAGGACGGGCACGGAAGGCCGCTGAGCGTCGCCATCGCCGGATCGGGCATCAGCACGCATGGTACGCCCGCTCGGGGCCTCGTGGCCGGGTTGCGGCAGACTGTGGCCGACCGTGCCGCGCCGCCTCCTCATCCTCGGGTCGACCGGATCGATCGGCGTCCAGGCGCTGGACGTCGTCGGGCGCAGCGAGGGCCTCGAGGTCGTCGGCCTCAGCGCCGACCGCTCGTGGGAGGCGCTGATCGCGCAGGCCGGCGCCGCCGGGGTCACGCGCATCGCGCTCAGCGACCCCGACGCGATCGAGCGGGCCCGCGCGAGCTTCGACGGTGAGGTCCTCGGCGGTCCGGAGGGCCTCGTCGAGCTGATCCTCGAGTCCGGCGCGGACCTGGTGCTCAACGCGATCGTCGGCTCCGCCGGGCTGGGCCCGAGCGTCGCGACGCTGGGGGAGGGCATCGACCTGGCGCTGGCCAACAAGGAGTCGCTGGTCGTCGGCGGCGAGCTCGTGATGCAGCTCGCCGAGGCGACGGGCGCGCGGTTGATCCCCGTCGACTCCGAGCACTCGGCGCTGCACCAGCTGCTCGCCGGCGAGGCGCCCGGGACCGTCGACAAGCTCGTGCTGACCGCATCCGGCGGGCCGTTCCGCGGCCGCACGCGCGACGAGCTGGCGCAGGTGACGATCGCGGAGGCGCTGAACCACCCCACCTGGGCGATGGGCGGCAAGATCACGATCGACTCCGCCACGCTGATGAACAAGGGCCTGGAGGTCATCGAGGCCCACCACCTGTTCGGCGTGCCCTATGACCGCCTGGACGTCGTGGTGCACCCGCAGTCGATCGTCCACTCCTACGTGCAGCTCTGCGACGGCTCCTCGCTCGCGCACCTGGGCCACCCGGACATGCGCGTCCCGATCGCCTACGCGCTGCACCATCCCGAGCGCGTCGAGTTGCCGGTGCGCGCTCTGGACCTGGCCGAGGTCAGGGCGCTGACGTTCGAGCCGGTGGACGAGGCGACGTTCCCGAGCCTGGGCCTGGCCCGCGCCGCCGGGCGGGCGGGGGGCACCGCGCCATGCGTCCTGAACGCGGCCAACGAGGTCGCGGTGCACGCGTTCCTGGCCGGCCGCATCGGCTTCCTGACGATCGCCGAGGTCATCGCCCGGACGCTCGACCAGGTGCCGGGCGAGCCCGTCCGGGCCTTCGACACGCTGTACGACGCCGACCGCGCTGCGCGTGAGATCGCGGCCGCCCTGGTGGACCAAGCGGCGTGAGCCGCGTCGCCGCCGCCTAGACTCGGACGGGTTGAGCTACCTCCTCGCGTTCCTCGGCTTCGCCGCCCTCGTCCTGCTGCACGAGTTCGGCCACTTCGCCGCGGCCAAGGCCGTGGGCATGCGCGTCGAGCGCTTCTCGCTGTTCTTCCCGCCGCACGTGTTCAAGCTCAAGCGGGGCGAGACCGAGTACGCGATCGGCACGATCCCGCTGGGCGGCTACGTGCGGATCACGGGGATGAACCCCAACGAGGAGATCCCCGAGGCGGTCGTCGCCCGGGCGTACTTCAAGATGCCGGTCTGGAAGCGGATCGCCGTCATCGCCGCCGGCCCCGCGATGAACGTGCTCGTGGCGTTCGCGATCCTCTTCGGGCTCTACCTGCACTTCGGGATCGCGCACGGCACGACCCGCGTGGACCGGGTCGAGCCCGGCTCGGTCGCCGCGTCCGTCCTGCGCCCGGGTGACAGGCTCGTCACGGTCGACGGCGTGCGCGGCGACGCGGCCGCGCTCGGCCGGCAGGTCTCGACCCACAAGTGCGCGGGAAGGCCGACGCAGGGCTGCCGCGCGGCGACGCCGGCGACGGTGCGCCTCGTGCGGGACGGGAGGACGGTCACGATCAACGCCGTCCCCCGGTACGACCAGGCGGCCCGCAAGTCCCGGCTCGGCTTCTCCTTCGCCGTGGATCGCAGCAGTGCCGGCCCCGCCTCGGCGGCGCGCGAATCGACGAGCCGGATGTGGGACATCACCACGGCGACCGTCACCGCGATCACGAAACTCGTCTACGACTCCAAGGCGCGAGGCCAGGTCTCCGGGATCGTCGGCTCGTACGAGGTCACGCAGAAGTCGGTCGCCTTCGACTGGGCCCAGGCCATGTACGTCCTGGCGATCATCTCGCTCTCGCTGGCGCTGGTGAACCTGTTCCCGTTCCTGCCGCTCGACGGCGGTCACATCTTCTGGGCGCTGGCCGAGAAGGTCCGCGGGCGGCCGATCCCGTACGCGGTCCTGGAGCGTGCGAGCGCCGTCGGCTTCATCCTCGTGATCGCCCTCTTCGCCATCGGCCTGAGCAACGACATCGGCCGCCTGCGGGGCGAGGGCTTCAGCATCACCCGGTGATCCGGGGCGAAGGTGACGCCTGCGTCAGCGCGGCCGCACCGCCCGCCCGCGAGCCGGTACGGTGCCGGGCATGGAGACGAGTGTCCGGGCCCGGTCCACGAGCGAGGCGACGACGATCGCCGAGGCGTTCCGCATCACCGCCGCTGAGCGCGAGGGGGAGCTGGCGATCCGGACCCGCTCGGGCGACGTCCGCCTGACCTGGGGCGAGGTCCGCGATCAGGTGGACAGCCTCGCCGGTGGGCTGCGCGCCCTGGGCGTCGAGCGGGGATCGACCGTCGCGCTGATGCTCGCCAACCGCCCGGAGTTCCACATCGCCGACCTGGCCGTCGTGACGGCCGGCGGCACGCCGTTCTCGATCTACCAGACCTACACCGCCGAGCAGATCAGCTACATCGTCGGCGACGCGGGCGCCAGGGTCGTCATCGTCGAGCAGACATATCTCCCGATGGTGCTGGAGGCGTGCAAGGAGCTGCCGGACGTCGAGCACGTGATTCTGATCGACCCGCCCGCGGAGGGGACGCCGGATGGCGTCATCGCGCTCGCCGACGTCGCCGGGAGCAACCCGGGCTTCGACGCCGAGGCGGCCGTCGCCGAGGTCGGCGCCGAGGACGTGCTGACCCTGATCTACACCTCCGGGACGACGGGCCCCCCGAAGGGCGTCCAGCTCGCGCACCGCAACCTGCTGAGCGCCGTCAAGGGGATCGAGGAGATCGTCCAGTTCCCCGCCGGTGCGCGCGTGGTGTCATGGCTGCCGGCGGCGCACATCGCCGAGCGCGCGGCGCATCACTACCTGCCGATCGTCTTCGGGCTCGAGATCACGACCTGCGACGACCCCGGCCAGGTGATGGCGGCGCTCCGGGACGTGCGCCCGCACTGGTTCTTCGCCGTGCCCCGCATCTGGGAGAAGCTGAAGGCCGGGCTGGACACGATGGTCGCCGGGCAGGAGCCCGAGCAGCGCGACAAGCTGCAGGCGGCGCTGGCCGCCGCCGTCCAGAAGGTGCGCCTGGAGCAGCGCGGGGAGGAGGTCCCGGCCGAGCTGGCGGCGCAGGTCGCCGAGGCGGACGCCGCCATCTTCGCCGCCTGGCGCGCGATGGTCGGGCTGGACGAGGTGCTGGCGATCAACGTCGGCGCCGCGCCGACGCCCGTCGAGGTGCTCGAGTTCTTCCACGCGATCGGCCTGCCGCTGGCCGAGCTGTGGGGCATGTCGGAGACCTGCGGCGCGGGCACCGTCAACCCGCCGGGCAACATCAGGATCGGGACCGTCGGCCCGCCCGGCCCGAACGTCGAGATCACGCTCGCGGACGATGGCGAGGTCCTGGTCCGCGGCGACATCGTGATGCTCGGCTACCGCAACCTGCCCGAGCAGACCTCGGAGGCGATCGACGCCGACGGCTGGATGCACACGGGCGACATCGGGGCGTTCGACGAGGCGGGCTACCTCAAGATCGTCGATCGCAAGAAGGAGATCATCATCAACGCGGCCGGCAAGAACATGTCGCCGGCGAACATCGAGGCGCACCTGAAGAGCGCCCACCCGCTGATCGGGCAGGCGTGCTGCATCGGAGACGCGCGACCCTACAACACCGCGCTGATCGTCCTCGACGCCGACTTCGCGCCGCTCTGGGCCAAGCAGCAGGGCATCGAGGACACCGCCCTCGAGGCGCTGGCGACGAACGAGGCCGTCATCGCCGAGGTCCAGAAGGGCGTCGAGGTGGCCAACTCGCACCTCGCCCGTGTCGAGCAGATCAAGAAGTTCACGATCCTCGAGGGCGACTGGGCGCCGGGCGGCGACGAGTTGACGCCGACGATGAAGCTCAAGCGCAAGCCGATCGGCGCGAAGTACGACGCCGTCGTCGAGGCGATGTACGCGGGCTAGCGTTCCGCCGCGGCGGCGGCGCACCCGCGAACCTCGCGGAGGGGGGAATCCGGCGGCCTGGTCGTCCTGTGCATGACATGCATGCACGCCGCGACCAGCTTCCATCGTTCGACGCCCGGATCGCGGCGATCGCTGGGCGCCAGTACGGCGTCGCGACGCACGCGCAACTCGTCGCGCTCGGGCTCGGGCGGGGCGCGATCGCGCATCGGGTCAAGACCGGGCGGCTGCATCGGCTGCACGTCGGGGTCTACGCCGTCGGACATGCGGCTCCCCGCCCCGAGATGCGATGGCTCGCTGCGGTCCTCGCGTGTGGCGGCGGTGCCGTGCTGAGCCACCGGAGCGCATCGGTCCTCTGGTCGGCGCGCGCGGGCGAGGGCGGTCTCCCGGACGTCACGATCGCGACGCGCTCGGGGCGTCGGCGGCGTGGCGTCGCGGTCCACCGTGCGGCGCTCGAACCGCAGGACCGCAGCGTCCATCGCGGGATTCCGGTGACGTCGCCCGCCCGGACGCTGGTCGATCTTGCCACCGAACTCGATCGCGAGGCGCTCCTGAGGCTCGTGCGTGAACTGCAGTTCGTGCGGCGCTTCGACCTGGCGGCGGTCCAAGAGGCCCTGGCGCGCCGGCCGCGCCAAGCGCTGGCCGGCATCGTCGAGGATCTCGTCCTGGCTGAGTCGGGCCTGGAGGATCGGCTGCTCGACATCTGCGACGCGCACGGCCTGCCGCGGCCCCGCACGCAGACGTCGATCGCCGGGAAGCGGATCGACTTCGTCTGGCGGGCGGAGCGCGTGGCCGTCGAGACCGACGGCTGGCAGGGTCATGGCACCCGTACCGCCTTCCAGTCCGACCGGAGCGTGTCCAACCGGCTCCAGCTGCGCGGCTACACCATCCTCAGGTTCACCGATGCCGACCTCCGGCGGCGCCCACGTGACGTCGCGAGCCAGATCGAGCAGGCGCTGCGCCGAGGGTCGGCGTCGAGCAGGGCGCACGATGCATGACACGCATGCGCGACGCGCCCAGGCTGATGCCGGGTCAGCGCACCACGTGCTCCGGCCCGACCTCGTCCACCGTCCGGCAGCCCAGGAGGGCCAGGCCGAGTTCGACCTCGGCACGCAGGATCTCCAGCACGTCGCGCGCGCCCGCCTCACCGCCGGCGGCGAGGCCCCACAGTGCGGGGCGGCCGACGAGGACGGCCCGCGCCCCGAGCGCGAGCGCGGCCAGGACGTCGGTGCCGCGGCGGATGCCGCCGTCCACGTAGACCTCCATGCGGCCGCCGACCTGCTCGACGATCTCGGGCAGGACCTCGGCCGTGGCGCAGACGCCGTCGAGCTGGCGCCCGCCGTGGTTGGAGACGACGACGGCCGCAGCACCGTGCTCGCAGGCCAGCGCCGCGTCCTCGCCGGTCTGCACGCCCTTGACGATGACCGGCAGCGGGCAGTCGGCGGCGAACCGCTCGAGCTCGGTCCACGTGAGCGCCGGGTCGACGACGGAGAAGAAGTCCTGGACCGTCACGCCGCCGGAGCGCCCGAGCGCGGCGGTGACCGCGGGCATGTCGAGGTCGGCCGGGACGGTGAACCCCGTCCGGAAGTCTCGCTCGCGATTGCCGGGCACCGGGGCGTCGACGGTCACGGCGATCGCCTGGAAGTCGTGCGCGACAGCCTGGTCGACCAGCGCACGCGAGATGCCGCGGTCGCGCGTGATGTACAGCTGGTACCAGCGCGGTGCGCCGGGGGCTGCGGCGGCGACCTCCTGCGGCGTGCTGGTCGCCAGCGTGGACATCGTCATCAGCGTCCCGGCGCCGGCTGCGGCGCGCGCCATGCCGGGCTCGCCGTCGGCGTGGGCCATCCGCTGCAGCGCCGTCGGGGCGATCAGCACGGGCATCGAGACGTCCGCGCCCAGCACCGTCGTCGCGGCCGACACCTCGCTGACGTCCCGGAGCACCCTCGGGCGCAGCCGCAGGCGCTCCCAGGCGGCGACGTTGTCGCGCAGGGTGCGCTCGTCGCCGGCACCGCCGTCGTAGTAGCCGAGCGGGCCCTCGTGGAGTCGCTCGGCGGCCAGGCGCTCGTAGTCGCGGACGTTCACCGGTGGCATCGGCGCGAGCGTATCGGCGCGGACCGCCCGCCTACACTGACGTCATGGCCTCGCAGCGGCAGATCATGGTCGGCGACGTCCCCGTCGGGGGCGGCGCGCCGGTCGCCGTCCAGACGATGACCAAGACGGAGACGGCGAACCTCCAGGCGACGATGGACCAGATCCATCGCTGCGCCGAGGCCGGCGCCGACATCATCCGCGTCGCGGTCCCGCGCGAGCAAGACGCCGAGGCGCTGAAGACGATCGTGGCGCAGTCGCCGGTCCCGATCATCGCCGACATCCACTTCAACCACACGCTGGCGCTGAAGGCGATCGAGGCCGGCGCCGCGTGCGTGCGGCTGAACCCCGGCAACATCGGCGGCCCCGACAAGGTCGCCGAGGTCATCGCCAAGGCCAACGCCACCGGGACGCCGATGCGGATCGGCGTCAACTCGGGTTCGCTGCCCAAGCACCTGCGCGACCTGGAGTACAGCAACCCCGTCGAGGCGCTGGTGACCGCCGCGACGGAGTTCGTCGAGCTGATGGAGCGCCTGGACTTCACGAACTTCAAGGTCTCGATGAAGTCCACCAGCGTCCCGAACACGATCGCCTCCAACCGGCTGCTCGCCGAGCGGATCCCGTACCCGCTGCACCTCGGCGTCACGGAGGCCGGGACGAAGTACACCGGCTCGCTGAAGTCCGCCGTCGGCCTGGGCACCCTGCTCGCCGACGGGGTCGGCGACACGATCCGCATCTCGCTCTCCACCTTCCACGCCGAGGAGGAGGTCAAGGTGGCCTGGGAGATCCTCAAGGCGCTGAAGCTGCGCGAGCGCGGCCCCGTGCTGATCGCCTGCCCGACGTGCGGGCGCCTGCAGTTCGACATGGACTCCGTCGTCGTCGAGATCGAGCAGCGCCTGGAGGCCTACGACGACCCGATCGAGGTCTCCGTCCTGGGCTGCGCGGTCAACGGCATCGGCGAGGCCCGCCACGCGGACTTCGGCATCACCGGCGCCAAGGACGCGGGCATGATCTTCTCCAAGGGCGAGCCGCTGAAGAAGGTCGCGACCGAGCAGCTCGTCGACGAGCTGTTCACCGAGATCGACAAGTACTACGCGGCCGGGAAGACCGTCGTGCGCGATGCCGCCGCGGCGGCCGAGGCCGCGCGCTGGCTGCAGGAGAACGAGGACGAGTCGCAGATGACGCCCGAGCGCCTCGCGATGCTGGAGGCGGCGTCCGCTGAAGCAGCGGGCGGCGGCGAGGACGTGCTGCAGGCGGCGGGCGTGACGAGCGCCCCGCTGGACGAGGCGCAGTCGCCCGTCGCGGGCCGTCGCTTCACCCGCAGCTGATCAGCGCCGCTTCGCCGCGCGCTTCGCCGCGCGCGCCCGCGTCGGCTTGACCGTCCACGCAGACGACGCCACGAGGCGCACGGGGCCGGCCGCCGACGCCGAGGCGCCGCCGGTCGAGTCGCCGGCCGGGGCGGGCGCCGGTGCGGTGGGCACGACGCCCATGGCGACGGAGCCCGCCAGCGGGTAGCGGAAGCGGAAGGTCGTCGGTGAGGTCACCGTCTGCGGCGTGCTGAAGTAGCCGAGCGCGTTCGTCGTGACCGTCCTGAGGGTCTTCCAGGTGCTCGATCCCGGGCGCTGGCTCTGGATCGTCACCTGCGCTGAGCCGCCGGGGCGGACCTGGCCCCAGATCATCGCGACGCGCTTCCCGCGCGGCAGGTCGACCCAGAACGGGTTGGGGAACGCCTTGGCGAACGGCTTGGGCCGCCCGTCGAAGCCGAACAGACCGGACTGCCAGCCGGAGAAGCCGGTGCCCTTGCTGCCGACCGCATCGTCGCGCCACAGGTACTGGATCAGCATCTTCACGCGCGGGTTCTTCCAGGCCAGGTACGTCGCCTGCTGGAGGAAGCGGTTCTGGTCGTTGAGCGAGACGCCGCGCAGCGGGTCGGGCGGGTTGGTCTCGTACCCGAACTCGGTGAAGTAGAAGTTGAACCTGGCGGTCTTCGAGCCGTTGTGGAGGAAGCCGCCCGCCTTCTGGATCGCATCGACCGTGCCGTACAGGCGCGGCAGGTCGGCGAACGACGCCGTGTCCAGGTCGGGGTAGGGCTGGTCCGGCGGGCTGAGGATCCCGTGCGGGTGGTAGGCGATGCCGTCGCCGTTGACCGGCTTGAACCCGGTGCGGCAGTACGTGCTGCGCCGCTCCGGGCGGTTCTTCGCGTCCACGCAGCCGAGCGCGCGCAAGAACGGGAGCGGCTTGAGGTTCAGGTTGCGGCTCTTGGCGATGGGTGCGCCGCGCGGCGCCAGCGCTGGGAAGTACACCTGTGCGCCCGGGTCCCCGGCCTTGATCGCGGGGATCGCCTTGCTGGCGATGGCCCGGTAGGCCGCCGGGGCGGCGGGCGTGCAGCGCTTGCCGACGCAGTCCGACTGCGGCTGCAGCCACTGGTCGATGTTCGGCTCGTTCCAGAGGATGTACTGGTCGGTCGCGGCCGCGTAGCGCTGCGCGACGGCCTTCGCGAACGCGGCGAACTTCGCCGGGTCCGGCTTGTACCGGCTGTTGCGCAGCGACGGCACGCCGCTGCCCCAGATCGGCGCGGGCCCGGTGACCGTGATGATCGGCTTGATCCCGGCGGCCACGAGCTGCGCGATGGTGCGGTCCGGATCGGCCCACGAGTACTGCGGGTCGTTCGGGTCGACCGGGTCGAAGCCCGCGGGCTGCGTCAGGGCGTCGCGACCCGGAGCGATGTAGTTCCAGACCAGCATCACGCGGGCGACGTCGACGCCGTCCGCCTGCCACTGGGGGATCACGAGCGCGCCGAGCGTCGGGGAGCGCTGGGTGACGCCGTCGTCGCCGATGCCGGCGAGCATGTCGGAGGCGGCGTGCGCCGGAGCCGCCGCGGCCAGGACGGCCAGCAGGCTCAGGAGGATGGTGCGAGGGAAACGGGGCATCACAGAGAGGAACTCCACTCGGGGCCACGGGTTGCGGTGTCGGGCCGGAAAACAGTGGGGGCGGCACGACGCCGCCCCCGAGAAGCCGCGTGATCCAGGCTAGCGCCCGGGGCGGCCGTCATGTCGCAGTGGTCCGACGGGCCTATGCACCACCGGCTGCGGCGTAGCGGGCCTCGACGACCGGCCATGCGACGACGTTCCACCATGCCTTCAGGTAGTCCGGGCGGCGGTTCTGGTACGTCAGGTAGTACGCGTGCTCCCACACGTCGTTGCCGAGCAGCGGCGCCTGGCCGTTCTCCAGCGGGCTGTCCTGGTTGGCGGTGCTGACGATCTTCAGCGCGCCGCCGTCGAGGACGAGCCAGGCCCAGCCGGAGCCGAAACGGGCGACGCCCGCGGCCTCGAACTGCTCCTTGAAGGCGTCGAACGAGCCGAACGCGGCGTCGATCGCCGCGCCGAGCGCCCCGCCCGGGGCGCCGCCGGCATCCGCGGCCATCGACTCCCAGAACAGCGAGTGGTTCAGGTGCCCGCCGGCGTTGTTGCGGACCGGGCCCTGCTTGTCGGCCGGCAGCGAGCCGAGGCCCTTGACGACGTCCTCGACCGGGGCGCCGGCGAGATCGGTGCCCTCGAGGGCAGCGTTGGCCTTGTCGACATATGCCTGGTGGTGCTTGTCGTGGTGGGTGCGCATCGTGAGCTCGTCGATGTGCGGCTCGAGCGCGTCGTACGCGTAGGGAAGCGGCGGAACCTCGAAGGCCATGTGGTCTCTCCAGTCGTGTGGCGGTGTTCGGGCCGGGGGTTGCCCGGCCGTGTACCCAGAACCTAGTGCACGCGTCCGGAGTGCCGCGCGTCCGCCGGGCGCCGCGCCGCGCCTGACGCACCCGGCGGAGCCCATACAGTTGGGCGCCTATGCGGATGAGCGAGTACCTGCTGCCCACCGAGCGCGAGGCGCCGGCCGATGCCGAGGCGATCTCGCATGTTCTGGGCGTGCGCGCCGGGCTGGTCCGCCAGCTCGGCACGGGGCTGTGGACGTGGATGCCGGCGGGCTGGCGCGTCCACCAGCGCGTGGTCCAGATCATCCGCGAGGAGATGGACGCGATCGGCGGCCTGGAGCTGCTGATGCCGGTGATCCACCCGCGTGAGCTGTGGAGGCGCACCGGCCGCGACCAGATCGACGAGCTGTTCAAGCTGCAGGACCGCAAGGGGTCCGAGCTCGTCCTGGCGATGACGCACGAGGAGGCCGTCACGTTCCACATCAGCCAGATCGTTCGCAGCTACCGCGACCTGCCGAAGATCCTCTACCACTTCCAGACCAAGGGCCGGGACGAGCCGCGCCCGCGCGCCGGGGTCCTGCGCACGCGTGAATTCATCATGAAGGACGCGTACACGTTCGACCGCGACGAGGCCGGGCTCGACGTCGCCTACGAGAAGCACCGCGCGGCGTACGCGAGGATCTTCGACCGCTGCGGCCTGGAGTGGTTCGAGTGCGCCTCGGACGTCGGGATGATGGGCGGGACGGGCGCGCACGAGTACATGGCGCCGTGCCCGGCGGGCGAGAACGACGTGGTCCTCGCGCCCGGGTATGCCGCGAACATCGAGGTGGCCGTGGCCGACGCGCAGCCCGTCGAGCTGCCCGCGGGGCTGCCCGCGCCCGAGGAGGTCGCCACGCCGGGTCAGACGACGGTGGAACAGGTCGCCGGCCACTTCGGCCTGCCCGCGGGGGCGCTGCTGAAGGCCTACCCGGTGCGGGCCGAGTCCGGGCGGACGGTGCTGGTGCTGGTCCGCGGGGACCATCGCGTCAACGAGGTCAAGCTGCAGAACGCGCTCGGCGAGCCGTTTCGCCCGGCGACCGAGGACTGGATCGCCGAGAAGCTCGGCCCGCCGGGGTTCATCGGGCCCGTCGGCACCGACGTCGAGATCCTCATGGACGGCGCGGTCGAGCCCGGCGGCTACATCACCGGCGCGAATCGCGCGGATGCGCACCTGCGCGGCGTCGAGCCGGGCCGTGATTTCGCCTTCCAGAGCGCCGATCTGCGCTGCGTCGAGCCGGGTGACACGATCGGCGGCGAGCCCGTGCGCATCGAGCCGGCGATCGAGATCGGCAACATCTTCAAGCTCGGCACGCGCTACTCCGAGCCGCTCCGCGCGACGTTCCTCGATGACGAGGGCAACGAGCGCAACATCGTGATGGGCTCCTACGGCATCGGCCCGGCGCGCATCGCCGCGGCCGTGATCGAGCA
Source organism: Solirubrobacteraceae bacterium (assembly GCA_046594555.1). Classification (GTDB taxonomy): domain Bacteria; phylum Actinomycetota; class Thermoleophilia; order Solirubrobacterales; family Solirubrobacteraceae; genus F1-60-MAGs163. The sequence continues at coordinate 67,874 of JBKJRO010000109.1, forward strand.
GACGGCCGACGAGCAGGGCATCTCCTGGCCCCGCGCCCTCGCGCCCTACCAGGTGCACCTCGTCTCGGCCGGCAAGGCGGGCAGCGACGAGCGCGCGGCGGCCGACGTGCTGTACGAGGATCTGCGCGCCGCCGGGGTCGAGGTCCTCTACGACGACCGCGACATGGGGCCAGGGCAGAAGTTCGCCGACGCCGAGCTGCTGGGCTGCCCGCTGCGGCTGACGCTCGGCCGCCGATCGCTGGAGTCCGGGACGATCGAGGCCCAGGGACGCCGGGGGCGGATCGACCTCGAGGGCGTGCCGATCGGCGACGGGGCCGTCGCGACCGTGCAGGCGCTGCTGGCGGACCTGCCCTGATGGTCGGCGGGGAGGATCGCGAGCCGCGGCGCGACGTCCCCGTTGACGCGAGCCCACCCGATCCCGGCACCCCGCGCAGGCGCCTGACGCTCGGCCGGCTGTCGGGCCTGGACCGGTCCGGTCCGCCGCCGCCCGAGACGCAGCCGGGTGCGCCGCTGCGACCGTGGACGATCCCCAACGCGATCGGCTACGTCCGGCTCGCGCTGATCCCGGTGTTCGTGGGGCTCGCCTGGCAGTCGGACGGCGTCGACGCGCTGGCGGCGGCGATCTACTTCGCGATCGGCTGGGGCGATTACGCCGACGGCATCGCCGCCCGGCTCACGGGCCAATACAGCCGGATGGGGGCGATGCTCGATCCGCTCGTCGACCGGCTGTACATCATCGCCGGCGTCGTGGTGTGCTGGAACTTCGACCTGCTGCCGCGGTGGATCCTGGCGGTCCTCGTCGCACGCGAGGTCCTGATGCTGCTGCTGGCCCCGTTCGTGCTGCGCGCCGGAGTGGCGGTGAAGATCAACTGGTGGGGGCGCTGGGGCGTCTGGCCGGCGATGGGCGGGCTGTTCCTGGGACTGGGCGGCGCGCGCGGGGCGGGCGCCTTGTTCCTGCTCCTCGGCATCGTGCTGCTGCTGGTCGCCACGGTGGAGTACGGCCGCAGCGTGCGAGCGCAGCTCGCAGCCCGCTGACAGGGGGTGGCCCGTCGTCACCCCGTATCTCGATGTCATTGCGGGCCACCCCGTGAATCGGGCGGGCGTCCAGTCGCATCTGGACGAACCCTCGACCTCATGTTGACCTTGGCCGTCCGCTGGTATGCTCGCGAACGCCGCGTGCCTGCGGCCGTGATCAAGGAGCGCAGACGCGATGGACGACACATTTCCGGACCTCGGGTCCCTCTCGGATGAGGAACTCAAGAGCCTGATCAACGAGCTCAGCGACGAGGAGACCGAGATCTCCTACAAGCGCCGCATCCTGCACGGCAAGATCGACATCCTGCGGGCCGAGCTCGTCAACCGTCTGCGGCGCAAGCACGAGGGCGGCGAGGACGTCATCACGGGCGACGACGTGCAGCGGCTGACCGACATCCTCAGCGGCAAGGCGTCGATCGTCGGCGAATCGGGCGAGTAGCGGGCCTGCGATGGCGCTGCACTGCACCGAGTGCGGCTTCGTCAACACGGAGGGCGCGAACTACTGTCAGCGCTGCGGCGCGTTCCTCGGCGATCTGCACGAGGGCACGCCGGAGGCGTCGACCG
>JBKJRO010000110.1:0-68487 GCA_046594555.1 Solirubrobacteraceae bacterium
ACGAGCTCCGCGACTGACGCCAGGCGGACTGTCGGGCGTAGGGATGCTCGCTCACGCGGGCGGGGTGTCGCCGGACCTTCGGCGCGGACGGTCTTCACCGGGAACCGCATGCGATTCGTCCCGCCTGGCGGGACTCATCGCATGCAGTTCTGCCGCAGCGGCCGATGAGGACCCGGGCGGCCCGCCCGGAGCGCCGGCGCAGTGCCATCCGCCGGCGACCTTCCCGCACGCTGGCGCAGGCCAGTGGGCTGTCGCCGCAAGGTCCTGGATTGTGGTTGCTTGGCGAACCCACTGCAGGACACTTCAGGCGACAGCCGCCGCACCCCTAGTCTCAAGGCGATGCCCTCCCTCACCTCGCGCGATGACCTGCGCAACGTCGCGATCGTCGCGCACGTCGATCACGGCAAGACGACCCTGGTCGACGCGATGCTCCACCAGTCCGGCGCGTTCGCCGAGCACGAGGAGGTCGAGAAGCGCGTCATGGACTCGATGGACCTCGAGCGCGAGCGCGGGATCACGATCCTCGCCAAGAACACGGCGGTCGACTTCGCCGGCGTGAAGATCAACATCGTCGACACGCCCGGCCACGCCGACTTCGGTGGCGAGGTCGAGCGCAGCCTGGCGATGGTGGACGCGGTCCTGCTGCTCGTCGACGCCGCCGAGGGCCCGCTGCCGCAGACCCGCTTCGTCCTGCGCAAGGCGCTCGAGGCACGCCTGCCGGTGATCCTCGACATCAACAAGGTCGACCGCCCGGACGCGCGGATCGACGAGGTCCTGCGGATGGTCGAGGACCTGTTCCTGGACCTCGACGCCGACGAGGACCAGCTCGACTTCCCGATCGTCTACACCGACGCCAAGCGCGGCTGGGCCTCGCTGGACCCCGCCGTCCCCGGTGACAGCCTGAAGCCGCTGTTCGACCTGCTGATCGAGCACGTCCCCGCGCCGACGCACGACCCCGAGCACCCGCTGCAGGCGATGGTGACGAACCTCGACGCCTCGCCCTACCTCGGCCGCCTGGCGATCTGCCGCGTCCGCCACGGCATCATCCGCAAGGGCCAGAAGATCGGCTGGTGCCGCGCCGACGGCACGATCCAGACCGGGCAGCTCGGCGAGCTGTTCATCACCCAGGCCCTGGACCGCGTGCCGGTGGACGAAGCCGGCCCGGGCGAGATCATCGCGGTCGCCGGCCTGCCGGACGTCACGATCGGCGAGACGCTCGCCGACCCGGACGACCCCCGCGCGCTGCCGGTCATGACCGTGGACGAGCCGTCGCTCGCGGTCGTCATCGGCATCAACACCTCGCCGCTGGCCGGGCGCGAGGGCAGCAAGGTCACCGCGCGGATGATCAAGGACCGCCTCGACCGCGAGACGATCGGCAACGTCTCGATCCGGGTCAAGGACACCGTGCGCCCCGACGCCTGGGAGGTCCAGGGCCGCGGTGAGCTGCAGCTGGCGGTGCTCGTCGAGATCATGCGGCGCGAGGGCTTCGAGCTGACCGTCGGCCAGCCGCGCGTCCTCGAGCGCGTGATCGACGGCAAGCGCCACGAGCCGGTCGAGCGGATGTCGGTCGACGTGCCCGAGGACTTCGTCGGCGTCGTGACGCAGCTGCTCGCGCTGCGCAAGGGCCGGATGGAGCAGATGGTCAACCACGGCCAGGGCTGGGTCCGCATGGAGTTCCTCGTCCCGGCGCGGGCGCTGATCGGCTTCCGCACGGAGTTCCTGACCGAGACCCGCGGCACGGGCCTGATGCACAGCGTGTTCGACGGCTACGAGCCGTGGTTCGGCGAGCTGCGCACGCGGCCCTCGGGGTCGCTCGTCGCCGACCGCACGGGCAAGTCGACCGGCTTTGCGCTCTCGTCGCTCCAGGAGCGCGGGACGCTGTTCGTCGCGCCGGGCGAGGACCTGTACGAGGGCATGATCGTCGGCGAGAACGCGCGCGCCGAGGACCTCGACGTCAACGCGGTGCGCGAGAAGAACCTCACGAACATGCGCTCGGCCAACGCCGACGTGCTCGAGCGGCTGGTGCCGGCGCGGATCCTGTCGCTCGACCAGGCGCTCGAGTTCCTGCGCGAGGACGAGGCCGTCGAGGTCACGCCCGCGCCGATCCGGCTGCGCAAGGCCGTGCTCGACAAGGTCGGCCGCACGAAGGCCGCCCGCAAGGCGCGGGCGTAGCCCCTGCCCGGTGCCGGCCAGTTTGTGCCGATCTACCGCGACTGGGCGCGGTTGTGGTCGCTGGGAGAGCCGTACGTGCGCGCGGTCGCGGGTTCGCGACGGGGCGACGGCGCGGCAGGTCTGTGGTCAGCCGCGGAGACGCGGCTACGTCCGCGCGGCGAGGTCGAGCAGCCGGTCGAGGCTGGTGCCGCGAGCGGCGACGATGCACGTGCGCCCGCCGCGCCGCCAGGTGACGATCCGCAGGCCACCGCGCTCGACGAGGGCGACGGGCAGGCCCTCGTAGACGATCCGGCGCGCGCCGGGCGGGACGGTCAGCGCCGGCCCCTCGACGACGCTGTACACGACGCGCGAGTCGCTGCCGCCGTAGGCGACCGTGACCGCCGCGCGATCGCCGAGCCGCGCGGTACTGGTGCCGACGGCGCGCCAGCCGGACGCCGCCCCGTAGTCGCCGCCGCCGACAGGCCGGCCCGAACCGGCGGGCGCCCGGAGCGCCAGGCCCGCGGCGTCGGCGACGCTCAGCGCGGGTGCCTGCGAGCCCGCAGGTGCGATCACCAGAACCACCGCCACCACGCACGCGACTGTCGCGCCCCCGAGCCCGATCAGCCACGCCGGACGGGTGTCCCGTCGCGGCGCCTGCCGCGGGCCGGCGGCGACGGCCGCACGCAGCGAGGCGGGCGCGCGCACCGACGCCGCACAGGCGCGGATGCGGACGGCGATGTCGTCGGGCTCGGGCATCAGCTCACACGGTCCTCGGGCGCGGCGGACGGTGGGGCTCGGCGGTGCCGGTGGCCGGCGGGTCGTCACCGAGGGCGACGGCGATCCTCAGCCGCGCCCGGTGCAGGCGCGTCGTGATCGTCGCCTCGCGGACGCCGAGCACCCGGCCGGCCTCGGCGTAGGACAGGCCGGCGACGTCCACGGCGACGAGCACGTCACGCGAGGGCGCGGGCAGCGCCGCGATCGCGGCGAACAGCTCGCGCGCGTCGAGCGCTGCGTCGGGGCTCCAGGCGCCGTGCGGCGCCGGCGGCTCGGCCTGCAGGCCGTCCATCGGCACCGGCGCAGGCCGGCGCCCGGCGGCCCGCAGCCGGCTGACGTGCACGTTGCGCAGCGCGCGCAGGAGGTAGGCCAGGTCGTCCTCGCGCCGCAGCCAGCGCGGCCGCGACAGGACGCGGGCGTACGTCTCCTGCACGAGGTCCTCGGCGTCCTCGCGCCGGCCGCACATCCCCCACGCGGCGCGATACAGGCGGTCGAGGTGATCGCCGAGGTCCTCCGGGTCCAGGCGCCGGAGCGGCCCCTGCGGGACGGGAAGCTCCACGACCGCGACTGTACCGCCGCCGGGCATGGCTCAGCTGACCTTGAGCGTCCCCTTCATGCCGCCGGCCTCGTGGCCGGGGACCGGGCAGTAGTAGCTGTAGGTCCCGGGCTTCAGATCGACGGTCACCGTCGAGTGGCCGCCGGTCGAGACGGTCTTGCCGTCCTGGTTGACGCCGTTGCCCTCGACCGCGATCGCGTGCGGCAGGGGCGACGGGTTGGACAGGTCGATCGTGACGCTGCCCGCCTTCGCGGTGAGCGTGGACGTGTCGAACTTGAGCGCTCCGCCCGGGTCGGCGACCAGCTTGACCGTGCCGCCCGCACCCGCGGGCGCCGCCGGGGTGGTCGTCGCCGCCGGCGTCGTGGTCGACGGGGTCGTGGTGGACGCGGACGAACTCTTGTCGTTCGAGCTTCCGCAGGCTCCCAGCACGAGGGCCGCGGCGGCGATCAGCGGGATGACGATGTGACGCGGCGATGGCATGCGAGGAGACCTCCGGAGGGTTGACACCTATAGGGACAGACGCCGGATCGCCCGGATCCTTCCCGCCGCGATCAGGCGTCGTCCGCCGGGTACCGCGTCCAGCCGTCGTGGCGGAACGGCAGCGCCCGCGCGGTGAGCAGCGGGGCGAGTCGCGCGGCCGCGGCGGCGAAGTCCTCCATCAGCCAGACGACGAGCTCGCGCGCGCCCGCCGCGTCCCCGAGCACCTCGCGCGCGACCCCGTCGAGCAGCTGCTCCTGCGTCAGCGCGGGCGCGCGGCGGCCGCGGGCGGGGACCCCGGCCATCGCGACGACCTCGCCGTCGACGCGATGTGCACCCCAGCGCGACGCGTACGCGAGGACGCTCTCCACGGCGGGCGCAGCCGGAAGGTCCGGATCGAACCGGATCCCGTCCAGGCGTCCCAGGGCGTAGCTCAGCTCCGTCCACGTCAGCGCGGTCACCTGCTCCGCCGTCGCCCACAGCACCGACGCGCGGATCACGGTCCCGGGACTCGCGACGATCGTCGCCGGCATCGCGCCGTAGACCGCGGGCAGGGCCGACACGCCGACGTCGAAGCCGTGCAGGTCGCCCGCGACGACGAGGACGCGCCGCTGCGCGGGGGCGAGGTGCGCCAGCTTGAGCGCCAGCCGCTCCGGCGCGCCGTTCGACCCGAAGGCCAGCAGCGGGTAGCGGCCCGCCACCTCGGCGCGCAGGTCGGCGGCGGCCTCGAGGACCGCTCCGTCATCGAGCAGGTACGACGTCTCGGGCCGCGGCCACGGGTAGCCGAGCGCGTGCCGGTACAGCTCCTCGGTGAACTCCCGCGGGCCGATCGACCGCGCCATGTCGAGCAGGCCCTGGTGGAACTCCGCGTCGCCGGACGCCAGCCGCGCGCGGAGCTCAGGCGCGTCGATCGGGGGCCAGGCGGTCACTCACGCGACCCTACCTCCGCTGCACCTTGATCTGGGCTTCATCGAGCTTGAGCGCAGGCTCAGTTTCGGCCTCTTGCCTGCATCCACATGAACAGTTCCAAGACCCTGGCCACCGGTGCGGCGATCGTCGCCGCCTCGTTCGCGGGCGCCGGTGTGGGGCTCGCCCTCGACCGCGGCTCGGCGGGCAACGGCCCGCTGCTGTCCCCCACCTCCGCGCCGGCGCCCGCGGCGTCCGGCACCGCCAGGCGCGTTTCGGACACGCCGGCGACCGCCAGGCAGATCTACGACGGCGCCAAGGACGCGGTCGCCTACATCCAGGCCGCCACGCCCCAGGGCACGTCGACCGGCACCGGCTTCGCCGTCACGACCGACGGCCTGATCGTCACCAACGCACACGTCGTCGACGGCGCCTCGCAGATCCAGGTCAAGCTCGGGACCGGCGGGACCGCCCAGGACGCGCAGCTCGTCGGCGTCGCGGCGTCCAAGGACCTCGCGGTCCTGCGCATCGGCACCGGCGGCCAGAAGGTCCCGGCGCTGGCGCTCGGCGACTCGGGCAAGGTCGGCGTCGGCGACGCGACCTACGCGATCGGCAACCCCTACGGCCTGGACCACACCTTCACCACCGGCATCGTCTCGGCGCTCGGCCGTCAGATCCAGGCGCCCGACGGCTCCCCGATCGACGGCGTGATCCAGACGGACGCGGCGATCAACCCGGGCAACTCCGGCGGCCCGCTGCTGAACGGCGCCGGAGAGGTCATCGGCGTCAACTCGCAGATCCTCAACGGCTCCTCGCAGGGTGCCGAGGGCGGCAACGTCGGCATCGGCTTCGCGATCCCGTCGAGCACCGTCGCCCAGGTCGTCGCCCAGGCCGCGAACGGCAGCCTGGAGTCGGGAACGGCGCCCCAGCAGCAGGAGCCGGCGGTCCAGCAGCAGGAGCCGTCGCTCGAGCAGCAGCTGCTGCAGGCGCTGCAGGGCTGACGCCGACCGTCAGCCCGCGCGCCCGCGGGCCACGCGGGCGCGCCGCAGCAGCTCGGCGGTCGAACCGTCGTGCGCGCCCGGCGCGGGGGGCGCGTCAGTCTCGAGTTCCTCGGCGATCGCGCCGGCGAGGACCTTGCCCAGCTCGACGCCCCACTGGTCGAACGAGTCGATCCCCCAGAGGACGCCCTCGACCAGCACGCGATGCTCGTAGAGCGCGACGAGCTTGCCGAGCGCGGCCGGCGTCAGCGGCCCGTCGACGAGGATCGTCGTCGAGGGGCGGTCGCCCGGGCAGACGCGGTGCGGCTCGCCCGGCGCCTGGCGCCCGAACGCGAGCGCCTCGGCCTGCGCGAGCAGGTTCGCGAGCAGCAGGTCGTGGTGGCGGCCCAGCTCGTGGCGCGGCGCGGTGAAGCCGATGATGTCGGCCGGCACGACCCGCGTTCCCTGATGCAGCAGCTGATGGAAGGAGTGCTGGCCGTTCGTCCCCGGCTCGCCCCAGAGGATCGGCGCGGTGCCGTAGCCGACCGGCTCGCCGCCGTCCGTCACGCGCTTGCCGTTCGACTCCATCGTCAGCTGCTGGAGGTAGGCTGGGAACCGCGACAGCGCGGCCTCGTACGGCAGCACCGCCAGCGTGTCGTGCCCGCGCAGCGTCGCGTTCCAGACGCCGATCAGGCCCAGCAGCACCGGCAGGTTCTGGTCCCACGGGGCGGCGAGCAGGTGCTCGTCCATCGCTCGCATGCCGCCGAGCAGTTCGCCGAACGCCTCGGGCCCGACCGCCAGCATGATCGCCAGGCCGACCGCCGAGTCCACCGAGTAGCGCCCGCCGACCCAGTCCCAGAAGCCGAACATGTTCGCCGGGTCGATCCCGAAGTCGCGCACGCGCTCCTCGTTCGTCGAGACCGCGACGACGTGGCGGGCGACGGCGTCCTCGCCGAGCGCGTCCACGATCCAGGCCCGCGCGGCCTTCGCGTTCTCCAGCGTCTCGAGCGTGCCGAACGTCTTGGAGACGACGACGATCAGCGTCTGCGCCGGGTCCAGGCCGGCGGTCTTGGCGACGAGGTCGCTGCCGTCGACGTTGGAGACGAACCGCAGCGTCAGGTCCTCGCGGACGTGGTCCTCCAGCGCGAGCACCGCCATCTCCGGGCCCAGGTGCGACCCGCCGATGCCGATGTTGACGATGTTGCGGACGGGCTCGCCCGTCGCGCCGGTCCAGGCGCCCGACCGCACGCGTTCCGCGAAGTCCGCCATGCGCGCGAGGACCTCGTGCACCGCCGGGACGACGTCCTCGCCGCCGGTCTCGATGACCGTCCCCGCGGGCGCCCGCAGCGCGACGTGCAGCACGGCGCGGTCCTCGGTGCGGTTGATGTGCTCGCCGGCGAACATCGCCGCGATGCGCTCGCGCAGCCCGGCCTCCTCGGCGGCCGCGAGCAGCAACGCCAGCGTCTGATCGGTGACGTGCTGCTTGGCGTAGTCGAGGTAGATGCCGCAGGCCTCGGCGCTCAGCCGCGTGCCGCGGTCCGGGTCGGACGCGAACAGCTCGGCGAGCGTCGTGTCGCGCTCCGCCGCCGCGTGGGCGCGGAGTGCCGCCGCCGACGGCAGCGCGTCGAAGCCGGCGCTCACGACGCGGACAGCGCCGCGTGCTTCGCGTCGAGCGTCCCCATGAGCGAGCGCCACGAGGCGACGAACGCGTCGGCGCCCTCCTGCTGGAGCCGGGCCGCGAGTGCGTCGATGTCGATCCCCGCCAGCCCGAACGCGCTCAGCGTCGTCTCCGCGTCGCCGCCGTCGGGCGCCATGGCGACCGGCGCTGCGGCGTGGTCGGCGTAGGCGAGCAGGGTGGCCTCGGGCATCGTGTTGACGGTGAACGGCGCGACCAGCCCGTCGATGAAGAGCGTGTCCGACGCGTTCGGGTCCTTCGTCCCGGTGCTGGCCCACAGCAGCCGCTGCGGCCGCGCGCCGGCGTTCATCAGCCGCTGCACGCGATCGGACGCGAGGAACTCGCGATAGGCGCGGTACGCGCGCCCGCCGATCGCCAGGCCGAGGCGGTTCTCCAGCTCGGCCGGGACGGTGCCCGCGACGGCCTTGTCCCAGCGGCTCATGAACAGCGACGCGACCGACGGCACGTCGGGCGCCAGGCCGTCGGCGATGCGCCGCTCCAGCCCGCGCAGGTACGCGTCGGCCGCGGCGAGGTGATGCTCGCTGGAGAACAGGAGCGTGACGTTGATCGGGATGCCGGCGTGAATCGCGGCCTCGATCGCGGGCAGCCCCTCCGGCGTTCCGGGGATCTTGATGTAGACGTTGGGACGCGCCATCCGCGCGTGCAGGTCCTTCGCCTGCGCGATCGTCGCGTCGGTGTCGTAGGCCAGCTCGGGCGAGACCTCCAGCGAGACGAACCCGTCGAGGCCGGCCGAGCGCTCGTGGACGGCGGCGAACGCGTCGGCGGCCCGCTGCAGGTCGGCGATCGCCAGCTCGAAGAACGTCGCCTCGGCGTCCAGGCCGCTGCCCTGCAGCTCCTGCACCTGACCGTCGTAGGCGTCGCCCTTCCCGATCGCGTTCTCGAAGATCGTCGGGTTGGACGTGAGCCCGCTGATCGAGAGCTCGGCGATGTACCGCCCGAGCGTGCCGTCCTCGAGCAGCGTGCGCGTGATGTTGTCCAGCCAGAGGCTCTGGCCGGCGTCGTGGAGTGCCTTCGTCCTGCTGTTCATGACCGTCGTGCTCGCTTCTTCGGGGTGTCTGCGGGATGGACCGGCGGATGGTCGCCCACCTGCGGCGCGTACCAGCCGTCGGCGGGGGTGAGGCGGTCGGCCTCCTCGGGGCCCCACGAGCCGCGCTCGTACGGGTGCACCGGGGTGGCGTCGTCGAGGATCGGGTCGACGATGCGCCAGGCCTCCTCGATCGTGGCCTGGCTGGCGAAGAGGTCCTTCTCGCCGCGCAGGGCGGCCGTGAGCAGCCGCTGGTAGGGCGGGATCGTGTGCGCCGCCGCGCGCATCGCCGTCAGCTCGACGTCCTCGACCTCGAACTGCTCGGTGTCCGGGCGGCGCGCCTGGACCTCGAGCGACATGCGGATCTCGGGGTCGATCTGGAAGCGCAGCCGGTTGCCGTGCGCGTGCTGGACCGGGAACAGCTTCTCCGGCGGCTTCTTCAGCTCGATGACGATCTCGGTGGCCTTCACGGGCAAGGCCTTACCCGCGCGAAGGAGGATCGGAACGTCGGCCCAGCGCCAGGTGTCGACCCGCAGCCGCATGGCGGCGTACGTCTCGACGGTGGACCGCGGATCGACCCCGTTCGTGTGCAGGTACCCGCGGTACTGGCCGCGCACGACGTCCCGCCTGGTCAGCGTGCGGACGCCGCGCAGGAAGCGCGCCTTCTCGTCGCGCAGGGCGTCGGCGTGGTGCCCGCTGAACGGGTCCATCGCCAGCAGCGTGAGGACCTGGAACAGGTGGTTCTCGATCACGTCGCGGATCGCGCCGACGCCGTCGTAGAACGCGCCGCGGGTCGTCACGTCGAAGTCCTCGGCCATGGTGATCTGGATCTGGCGGACGTGGTCGCGGTTCCAGATCGGCTCGAGGAACGCGTTCGCGAAGCGGAAGAAGAGGATGTTCTCGACCGGCGACTTCCCGAGGAAGTGGTCGATGCGGTAGACGCGGTCCTCGGGGAAGACGCGGTGCATCGCCTCGTTCAGCGCACGGGCCGACGCGAGGTCGCGGCCGAACGGCTTCTCGACCACGACGCGGGCGCGGTCCGCCAGCCCCGCGTCGCCCAGATGGTCGACCACGGTCCCGAACATCGCCGGCGGGATCGCGAGGTAGTGGACCGGACGGCTGCAGTCGCCGAGCTGCTCGCGGATGTTGGCGAACGTCGCCGGGTCGTCGTAGGTGCCGCCGGCGTACCGCAGCAGCCCGCAGAGTGTCTTGAACGCCGCCGGGTCGAGCCCGTCGGCGCTGTCGCGCAGGCTGGCCTTGGCGCGGGCCCGGATCTTCGGCAGGGACCAGTGCTCGCGCGCGACGCCGACGACCGGGACGTCCAGCTCCCCGGCCTGGATCATGCGCTGCAGGGCCGGGAAGATCTGCTTGTAGGCGAGGTCGCCGGTGGCGCCGAAGAAGACGAGCGCGTCGCCGTGCCGACCACCGCCGCGGGCACCGCGCGCGGGCCGGGGCGCGGGGCTCATGCGCCGGCTCCCGGCTTCTCGTGGTGTCCGCCGAACTGCGCCCGCATCGCGGACAGCAGGCGCACCGCCAGCTCGTCCTCCTCGCGTGAGGTGAACCGCTGCTGGAGCGCCGCGGTCAGGACGGGCGTCGGCGTCGCGGTCTCGATCGCGGCGATCGCGCTCCAGCGCCCCTCGCCGGAGTCCGAGACGCGGCCCTGGAAGCCGCTGAGCTCGCCGTCCTGGAGCAGCGCGGCGGCGGTGAGGTCCAGCAGCCAGCTGCGCACGACCGTCCCGCGGCGCCAGACCTCGGCGATCTTCGGCAGGTCCAGGTCGTAGCGGTAGTGCTCGGGCTCGCGCAGCGGCGTGGTCTCGGCGTCGACGTCGTGGTCGAGCGCGCCGGTGTTGGCGTGGGCGAGGAGGTTGATGCCCTCGGCGTAGGCCGCCATCAGGCCGTACTCGATCCCGTTGTGGACCATCTTCACGAAGTGCCCGGCGCCGGCGGGACCGCAGTGCAGCCAGCCCTCCTCCTCGGGCGCGGGGTCGCCTTCGCGGCCGGGGGTGCGCGGCGCCGCGCCGACGCCCGGCGCCAGCGCGCGCAGCACCGGCTCGAGCCGGGCGATCGCGGCGTCGTCGCCGCCGGCCATCAGGCCGTATCCGTTCTCCAGGCCCCAGATGCCGCCGCTGACCCCGCAGTCGACGTAGTGGATGCCGCGCGCGCCGAGCTCGCGCGCCCGGCGCAGGTCGTCGATGTAGTGCGTGTTGCCGCCGTCGACGACGAGGTCGTCGGCGTCCAGATGGGCGGCGACCTCGTCGAGCACGCGGTCGACGATCCCGGCCGGGACCATGAGCCAGACCGAGCGCGGCGCGGGGAGCGCGGCGACCAGGTCGGCCGCCGACGCGGTGCCCGTGGCACCCTCGGCGACGAGGGCTGCGACAGCCGCCGGATCGGGGTCGAAGACGACGCACTCGTGCCCGGAGCGCAGCAGCCTGCGCACCATGTTGCCGCCCATCCGACCGAGGCCGATCATCCCGATGGTCATCCGCGGGCAACCCTACAGCGGCGCGAACGGCCCTATCGCAGCCGTGCCGTGAACGTCCCCGATCGGGGGGGCCCGCCGCCCGCGGGCACCACCGTGACGGTGAACGACCACGTGCCCGGGGCGCCGAGCGGTGCCGCCGCGACGGCGAAGCGGCCACGGCCCGCGCGGGTCGCCGCCTGCCGCAGCGGGCCGATGCCGAGCTTCGGCTGGCGCTCGCTCAGCAGCACGCGGGCGACGGGCGAGGCGCCCGCATCGCGCCGCACGACGACCGTGATGCGGTTGTCCCCGGGCGACGCGGGCGTGACGCGGGCGGTCAGCGCGAACGGGCCCGCGCGCAGGTCGCGCGTGACGGCGCGCCCGGCGTCCGATCGCGACGGGGTCGTGCTCGCCAGCACCCCGCTCGCCACGAGGACCAGGCCGAGCAGCGTCGCCTCGGACCGCAGGACGCTGCGCAGGAGCCGCGCGGCCCCCGCCGGGTCCCCGGTGCCGGCAGCGGCGTCGTGGAGTTCCGGCAGCGTGCGTCCCCGCTGGACGGCGCCCAGTGCCGCGAGCCCGCACAGCAGCAGCGCCTTGATCGCGACCAGCCGCCCGTAGCCGGTCGTCACCAGCGCGTCCACGCGCCGGACGAGCACGAGTCCCTCGAGCAGGCCGGAGAACGCGATCGCCAGCACCGCCAGCAGCGCGATCGCCGAGAAGCGGCCGGCCAGGGTCGCCAGCAGCCGCGTGCGGTCGGCCGGCGGCGCCGGGACCGCGGACAGGACCAGCAGGCAGGCGATGCCCCCGATCCAGGCCGCGGCCGCCGAGACGTGGAGGACGTTCGCCGGGATGACGAGCCAGGCGTCGGCCACGCCGGCGTTGCCGAGGAGAGCCGGAACCACCAGGAGCGCCCCGGCGGCGGCGGCGAGCGTCAGCGCCCGCGGTGAGCGTCCGGCAAGCCCGCGCCCGTCGGCGGCCGCGGCGAGCACGAGCGCTGCTGCGACGAGCGCGGCACCCGTCGCCAGCAGCCAGCCGGCGTGCTCGCGGCCGCCGCCGGGCCCCGCCGCGAGCCCGGCCGCCGCGGCGACGGTCGTGACGAACGCGACGACGAGCAGCAGCCGGCGCAGGGCGACGCCGCCGAGTTCGGGCGCGCCGTCATGCAGCGCGGGCGCGCGCACGCCGCGCAGGAAGATCACGACGCCCGCCTCGAGGACGATCGCCGCGATCAGGACGACGCGCGCCAGGTCGGCCATGGGCGAAGGGGCGTGTCAGCCGGCCGACGCGTCGATCGAGACGTCGCCGATGATGAGCTTCGGGGTGAAGACCGAGACCTGGAGCGCCGCGTTCAGCGCGCGCGAGGCGCGCGGCGAGAGCAGCGCCACGACCCCGGTCGCGTTGAGCCTGCCGCCGGTCACCGACCCGCTGAGCGTCCGCTGGTCGAGGTCGAACAGCGGGAGCCGCCCACCACCGGCCGCAGCCGTCACCTGCCGCGCACGCGTGTCCACGTGGAGGTCGCGCAGCACGACGCTCGCGGTGTCGGAGGCGAAGCGGACGCCGCCGTGATGATCGATCGTCCCGCCGAGCGACACGCCGTCGACCTGTCCGCTGGTGATCGGGAACGAGATCGCGGACGCCTTCAGCGTCGCCGGCGCGACCGCGGTGAGCGTGATGCCGTTGTCCTCCAGCAGGCCCGCCGTCTGCGGGTCGATCGCCAGGATGGCGGCGCCGCCGGTGAGCGTGACCGGCTCCGCCGCGGTCGGCAGGGTCGAGGGTCCGCCCTTGCCGCTCACGCCGCCGCACGCGCCGAGCGTGAGCGCCGCACAGGCGAGGACGAGCGGCAGGAGTCGTGCGACGGGCCGGGGCATGGGCCGGGACGGTATCCGAGGCGGGCCGAATGTGCGACCGGGCGGCCGCGCCGGGCGGCTACTTGACGATCGTGAAGGGCGCGAAGCCCGACCGCGCGCCGCTGGCGACCGGCGCCAGGACGATGCGGTAGCGCCCCGGGGCGAGCGGCGCGAGCTTCTTCGTGCCGATGCGACCGGAGATCCGCAGGTCGTTGGCGCCGGGAATGCCGATGAAGCTGAACGACCCAGGCACGGCCTTGTACCCGGACGCCGTCGCCCTGCGGTAGGAGACCTTGAGCGTCGCGTGATCGGACAGGGTGAACGTCACCCGTGCGCCGCCCCTCGCCGTGACCTGACTGCCCTTGGCGAGCGCCTTGAACGACGTCGGCTTGATCTTGACCTTCGTCAGGACCGGAGGCGTGTCGCCGAAGGCGCCGAGCGACGGGGCCGCGACGATGATCGCAGCGAGCAGTGCAACGGCCAGCGCGGCGAGGATGGTGCGGAGGCGGACCGGCGTCATGTTCCCCACGGTAGGGGATCGCGCTGTCCGGACGCGCCGGTGCCGGTGCGGGCGCAGACCCGCTACGCCGCCCAGGCGCAGCCGACCAGCACCGGCTCGGGGCGCAGCGCGACGCCGAAGTCGCGCTCGACCGCCGCGGCGATCTCGCGGGCCAGATCGAGCAGCTCGCGGGTCGTCGCGCCGCCGCGGTTCGTCAGCGCGAGCGCGTGCCTGGCCGAGATGCCGACGGCTCCGCGCCGGTCGCCCTTCGCGAACCCCGCGTGCTCGATGAGCCAGGCCGCCGAGGTCTTGACGCCGCCCGCAGGGTCCGCGAACGCCGGCGCGCGAGCGTCCTCCCCCAGGCGCTCGGCGACGCGCCGCTGGAGGTCGGCCGCGGCTGCGTCGTCGAGCACCGGGTTGGTGAAGAACGAGCCCGCGCTCCACGTGTCGTGGTCGGCGGCGTCGAGCACCATCCCCTTGCCGCGGCGCAGCTCGAGCACCGCCTCGCGGGTGGCGGTGAGTGGCGCGCGCGCGCCCGGCTCGACGCCGAGCGCCTGCGCCAGCTCGGCGTAGCGCAGCGGCTCGCTGAGGACCGAGTCCGCGAGCACGAACGTCACGGCGAGGACGACGTGGTCGGCCGCGTGCCTGAAGACGCTCGTGCGGTACCCGAACCCGCACTGGTCGGGCGCGAGGTCGCGGACCTCGCCGTCGCGGCGGTCGAGCACGCGGACCGAGACGATCGTGGACGCCACCTCCTGGCCATAGGCCCCGACGTTCTGGATCGGCGTCGCGCCCGCCGATCCGGGGATCCCCGACAGGCACTCGACGCCCGACAGTCCGTCCTCGACGATCAGCGCGACGAGGTCGTCCCAGGACTCGCCGGCCTGGGCGGTCACCAACGCGCGCTCGCCGGCGCGGCGCCGGCGCAGCCCGCGCGTGCGGACGAGCACGACCGTCCCGTCGAAGCCGTCATCGGCGACGACGACGTTGCTCCCGCCGGCGAGCACCAGCACCGGCTCGCCCGCCGCGTCGCACTCGCGCACGGCAGCGACCAGCTCGTCCTGCGTCGCCGCCTCGACCAGCTGCCGCGCGGGGCCGCCGAGCCTCAGGGTCGTCAGCGGCGCCAGGGGAACGCCTGTGGCCTGTTCGTGCACGGGCCGAAGGGTATGCGGCGCTGGGGCGTTGCTCGCTCGCATCCGTGGGGCCGGGGCGGGGACGACGCCGCCGGGCGGCGCTGGACCCGCCCTCCCCGCGGGTCCGCGGATTCCCGCCCCGCGGCGCATCCCCGCCCCGTCCCAACCCGCAGGAGACCCGCGCCGATCCATCCGGCTCAGCTACGAACGGCAGGCGCCTGCCGGCGGCGCGAACAGCAGGCAACCGAAGGAGATCGTCAGCCGCACGTCCGGCACGCCGGGCGCGACGTGTGTGGCGCTACGGCAGCTCGTACTCGGCCACCCGGCACGCCTCCGCGAGCCGTTCGCGCAGGCCGGGCAGCTCCCGCCGGGCCGCGTCGGTGCGCCCGCGGCCGGTGGCCACCTCGGCGAGGTTGTGCGCCTCGCCGGGGTCCGATCGCAGGTCGTAGAGCTCGTGCTGCGGCGTCGCCGTGCCTGCCGGGTCGAGGTACATCGCGTACTTCCAGTCGCCGTCGCTGACGCAGCGGATGCGGTTGGGCTGCGGCGCGACCTCCTGCAACGCGGTCCCGGCCTGGTGGTCGTCGTAGGTGAAGAGGACGTCGGCCCGGGCTGTCTGTGCCGGGGCGACCGCGAGCGCGGGGCCGAACGCGACGGGGCTCGCCGCGAGCGCCGCGGCCTCCGGCGCCGCGTGGCGTGCCAGGACGGGACCGAGGTCGACGCCGTGGAACGTGCGGCCACGCGCCCGAGCGCCGCCCAGCCCGGCGAGCGTCGGCACCAGGTCGACGAGCGAGGCGAGCGCCGTCGTCCGCGCCGGCCGCGGGAACAGCACGGGGTTGGAGATGACGAGCGGAACCCGGATCGTCTCCTCGTAGGCGTTGAACATCTTCTGGCGCAGCCCGCCGTGCGACAGCCCCATCTCGCCGTGGTCGGAGAACCGCGCGATCACCGTCCGCGAGCGCAGCGAGCCGGGGTCGCCGGGGTCGCCGAGCGCGGCGAGCACGCGCCCGATCTTCTCGTCGATGACCCGGTGCAGGTGCGCGTAGAAGCGCACGTAGCCGAGCTGGGCCTCGCGGCCCCGCAGCGCGCCGAGGTAGGCGTTCTGGCCGAGCCGCATCAGCGCGTGGGCGGTCGGCTTGTCGCGCAGGTCCTCCTCGGCGGTCGCCGGCAGCCGGATGTCGAGGTCGGCGAAGTCGGCACGGTCGTAGCCCCCGGCGACGTCGCATGCGGGATAGCCCAGGACGTCGTGCGGGTTGACGAGCGACACGACGAGGCAGAACGGCTCCGGCAGGTCGGCGCGGGCCAGCCACGCTTCGGTCTGGCGCGTGAAGTCCTCGTCCCAGCCCTGCCCGGTCAGCCCGGCGTCGCCGCCGCCGAAGTGCTCGGCCAGCGCGTTCTCGCCGGCGTCCGGCGGCTCCCAGTCGTCGAAGCCGAGCTCGTCGGCGAGGTGCCGCGTGTCGGCGGCGGTCCAGCCGGCCGGGTCGCGCGGATGGGTCAGGTGCCACTTGCCCTTGTAGGCGACGGTGTAGCCCTGCTCGCGCAGCAGCGTGGCGATCGTCGGCGTGTCCCGGCGCAGCACCGCCTCGTGACCGCTGCGCGGTCCCGCCCGCAGGAGCCCGCGCAGGAACGCGCGGCCGAGGACGTCACGCGGGGCCTCGCCGCTGCGGGCGATGCCGGCCGCGGTGCGCAGCACGCCGGGGACGTTGCGCGGGTCCGGCCACAGCGCCTCGCCGGTCAGCGTCAGCGTCACGCCGTGGCGCGAGGGATAGGTCCCGCTGAGGAAGGTCGCGCGACTCGGCGAGCACATGCACGTCGCCGTATGGGCGCGCTCGAAGGTCAGGCCCGTGCGCCGCAGTTCGGCGTCGTTCGGGGCCAGCGCGTCGAGCCAGCCGGGCTCGTCGGGCCAGTGCATGGGCGCGCGCTGCTGGTCGGTGACGAGCAGCAGAAGGTTCGGCGGGCGCTCGGGCACCGGCGTCAGAGCGGCAGGCCGGACAGTTCGCAGCAGGCGCGCCAGAGCTCGTCGCGCTCCTGCGGCGTCTCGCGCGTACGGCTCATGTAGTGCGTCGGGCGCACGCGCCGGTCGTGCCAGAACTGGCCCGTGCTCGCCGCGGGCTCGTCGGCGGCCCCGAGCCAGACGATCGTGTCGGCGCCCTCCTGCGGGGTGCGCAGCACGGGGCGCGTCACGCGATGGAACCGCGGGATCGACGTCTGCACGCCCGGCGTGTCGGCCCAGCCGGGATGCATGGCATGCACGACCACGCCGGTCCCGTCGAGCCGTGCCGCGAACTCCTCCGCGAGGATCACCTCGGCCCGCTTCGTCCGCGCGTAGACGACGGTGCCGTCCCAGTCCCCGGCCTGCGCGAGGTGCGCGGCCTGCAGGTCGGACGTCGCGACGCGCTCGGAGTACATCCCGCCCGAGGCGACCCAGATCACGCGACTCGGCGCACTCGCGCGCAACACCGGCTCGAGCAGCCGCGAGAGGACGAACGGGCCGAGCACGTTCGTCGCGAAGGTCAGCTCGATCCCGTCGGCGGTCAGGCGCCGCTCGGGCAGCAGCACGCCGGCGTTGTGGACGAGCACGTGGACGTGCTCCAGCCGGGCCGCGAGCGTGCGCACCGCGGCGAGGCTCGACATGTCCGCCAGCTCGACGGCGACGGTCCCGCCCGTGGCCGCGGCGGCGACCTGGGCACGGGCCGATTCGGCACGGCCCGCGTCCCGGCCGACGAGCGTGACGTCAGCGCCGAGCGCCGCGAACCCGGACGCCGCGGCGAGTCCCAGCCCCGCCGTCGCACCCGTGACGACGACGTGGCGGCCGCCCATGCGCGGCAGCTCGTCCTGCCAGCCGGGCAGGCGCCGCCGGACCCGCACGCCGATGGCGGAGTACCCGGGGGCGACCGTGCGGTCGAGCAGGGTGTCGATCACGCGGCCGATCACGACGGCTCACCCTAGAGGGTGGCGAGCGGCGCCCCGCCAGGGGCCCCACCCGGCGCGGGCGGTCGGCACGGGCGCCTACCCTGTCGCGCATGCCACGGATGCGCATGCTCGCCCCCACCCTGCCCCTGCTCCTCACGCTCGCCGCGCTCGCGGCGGCGCCGGCGAGCGCCGCCACGGCGCCATTCCCGAAGGGCTTCACGTGGGGCGTCGCGATGGCCGGGTTCCAGTCCGACATGGCGCTGGGGTCGAGCCTCGACAAGCGCTCGGACTGGTGGTCCTGGACGCACGACGCGGGCAACATCGACGCCAGGCGGGTGACGACGGACGACCCGGGCAACGGCCCCGGCTTCTGGCAGCTCTACGGCTACGACACGCGCCTGGCGCGCCGCCGGCTCGGCGTCGGCGCCTTCCGCCTGTCGCTCGAGTGGAGCCGGATCTTCCCGCGGTCCACGGCCTCGGTGAAGACCGGGACGACCGTCACCGCGCGGGACCTGCAGCGCCTGGACCGCCTCGCCGACCCGGCCGCGGTGAGCCGGTACCGCGCGATCCTCACGTCGATCCGCCGCAACCACATGCGGCCGCTCGTCACCGTCAACCACTTCACCCTGCCGCTGTGGATCCACGACCCCGTGCACGTGCGCGACGCCTTCTTCGGGCGCACGGCCGACGCGCCCGTGCCACAGGTGCGGCGCGGCGGGTGGCTCGACGCCTCGACGATCGACGAGTTCCGCAAGTACTCCGCGTACGTCGCCTGGAAGTTCGGCGGGCTGGTCGACGACTGGGTGCCGATCAACGAGCCGATGGTGGTCGTCGTCAACGGCTACGCGAACGTCCCGGGCGTGACGGCCGGGAACTTCCCGCCCGGGGTGCTGTCGTTCCCCGCCGCCCTGCGCGCGACGACGAACCTGGCACTCGGCAACGCCGCAGGCTATGACGCCATCCGGCGCTGGGACCGCGGCGACGCCAACCGCGACGGTCGGCGCGCCCGGGTCGGCGTCGTGCAGAACATGGTCGACTTCACGCCCGGGAACACCTCCCAGGACCAGGTCGATGCGGCACACCACGCCGACGAGCTGTTCAACCGGCTGTTCCTCGATGCTGCGGTCAAGGGCGACTACGACGCCGACGCCGACGGCACGATCTCCGCGGCCGAGCACCACCCGAAGCTGGCGGCCAAGGCCGACTTCGTCGGCGTCAACTACTACTTCCGCGGGCGCGTGATGGCGCTCGCGGCGCCGCTGACGCCGACGATCCCGATCCTCGACTTCATCCCGACCACGACCTACCGCTGGGCCCAGAACCGGTCCGCCCCGGCCTGCCCGACATTCTGCTCGGACTTCGGGTCGGAGATCGACCCGCGCGGATTCCGGACCGTGCTGGCGACCGCGGGCTCGTACCGGCTGCCCGTGATCGTGACCGAGAACGGGATCGCCGACGCAACGGACGCGCAGCGGCCGAAGTTCCTGCACGACCACCTCGCCGTCCTGCAGCAGGCGATCGCCGACCGCGTCGCCGACGTGCGGGGCTACTACGCCTGGTCGCTGACCGACAACTTCGAGTGGGCCGCGGGCTACGCGCCGAAGTTCGGCTTCTACGCGGTCGATCGCGGGACGCTGCGGCGCCAGCCGCGCACGGCCGCCATCAAGGTCTTCCGCGAGGCGACGCGCACGAACGCCGTGCCGTCCCTCCCGCCCGCGACCGCGCCCCGGGCCGCCCGGTGAGCGACGAGCTCGCCGCCGCGCTGCACCGCCTCGACGCCGGCGCCTACGCAGCGGTCGCGGCGACGCACACGCCCGCGCTCGACGCGCCCCTGGCGGCCGTCTCGCGCGCTGCCGACCTGTCGAAGATCTGGCTCGCGGGCGCCGGCGTCCTGGCGCTCGCCGGCGGGCCGCGCGGTCCGCGCGCCGCGGCGAGCGGCCTGGCCGCGATCGGCGTGACGTCGACGATCGTGAACCTCGTCCTGAAGCCGCTCGGGCGCCGCCGGCGGCCGGATCGCGTCGCCCACGACGTGCTCGAGGCCCGCCACGTGCCGATGCCCGAGTCGACCTCGTTCCCCTCGGGCCACAGCGCGTCGGCGTTTGCGTTCGCCGCGGGCGTGGCCCACGTCGCGCCGGGCGCGGGGCGCGCCGCCCGGGTCGCAGCCGCGATCGTCGCCTACTCTCGGATCCACACCGGCGTGCACTACCCCGGGGACGTCCTCGCCGGGTCGCTCACGGGCGTCGTCCTGGGCAAGGCCACGGCGGTGGCGCTGGAGCGGCGTCTGGGAGACTGAGGCCATGAGCCTCATCGACATCAGCGTCCCGATCCGCGCCCGGATGCCGATCTGGGACCGCAACCCGGGCGTCCACACGGAGCTGGTGCAGTCGATCTCGGGCGGCGACCACGCGAACGTCACGCGGATCGACTTCGGCGCCCACACGGGCACCCACGTCGACGCGCCGCTGCACTTCCTCGCGGACGGCGCCGGCGCCGAGACGATCGACCCCGAGGTGCTGATCGGCGAGGCATGGGTGGTCGACGCGACGGCGGCGACGACGGTGCTCGACGCCGCGGCGATCGCCGCGGCCGGCCTTCCCGCGGGCGCCGAGCGCATCCTGCTCAAGACGCGCAACTCCGAGCTGTGGGCCCAGGACGAGTTCACCCGCGACCACGTCCGGCTCGACGGCTCCGGCGCGCAGGCCGTGCTCGACGCCGGGCCGCGGCTGATCGGCATCGACTACCTGTCGATCGGCGACGGCGACGCCCACCGCCTGCTCCTGACGAACGGCGTCGTCCCACTCGAGGGCCTGGACCTGCGCGGCGTCGAGCCCGGCCGCTACACGCTGTACTGCACCGCCCTGCGCGTCGTCGGCTCCGACGGCGCTCCTGCTCGGGCCCTGCTGGGTCCTGCGTAGGTCCCTGGTTGCGGTGCACGCCAGTCGCTGAGGGCGGCGCCGGTCGGTCGCCACAGCAGGCCCACGCGGTGCGCATGCCCGACGCGGCAGAAGGACTCACCGATCGTCTGCGGCGGGCGCCCCGCGATCAGGCGCTGCGCGGCGTGTGCGGCGCGGCGGACGTCCGTGCAACCGGCGGGAGGCCGGTTGCACGCCGCCGGGGCGCACGCGACGCGCAGCGCCAGCCACCGGCGCCGGAACACGCCGAAGCCGGCGACCGAAAACTCAGGTGCCGCAGTTGGGCATGCCCAGCGCATTGGCGCGCTGCTGCCCCTCGACCGTCGCGGCGTTGAGCACCCGCGCGTCCCGCGAGGCCTCGCGGACGGTGATCGTCTTGCCGGCACCGGCCTGGATCTGGCTGAGGAGCGTGACCTGCTGGTTCAGCAGCTGCAGGACGCGGTTCCAGGCGGGCTTGACGCTCTCCGGCGCCGCGAGGCCGCGGAGCGCCACGAGCTGTGCGCGCTGGGCGGGCACGAGCGTCTCGGCCGCCGCGGGGATCTCCGACAGGATCTTGGGCTGCGTCTCGTCCGTGACCTTGTTGGTCGCGACGCAGATGGTGTCGGCCTTCACGCTGAACGTGCGGCGCTCGACCTCGGCCTTCGACGGCTTGTACGTGTCACCGCCGCCGCAGGCGGACAGCAGCGGCACCGTTGCGAGCACGGCACAGAGCACGAACTTGGCGAACCGCGACACGACCACAGGACCTCCTGGATGGGCGGGCGTCCCTCCGACGCCCCTGAACCGGGGTGAGACGGTAGCGATCAGGTGAAGCGCGCGCGGAGATCCTTCTTGCTGAACTTGCCGACCGAGGTCTTGGGGATCTCCTCGACGAACTCGATGCGCTCCGGCATCCACCACTTCGGGATGCGCCCGTCGAGGAACGCGCGCACCTCGTCCGCGGTCAGCTCGATGCCCGGCGCGGCGACGACGGCGGCCAGTGGCCGCTCGCCCCACTTCTCGTCCTGCACCCCGACGACACACGCCTCGACGACGCGCGGGTCGGCCATGATCTCGTTCTCCAGCTCCACCGAGCTGATCCATTCGCCACCGGACTTGATCAGGTCCTTCGTGCGGTCGACGAGGCGGATGTAGCCCTCGGCGTCGATCGTCGCGACATCTCCGGTGCGCAGCCACCCGTCGTCGGTGAAGGATGCGGGCGAGCGCTCGACCTTGTGGTACCCGGCGGCGATCCACGGCCCGCGGACCTGCAACTCGCCGCGCGCCTCGCCGTCCCACGGCAGTTCGGCGTCGGTGTCGGCGTCGATGATCCGCGCGTCGACCAGCGGCACCGGCAGGCCGGCGGCGGTCCGCACGTCGGCGAGCTCCTCGGGCGAGCGGCCCTCGAGCGTGCTCTTGATCGTGCAGACCGACCCCAGCGGGCTCGTCTCGGTCATGCCCCAGGCCTGCAGGATCGGCAGGCCGATCTTCAGCCGGTAGGCCTCCGACAGGGACTTCGGCACCGCCGACCCGCCGCAGACGATGCGCGTCAGCGCGGAGAAGTCGCGGCCGTCGAGCTCGGCGGCGACCCCGTTCCAGATCGTCGGGACGCCGGCGGCGAGCGTCACGCGCTCGGACTCCATCAGGTCGGCGATCGCCGCCGCGGACAGGTCGGGGCCGGGCATGACGAGCGACGCGCCGGCCATCACCGCCGAGTGCGCCAGGCCCCAGGCGTTGGCGTGGAACATCGGGACGACGGGCAGGATCGTGTCGCGTTCGCTGACGGCCAGCGAGTCGGCGACCATGCTGCCCATGCCGTGCAGGACCATCGCGCGGTGCGAGTAGACGACGCCCTTCGGGTTGCCGGTCGTGCCGCTCGTGTAGCACATGGCGGCGGCCCGGTTCTCGTCGTCGATCGCGAACTCGGCGCGCTCTCCCTGGGCCAGCAGTTCCTCGTAGTCGCGCACACGCGGGTCGTCCGGGATCGGCTGGTCGGCCCCGTCGTCCATCACGATGAGGTGCTTCACCCCCTCGAAGGTCGGCACGAGCGGCCAGAAGATCCCCAGCAGGGAACGGTCGACGAAGATGACCTCGTCCTCGGCGTGGTTGACGGCGTAGGTGATCTGCTCCGGGAACAGGCGGATGTTGAGCGTGTGCAGCACCCGGCCGCTGCACGGCGCGGCGTAGTAGAGCTCCAGGTGCCGGGCGGTGTTCCACGCGAACGTGCCGACACGCGCGTCGGGCGCCAGGCCCAGCACGTCGAAGGCGCCGGCCAGCCGCCGCGTGCGCTCCGCCCAGGCGCCGTAGGTCGTGCGCTCCCTGCCGGCCGGCGTCGCGGTGACGATGGTCTTGGCGGGGAACAGGCGCTCGGCGCGGCCGAACAGGTGTGGCAGCGCGAGCGGGGTATCGGACATCGAACCGAGCATCCGCGGAACCCTACGGCGCGCGACTACCGCGCGGCGCGCACGGCGGAGCGGCGAACGACGTCGTAGGCCTCGACGTCGAAGGTGCGCGTCCAGGCGCGGTACTTGCGCGCCGACGACGGCCAGACGACGGACGCCTGGCCAGATGCGTCCAGGTACCAGCTGCTGCAGCCGCCGGTGACCCAGACGGTGTCCTTCATCAGCTCGCGGATCCGGGTCGTGTAGGCGTCCTGCGCGGTCTCGGACACGTCGACGCTCGCGAGGCCCTGCGCGTCCATCGTGCGCAGCGCCTCGACGGCGTAGTGCAGACCGGACTCGATCTGCATGATCTGCGAGGTGTGGCCGGTGCCCGTGCCGACGCTGCTGATCCGGAACAGGTTCGGGAACCCGGCCGTCGTGACGCCGCGGTAGGCACGCGGCGCGTCGCCCCAGACCTCGGCCAGGGTGCGCCCGCCGCGGCCGCGCAGGATGCCGGCGATCGGCGCGTCGGTGACGTGGAAGCCGGTCGCGCAGACGATCGCGTCGACCTCGTGCTCGACCCCGTCGGCGGTCACCACGGCATGCTCGCGGATCTCGGTGATCGGGGACGTCTCGAGGCTCACGTTCGGCTGGTTCAGCGCCGGGTACCAGGTGCTGGTGATGAGGATCCGCTTGCAGCCGATCTCGAAGTCCGGCAGCAGCTTCTCGCGCAGCGCCGGGTCGTCGATCTCGCGGCGCATGTAGCCCCGTGCGACGGCCTCGACGACGCGGCGCAGCCAGCGCCGGTGCATCACCTGGTGCAGGACGCCGTCGCGGGCGACGTCCTGACCCGCGCGCAGCAGGCGCTGGATGGCCGGCACCGCGCGCAGGACGCGCCGCTCAGCGGCGGTGATGTCACGGTCGAACCGCGGGATCACCCAGCCCGGCGTGCGCTGGAAGATCGTCAGCGCGGCGACCTTCGGCTGGATCGACGGCACGATCTGGATCGCGGAGGCGCCGGTTCCGATCACCGCGACCCGCTTGCCGGCCAGGTCGTGCTCGTGATCCCAGCGCGCGGAGTGGAACACCAGGCCTTTGAAGCCGTCGAGGCCCGGGATCGCCGGGAACGTCGGCGAGGACAGGAAGCCGCTGCCGTCGATCACGGCGTCGGCGGTCAGGTCGAGCGTCGTCGTGCGGATCGCCCAGCGCTGGTGCTGTTCGTCCCACGCGGCGTCGAGCACCTCCTCGCCGAACCGCGTCACCTCGTCCATGCGCAGGTCGCGCGCGACGCCGCGCATGTACTCCCAGATCTGCGCACCGCCGGAGAACGTGCGCTCCCAGTCGGGGTTGGGGGCGAACGACAGCGAGTACAGGTGCGAGGGCACGTCGCAGGCGATGCCGGGGTACGTGTTGTCGCGCCACGTGCCGCCGACCTCGTCGGCGCGCTCGAGCACCACGAAGTCGTGGATCCCGGCCGCGCGCAGCGCGTGGACCGCGGCGAGCCCCGTGAACCCGGCGCCGATGATCGCGACGCGGACGTGGCGCGGGCCGTCCCCTCCGGGCTGCTCGGCCGGCGTGACGGTGCTGGCGGTCGTGCTCATGCGAGCAGACTAGACAAGGTGTCGAGTAAAATCAACACGCTGTTGATTTCGTCGTGCCCGACGCCTAGAGTCCGGTCGATGACGACGACCGCCCGCGGGCGCCGCACCACCTCAGCCCGCAAGGGCGACGCCAACGAGCAGGCCATCCTCGACACGGCTGAGCGGCTGCTGCGGAACACCCCGCTGCACGACGTCTCGGTCGCCGATCTGGCGAGCGGAGCGGGCATCTCGCGGTCGAGCTTCTACTTCTACTTCGCCTCCAAGGACGAGGTGCTGCTGGCGCTCGTGGACCGGATCACCGCCGAGCTCGAGGTCGCCGTCGTCGCGATGGGCGAGCGGATCGCCGAGGACCCGGTCGCGCACCTGACGGCGGGGATCGAGGCGACGGCGCAGGTCTGGCGTGACCACGGGCCGGTCGTGCGCGCGATGAGCGAGGCGGCCGGGACCGACGAGCACGTGCGCGACGTCTGGCACGGCACGGTCCGGCGTTTCATCGACGTCAACGCCGCGATGATCGCCGCCGAGCGCGAGCGCGGCGCCGCGCCCCGCGGCGGGCCGTCGCCCGGCGAGCTGGCGACGGCGCTCGTCTGGCTGAACGAGCGCGCGTTCCACGTCGCGTCGCTCGACCCCGGCGCCGCCCTGTCCGACGATCGCATCGTCCCGGTGCTGACCGAGGTCTGGCACCGCGCGATCTACGGCACGCCCGCGACGTAGCCACCGCCCTCAGCGGGGGTGGCCCGCAATGACATCGAGATATGCGGTGATACCGGGCCACCCCCTTGCCCGGGGCCGCCCCGGCTACGGTGGTCGGCGGCCATGGAGCTCGCCCCGGCGACACCGAACGTCTCGCTGCGACGCTCCGGCGCCGAGCAGATCGTCGTCCTCGCGTTCCCGTACGACCGCCGCATCGTCGACGTCGTGCGCGGCATCCCGCATCGCAGCTTCGACTGGGACCGCAAGGAATGGCGCGCGCCCGTCGACGACTGGGTCGGCGTCCACGTCGCCGACGTCCTCGCGCGCTTCCCGGAGCTGACGGCCAGCGACGGCGTCACCGAGTGGCTCCGCGGCATCGACCACCGCTGGGTCGGCAGCGTCTCGACCGTCCGTCACGACGGCCGCGGCTGGTGGGCGCTGACCACGCGCGCCGGGCAGCTCCCGCCGGCCCTGCTCGACGGCGCGGTCGAGCACGAGGGCCGCACGCTCGTCCCGCTGACGATGGCCGCGGCCGAGGCGCTGCGCGAGCTCGCATCGGCGCGCTTCGACGCCGGTGCCGAGCGCTGCCTCAACGCGGTCGAGGTCGGGATCGAGCCGCCGCCGGCGCGGCTGGTCCTGAACGAGCGGGTGGACGGCACCCACCTCGCGCTCGAAGTGCTGTGGGACCCGGACGCCGGCACGGCGTTCGAGCGGCTGCCGGCGGCGGAGGAGGGCCGGCGCCTGCCGCTGGATCCGTGGATCATCGAGCAGCTCGATGCGTACCTCGCGCTGCACGCGGTCGTCCCCGACGGAAGCGCGACGCGCGCCCTCGCGACGCTGCGCGAGGAGTACGTCGCCGCGACCGCCGCGATCCGCCGCTCGCGCGCGACCGAGGGCGAGCCGATCCCCGAGACCGCAGCCGTGCTCGGCGGCGAGCTGCAGCCGTTCCAGTGGGCGGGCGTGCGCTACGTCCTGGACGCGCGGCGCGCGTTCCTCGCCGACGAGCAGGGACTCGGCAAGACTGTCGAGGCGCTCGCGGCGCTCGAGGCCGACGGCGCCTTCCCGGCCGTCGTCGTCTGCCCAGCCTCGCTGAAGCTCGGCTGGGAGCGCGAGACCCGTAAGTG
Source organism: Solirubrobacteraceae bacterium (assembly GCA_046594555.1). Lineage (GTDB taxonomy): Bacteria > Actinomycetota > Thermoleophilia > Solirubrobacterales > Solirubrobacteraceae > F1-60-MAGs163. The sequence goes on from JBKJRO010000110.1 coordinate 26,099, forward strand.
GCTCCCCCACCGCTCGGTCGCCGTCGTCGAGGGCCGCGGCACCGTGCCGCCACGCGCCGACATCACCGTCCTGAACTACGAGATCGTCGCCGCCCACGCGCCCGAACTGGCCCGGCGGGGGCCGCGGGCGATCGTCGTTGATGAGTCGCACTACTGCAAGAACCCGCGCGCCAAGCGCACGCAGGCCGTCCGCCGCCTGGCTGCGACGGTCCCGGCCGACGGGCTGCGCCTGGCGCTGACCGGCACGCCGGTGCTGAACCACGCCGACGAGCTGATCGCCCAGCTGCGGGTGATCGGCCGCCTGGAGGACTTCGGCTCGGGCGCGCGCTTCTCGCGCACGTTCGCCACGCGCGACCGCGGCGTCTCCGAGGAGCGGCTGCACTGGCACCTGCGCCGGCGCTGCTTCGTGCGGCGGCTGAAGTCCGAGGTCCTCCCCCAGCTCCCGGCCAAGCGCCAGGTCGTCGTGCCGGTCGCGCTCGACAACGAGCGCGAGTACCGCCTGGCCGAGAAGGACGTCATCGCCTGGCTGCGCGAGCAGCCGCTCGACCTCTCCGAGCTGAACGCCAAGATCGCTGCGACGCTCCGCGCCGAGCGCCTGGCGCAGCTCGGCACGCTCCAGCGCCTGGCGGCGCGCGGCAAGCTCCACGCGGCGCTCGCATGGATCCACGACTTCCTGGCCTCGGGCGAGGCGCTGGTCGTCTTCGCCCGGCACGTCGAGGTCCAGGAGTCGGTGCTCGCGCGCTTCCCCGACGCGCTGCACCTGCTCGGGCGCGACAGCGCGGCGGCCCGCGACGCCTCGATCGGGGCGTTCCAGGAGTCCGGCGGGCCGCAGCTGATCGTCTGCGCGACGCGCGTCGCCGCGCAGGGCATCACGCTCACGCGCGCGTCCAACGTCGCGTTCCTCGAACTCGAGTGGACCCCCGCGATGCACGACCAGGCCGAGGACCGCTGCCACCGCATCGGCCAGCGCGACGCGGTCACGGCCTGGTACCTGCTGGCCGCGGATACGATCGACGAGACGATGACCGAGCTGATCCAGCGCAAGCGCCGGACGGTCGCCGCGGTGACCGAGGGGCACAGCGACGAGAGCGACGGCATGGTCGACGCGGTCATCCGCGAACTGCGCGAGGGCCGCGCGTTCCGTCACCTGAGGCCCGTCGCGTGAGCGGCGGCGAGCCCGGCGTCGAGGACGCCACGCGCCGCACGCACCTGGCCGCCGAGCGGACCTGGCTGGCCTGGTGGCGCAGCGGCCTGACGGCGATCGCCGCAGGCGTCGGCATCGGCCGCCTGCTGCCCGAGCTGTCCGGCGGGACGACGTGGCCGTACGCCGTCATCGGCGCCGGGTACGCCATCGTCGGCGTCGCGATGATCGCCTACGCCGAGGTCCGCCACCGGCGCCTCGGCGCAGCCCTGAGCGAGGGCCGCTACGCCCACCTCGAAGCGGTCGCGCTGCGGCGTTTCACCGTCGCCGGCATCGTCCTCGGCGTGGCCACCGTCGTGATGATCGTGTCGCAGGCGTAGCGCGCCGTCAGCCGCCGGCCGGGCTCATCGTGGCCGCGTCCACGTCCATGAGGACATCCATCAGGTCCACCGCGACCCGCTTGCCGAACCCGCCCGCGGGCGGCTCCATGGCGCTGAGGACGGCGTGGGCGCGGTCGAGCGCGTCGCGGGTCGCGAACCGGCTCACGACGACGACCCGCCCGCTGTCGGAAGCACCGAAGACGGTGAGCGAGTGGGACTCGACGCCCTCCGGCGGGCGACCGGCGGCGCTGATCGCGTCGATGGCGGCCCGGACCTGGACGGTATCCGCGCCCTCGAACGTGGCGACGCGTGCGTACATCGCAATCAACCTCCTGCTGGGATGCCCCTGCCCGCGTGCGAGCCTACGTCGGACGACGAAGATTGTCGAGGTTGGACGTACGATCACCGCATGGCCGACGGCAGCGACTTCAACCAGCAGATCATCGCGGAGTTCCGCGCGAACGACGGGATCGTCGGCGGGCCGTTCTCGGGCGCGCCGATGGTGCTCCTGACGACGACCGGAGCCAGAACGGGAACCGAGCGCACGACGCCGCTGGTCTGCCGCGAGGGCGAGAACGGAACGCTCTTCGTCTTCGCCTCCAAGGGCGGGGCGCCGACGAACCCCGCCTGGTACCACAACGTCGTCGCGAACCCGCAGGTGACGGTCGAACACGGCGCCGAGCGCTACGCGGCGACGGCGACCCCGGTCAAGGGCGCCGAGCGCGACGCGGTCTTCGCCGCCCACGCCGCCGAGCGCCCCCAGTTCGCCGAGTACCAGCGGAACACCACCCGGGTCATCCCGGTCGTCGCGCTGCGCCGGGCGTAGCGCGCTCCAGCGGCTTCGGGATCATCTCGATCGCGGCGCCGCGGCGGCGCCTCGCCCGCCTCGGCGAGCTTCTGGAATGCAGCCGGCAGCGCAGCGGCCGCTGAACCAGCCCGCGGGCCATCCCACCTGAGTGCTGTCCAGGCGCACCTATTCAGGAATGTACCCGGCGGATGGCACTGCGCCGGGCGCTCCGGACGGGCCGCCCGGGCCCTCATCGGCCGCTGCGGCAGAACTGCATGCGATGAGTCCCGCCCGGCGGGACGAATCGCATGCAGTTCCCGGTGAAGACCGATGCGCCGACGGTCCGGCGACACCCCAACCGCGTGGGCCGGCGTCCCTACGCCATCGGTCCTACAGCGGCTCGGGGATCATCTCGATCGCGCCGCACGGGCACTCCTCGACGCAGATCCCGCAGCCCTTGCAGTAGTCCAGGTCGAACGCGTAGCCGTCGGCCGTGTCGACCTTCAGCACCGCGTTGTCGGGGCAGACGCCGAAGCAGTTGTCGCAACCGAAGCAGTTGCCGCACGACAGGCAGCGCCGCGCCTCGAACAGCGCGTTGTCCTCGGTCAGGCCGAGGTTGACCTCATCGAACGTCGAGCTGCGTCGAGCTGCGGCGAGCTGCGGCGCGACGGCCTTGTCCGCGTCGGCGTAGTACCAGGGGTTGAGCAGGTCGAAGCCGGCCAGCTCGGGCCGCGGCGGATGCTCGAACGCCTCGCCTCGCAGCCACGCGTCGATGCAGCGCGCCGCCTGCTTGCCGTGACCGACCCCGACGGTGACGGTGCGCTCGTCGGGAACCATGTCGCCGCCCGCGAAGATCCCGGCGTGCCCGGTCATCATGTCCGGGCCGACCTGCACCACCCCATCGCGGACGTCCAGTCCTTCGACGCCGTCGAGCAGCGACAGATCGGCCTCCTGCCCGAGCGCGAGGACGACCGTGTCGGCCTCCAGCTCCTCCGTCTCCCCCGTCGGCTGCGGGAAGCCGTCCGCGTCGAGCTCCATCCGCTCGAGCACGAGCCGGCCCTCGTCGGCGCGCTTGATCGTGGAGAGCCACTTCATCAGCACGCCCTCGCTCTCGGCCTCCTCGACCTCGAAGTCGTGCGCCGGCATCCGCTCGCGCGTGCGGCGGTAGACGATGATCGCCTCGTGCGCGCCGAGGCGCTTGGCGGTCCGGGCCGCGTCGATCGCGGTGTTGCCGCCGCCGTAGATGACGACGCGCCGCCCCAGCAGCGGCGGCTCCTCGCCCTCCATGCTGCGCAGCATGGTCACGGCGTCGACGATCCGCGCGGCCTCGCCGGCGGGGATCTCGGCCCGGCGGCCGATGTGCGCGCCGACGGCCAGGAAGGCGGCGTCGAACGCGCCGCCCGTCATCGCCTGCTCGATGTGCTCGACCTTCGCGTTCAGCTCCAGGCGCACGCCCAGGTCGAGAATCCGCTGCACCTCCGCGTCGAGCACGTCGCGCGGCAGCCGGTACTTCGGGATGCCGAAGCGCATCATGCCGCCGGCCAGCGGGCCGGCCTCGCGGATCGTCACCGCGTGGCCGCACAGGGTCAGGTGGTAGGCCGCCGACAGACCCGACGGCCCGGCGCCGACCACGAGGACCCGCTTCCCGCTCGGCTCCGCCGTGAGCACGGGCGCCCAGCCCTGCCGGATCGCCTCGTCGCCGAGGAAGCGCTCGACGGCGTCGATGCCGACCGCCTCGTCGAGCTGCCCGCGATTGCACGCGGTCTCGCACGGGTGGTAACAGACGCGCCCCATGATCGCCGGGAACGGGTTGTCCTTGACGAGCTCGCGCCAGGCGGCCTCGTAGTCGCCGGACTCGGCGTGGTAGAGCCAGCCCTGGATGTTCTCCCCGGCCGGGCAGCCGTCGTTGCACGGCGGCAGGCGGTGGACGTAGCGCGGCTGCTCGTCGCGCCAGGACCCGGTCTTGTTCGCCCGGCTGGAGCCGACGTCGAGGGTGATCGCGAACGGCTTGTCCATCACGCCGCCTCCTCGTCCACGAGCCCGAAGCGAGCGATCGTGCGGTCCGCGCCGGCCTGGATGCGCGCGACCACCTCTGGCCGGCCGGGGTCGCCGAACAGGTGCGCGAAGCGCCGCTGCGGACGCAGGTAGTCCTCGACCGGCAGCCGGCGGCGGATCTTCGAGACCGCGGTCACGTCCCCGTCGCGCGCCTCGAAGACCGGGAAGATGCCCGTCTCCTTCGCCAGCCGCGCCAGGCGGATCGTGTCCTTCGACGCCGATCCCCAGCCCAGCGGGCACGGGACGAAGATGTGGATGTAGCGCGGGCCGCGCAGCTCCATCGCCGCCTCCACCTTGGCCTCCAGGTCGCGCAGGTCGGCGACCGTGGCGGTGGCGACGTAGGGGATCTCGTGCGCCATCGCGATCAGCGGCGCGCTCTTGCCGGTCCCGAAGACGTTGCCGGGCTCGGGGCCGACGGCCTGCGTCGTCGCGGTCCGCGCGGCGGGCGGCGTGGCGCCGGACCGCTGGACGCCGGTGTTCATGTAGCCCTCGTTGTCGTAACAGATGTACAGCACGTCGTCGCCGCGCTCGAACATCCCCGACAGGCAGCCGAAGCCGATGTCCACCGTCCCGCCGTCGCCGCCCTGCCCGACGACGCGGACGTCCTCGCGGCCCTTGGCCCGCAGCGCGGCGGCCACGCCGGTGGCGACCGCCGGCGCGTTGCCGAACAGCGAGTGCAGCCAGGGGATCTGCCACGACGTCTCGGGGTAGGGCGTCGTGAAGACCTCCAGGCAGCCGGTCGCGTTGACCGCGACGAGCTTGCCGTCGGCGGCGCGCATCGCCGCGTCGATCGCGTAGCGCGCGCCCAGCGCCTCGCCGCAGCCCTGGCAGGCGCGGTGCCCGCAGGTGATCGCGTTGGTGCGGTGCTCGTCGGCCTGGACGGAGCGCTGCCCGGGCTCCAGCAGCCGGTTGCCCACCGCGAAGCTGCCGGTCTGGTAGAAGCGGATCGGCGTCTCGGCCATCGCTCAGACCGCCTTGTGCGCCACGGCGCCCAGGTCGCGCAGCATGTTCTCCGCGTGCGGGCCGGACCGCCGCGCCTCGCGGGTCCGCAGCAGTTCGCGCTCGACGAGCCCCGCGTCGAGGTCCAGGAACGTCAGCGGCTCCAGCCGCCCGGCGATCGCGTCGGTGAACAGCCCGTGCAGCGAGACCTGCGTGATCGGCCGGCCACCGAGCCCGGCGATGACGGTCAGCAGGTCCGCCGCCGGATCGGGCAGCGCGGCGCGCACGGCATCGGCGACGATGCCGCCGATGCCCAGCGCGAGCGCCTTCTCGAGCACGACGACCCGCGTGGCACCCGCCAGCGCGGCGCGCACCTCGTCGAACGGGAACGGCCGGAACGCGCCGATCGCGAGGGCGCCGATCGCGACGCCGGCCTCGCGCAGCTCGTCGATCGTCTCCTCGATCGTGCCGAGGACCGAGCCGAGCGCGACGACGATCGTCTCGGCGTCGTCGGTGCGATAGGTCTGCAGCAGCCCGCCCGACGCGCGGCCGAACGCCTGCTCGAACTCGCCGGCGATCTGCGGGATCAGGTCGAGCGCGAGCAGCTGCTTGGCGTGCTGGAGGACCTTGACCTCCATGAACGCCTCGGGGCCGACCATCGCGCCGATCGACACCGGCTCGGCCGGGTCGAGCAGCTGGCGCGGCTCGAACGCCGGCAGGAACGCGTCGACCTGCTCCTGGGTGGGCAGTTCGACCTGCTCGTAGGCGTGGGTCAGGATGAAGCCGTCCATGCAGACCATCACCGGGGCCGACAGCTCCTCGGCGAGGCGGAATGCCTGGATGTGCAGGTCGAGCGCCTCCTGGTTGCTGCGCGCGTAGAGCTGGATCCAGCCCGAGTCGCGCTGGGACATCGCGTCGCTGTGGTCGTTCCAGATGTTGATCGGGGCGCCGATCGCGCGGTTGGCGACGGTCATGACGATCGGCAGGCCGAGCCCGGAGGCGTTGTAGAGCGCCTCGGCCATGTAGAGCAGGCCCTGGCTGGCGGTGGCGGTGTACGAACGCGCGCCGGTCGCCGAGGCGCCGATCGCGACCGACATCGCCGCGAACTCGGACTCGACGTTGACGAACTCACACGGCGTCAGCTCGCCGGTCTTCACCAGCTGCGACAGGTTCTCGACGATGTGCGTCTGCGGCGAGATCGGGTAGGCGCAGATCACTTCCGGCCGGCACAGCGCGACGGCCTCGGCGACGGCCCGCGACCCTTCGATCTGCCTCAGCACGCCAGCTCCCGGACCTCGTCCTGCACCCATTCGAATGCGCGCTCGGCGGCCGTGACGTTGCCGTCGGCGATGCGGGCGGGAAGCTTCTCGCGGATCGCCAGCGCGACCGACTCGAGCGACAGCAGGCCGCTGAGCGCCGCGAAGCCGCCGAGCAGGGCCGCGTTGGCGACGGGGCGACCGGTGTGCTCGCGGGCCAGGTCGCTCGCCGGAACGGTCAGCAGGCGCTCGCGGCGGAAGCCGGCGACGAACTCGGCAAGCCCCAGCTCGTCGAAGCTCTTGGCGGTGTTGATGAGCATGTACCCGTCGGGCTTCAGCCCGGAGAAGACGTCGACCTGGTGCAGCAGCGTCGGGTCCTGGATCAGCAGCGCGTCCGGCTCGGCGACCGGCTCGCGCAGGCGGATCGGGTGGTCGTCGATGCGGCAGAACGAGACGACCGGCGCGCCGGTGCGCTCGGACCCGAAGCTCGGGAAGGCCTGCGCGTATCGTCCCTCGTCGAACGCGGCGAGCGACAGCATCTCGGCGGCCGTGACGATTCCCTGCCCGCCGCGCCCGTGGATTCGCACCTGGAACATGTCCATTGCGAGCCTGCGGGACTTGCGCGCCCGTCGCAACGGGGTTTGCGCCCCGCGACGGTCCGGGGAAACTACGGAGCCGGAGCGGCTGGCCGGCCGCTGGCAAACCGCATCGGATCGTGCCCGCGGAGCGGGCACAACTCGATGCGGTTGCGGGTGCGGCCGTGGCGCGGCCGCTGGCCCGGCTCACCCCACTGGCGCCGCCACCCTCCCGCGCACGAGGTCCGCGGCGCGCTCGGCGATCATGATCGTCGGGGCGTTCGTGTTGCCCCCGGGGATCACCGGCATCACCGATGCGTCGGCGACGCGCAGGCCCTCGATGCCGCGCACGCGCAGCTCCGGGTCGACGACGGCGTCGTCGCCCGTGCCGAGGCGGCACGTGCCGACCGGGTGGTAGAGCAGCTCCACGCGGCGGCGCAGGTCGGCGGCCAGGTCGTCGTCGGTCTCGACGCCGGTGCCCGGGAACACCTCGCGGCCGGCGACCGGGCCGAACTCGCGGGCGATGTCCCGCGCCATCCGCATTCCGGCGACGAGCGATGCGACGTCCTCGGGCTCGGCAAGCGAGTTGGTGAGGATGCGCGGCTTGGCGGTCGGGTCCGACGAGCGCAGCCACAGCCGTCCGCGGCTCTTCGGCGAGACCAGCGCGGCGGCGAGCGTCATCGCGTGGCCGTCGTACTCGCCGGCGCCGTGATCGACGAAGTAGGCGGGCGCGAAATGGAACTGGATGTCCGGCGCGGGCAGGCCGGGGCGCGTGCGCACGAACGCGAACGCCTCGGCGACCGTCGACGTCAGCGGGCCGGTCTTCTTGAACAGCCACTGCGCGAGGTACTTGGGATGCTCGGCGTCGGCCAGCGAGCCGCCGCCCGGGACGTCCCAGATGGCCACGTGGTAGGGGTGGTCCTGCAGGTTCTCGCCGACGCCGGGCAGGTCGTGCGCGACGGGCACGCCGACCTCGCGCAGGTGGTCGGCCGGGCCGATGCCGGACAGCAGGAGGATCTGCGGCGAGCCGAACGCCCCGGCCGCCAGGATGACCTCGCGCGACGCGCTCGCGACCTGCTCGCGGCCCTTCGCGTCGCGGTAGCGCACGCCGACGGCGCGGTCGCCCTCGAGCTCGACGCGCAGCACCTGGGCCTTGGTGACGACCTCCAGGTTGGGCCGCTTCATCACCGGCTTGAGGAACGCGTCCGCGCAGCTGAAGCGCTTGCCGCCGCGCTGGGTGACCTGCGCCGGGCTCGCGCCGTCCTGCTCGGGCCCGTTGTAGTCGGCGATGCGCGGGATGCCCGTGCGCTCGGCGGCGGCGAGGAACTGCTCGGTCAGCGGACGCGGCGAGGTGGCGTCCATGACGTTCAGCGGCCCGCCGACGCCGTGGTCCTCCGAGGCGCCGCGGGCGTTGTTCTCGGACTTCAGGAAGTAGGGCTTCACGTCCTCCCAGCCCCAGCCGGTGGCGCCCTGCGACTCCCACAGGTCGTAGTCCCATGGGCGCCCGCGGACGTAGAGCATCGCGTTCATCGAGCTCGAGCCCCCCAGGGTCTTGCCGCGCGGGAGGAACAGCGAGCGCCCGTCGCAGTGCGGCTCGGGCTCGGAGTCCAGGCCCCAGTCGAGCTTCGTGCGGAACTGCTTGGCGAACGCCGCGGGGATCGTGATGTTCGGCGAGCGGTCGCGGCCGCCGGCCTCGATCAGCAGGACGCGCGCGCCGGGATCCTCCGACAGGCGATTGGCGAGGACGCAGCCGGCGGACCCGGCTCCGACGATGACGTAGTCAGCTGAGGGCATGACGCGATCATTGCGCGCCCCGCCCGTCGCGTGCAACGCGGTGTCACCGCAGACTTCAGCCGGCGACGATGACGAGCCGCTCACCGGCGGCTTCGACGACGTCGCCGATCGCGAGCTGGCGCCCGCGGCGCTCCTCGGGCTCGCCGTTGACGCGCACCGCGCCGCCGGCGAGCAGCGCCTTCGCCTCGCCGCCCTCGCCGATCACGTCGGCCAGCTTGAGCAGTTGCCCGAGCCGGATCATCCGGCCCCGGATCGGGATGTCGCGGGTGTCGGACATACGACCCAGCCTACGCGCGCCGCGCGCGGGTGCGCCAGACTGGCTTCATGACAGCACGCATCAGCCCCGCCGCCGCCCTCCGCGTCGGCGCGGCCGTTCTCGCCCTCCTCGCCGCGGCACCGGCGACGGCCGCCGTCGCCAAGACGCGCAAGGCGCCCGCCGGTCTGGCCTTCTACACGCCGCCCAAGCCGCTCCCGGCCGGGAAGCCCGGCACGGTCATCTGGTCGCGCCCCGCGTCCAAGCAGGCCTCGCTGACCGGCGCCGCCAGGAACCTGACGGTCCTCTACCGCTCCACGGACACGAGCGGCAAGGCGATCGCGGTCTCCGGCCTCGTCTCGACCCCGAAGGGCAAGGCCCCCAAGGGCGGGTGGCCCGTGATCTCGTGGTCCCACGGCACCACCGGCATCGCCGACGTCTGCGCGCCGTCGCGCGACTCGGCCGCCTCGCCGGTGCGCCCGTACATCGAGTACGTCCATCCGGTGCTGAACGCGTGGCTCAAGGCCGGCTACGCCGTCGCGCGCACCGACTTCGAGGGCCTCGGCACTCCGGGCACGCATCCGTACCTCATCGGCCACTCGGAGGCCAACGGCGCGATCGACATCGTCCGCGCCGCGCGCGGCCTCGACGCCGGCATCGGCCGGAACTGGATCTCGGCCGGGCACTCGCAGGGCGGCCAGGCCGCGCTGTTCACGGCCGCCGACGGCCCGGCCCGTGCGCCGGAGCTGCGCCTGAAGGGCGTGGCGTCGTTCGCGCCGGCCTCGCACATCCTCGAACAGGTCAACGCCGCCAAGGCCTTCACGTCACCGAGCCCGTTGTCCGGCCTCGGCGCGCTGTTCGTCGGCGCGATCGACGCCAGCGGCAAGGCCAGGGCCGCCGACATCCTGACGCCCCCGGCGCTCGCCCTGTTCCCCCAGGTGGAAACGACGTGCGCTCCACAGCTGGCCGCCGCGGACTCCTGGGGCGCACTTGCCCCGGCGTCGCTGCTGCGCGAGGACGTCGACCTGACGGCCGCCCGCGCGGTGCTCGCCGCGATGAACCCGGCGCTGAAGCTCAAGGTGCCGCTGCTGCTCGTCCAGGGCGACGCCGACACGACCGTCTTCAAGCCGTTCACCGACCAGCTCGAGACCGAACTCGCCGCCAAGGGCGATCGCGTCGACTACTACGTCATCAAGGGCATCGACCACGGCGGGGTCGTCGCGGCCGGCCTCAAGGTGACGACGGCGTGGCTGAAGCAGCGCCTGCGCTGAGCGGTTCGACCACGCCGCCGCCCCCGCCGGGCTGCACCGGGAACGCGGTGAAGCCGAGCGGCGCCAGCGTGTCGAGGTTCGCGGCGGCGATGCCGCGGTCCGAGACCGTGAACAGCCGCGACCCGGACACGAACGCCCGGCGGACGACCGCCTGCTCGATCGCCGTGCCGTGCGTGATCCGGCCGACCTCCGCGATGCCGCCGGCGCGGCGCACGCGCAGGCCGACGGCGCCGGAGAAGAAGCCGCCGCCGGGATCCTTGGCGTAGGTCTGCAGCGGCAGGACGGCCAGGGCCTTCGGCGCCCACCAGAGGAACGCATGGTGATCCCACTCCGCCTCGGAGCTGCCGGAGCCCGAGGGATCGAGCGGGTGGCGGTCGAGCCGCTTCGGGCTGCGCAGGTCGCGGACGTCGAACAGCGACACCTGGGCGCCGGACCGCAGCCCCTGCTCGGTGGCGTCCTGCCCGACGCCCAGCAGCAGGTCGTCGCCGACCGGGTGCAGGTAGGCCGAGTAGCCGGCGATCTTCAGCTCGCCGAGCACCTTGGGGTCAGCGGGCCTGGACAGGTCCAGGGTGTACAGCGGGTCGACCTGGCGGAACGTGACGACGTACCCGGCATCCCCGATGAAGCGCACCGCGTAGATCCGCTCGCCCGCGCCGAGGCCGCCGACGCGGCCGACCGTCTCCAGGCGCCCGCCCTGCTCGGCGAGCACGCTGACCGAGCTCTGGCGCGTGCCGGCCGGCGTGCCGTTCGGCAGCCACGGCGGGTCCTCCGTGCTCGCCACGCGCAGGTGGTCGCGGTACTCGGACAGCGCGAACTGGTTCAGCACGAACCCCGGGACGCTGCCGCTCGAGCGGTAGGCCGTCCGGCCGGCGTCCGACGTGTCGAAGCGATGGATCTCCGTCCGCATGCCGTCGGGCACGTCGCTGACGGTGTCGATGCCGCCCCGCACGTAACGCTGACTTGCGACGTAGAGGCTCCCCGTCGAGGCGTAGACGACCTGGGCGCCGGCCATCACGGCGTCGCGGTCGACGTTGAACAGGCCATGGTCGAGGTCGATCGACAGCACGGTCAGCAGATCCAGGCCGGAGAACGGCACGGCATGACGGACCTGCGTGCAGCCGACGAGCGGGCGCTTGAACGTCCGCCCGCTGACGCGACTGCGAAGCACCGTCTCGGGCAGGAAGGCGCGGATGCCGAGCGCGGTCGCCGCGGCCGTCGCGGGCGCTCCCCCGCCGGCCGTCGCGGGGCTGCTCGTGCCGCTCCCGGCCGTCAGCTCGGGCGGCGTGTTGAGGACGACGCGAGCGGTGCCGCCCGTCAGCCGCGCGCTGACGTAGGAGCCGTCGACATCGAGCGTGCGCGAGATCTTCATCGCCGCCGGGTCGCTGATGTCCACCTCGGTCAGCTGCACCTGCGGGCGGTAGAAGACGGGGGCGACGCTGCGCAGCCCGACGCCCGGGCCGACGACGCCGGAGTCCAGCTGGATCGGGCCGCTGCCCGGGCTGATCACGAGCGCCCGCGAACCGCGCACGAGCAGTTCGCCCCCGTATCCGCCGAGCGTCAGCGACCCGAGCAGGCGCGGGACGTCGGCGCCGACGTCGTACGCCAGCAGCGCGCCGCCGCTGATCAGGAACGCGTGACGGGCGTCCGACTTGACGATGTCCGGCTCGTCGACGCCGGCCTCCTGGACGTTCGTGGTGGACGAGGTCCCGTCAGCGACCGCACCGGCAGTCGGGGACGCCTCCGGGGAGAGCACCTTCCCGGTCGCCGGCACAGGTGCGCCGAAGGGCTGCGCCGTGTCGCCGAGCGCCCGGACCACGACGCCGCCGGTCATGCCGGTCCGCACCGCGGCGCCGCGGGCGAAGCCGAGCAGGTCGGGGCACGAGGTGAATGCAGCCAGGCGCGCGCGCACGGGCCTGCTCGCCTGCGCCGGTGAGGGCGCCAGCGCGAGCCCGGCGATCAGCAGCACCGCGGCACGTGCACGCATGGGCTGACCGTACCGGACGGGCCCACGGTGTCGAGCCGGTGACCCGGGCATCGAACATTCGTCCACCCGCCTCGCGCCCGCGTACCGCAGAACCGATCGGAGCCACGTGGACCCTGGTTCGCGACGCCCGCGACAGAACGTCGTGCATGGGCGCTTCCCCAATGCGGATCCGGTCGAGCCGGAGGCCGCGCCGATCCCGGACGCGGCCGAGGACGAGCCCGCGCAGCCGGTCGCCGAGACCGCGCATCCCGTCATCCCCGCCGGTCGCCGCATCGCCGGACTGGCAGCCGAGTGGGGCTGGCTCGTGTACCTCGCGCTCGCCCTGCCGGTCATCGCGGTCGCCACCATGGCCAAGTGGGGCCCGTTGGCCGGCGGCACCGACGCGGCCGTCGCCGCCACCGGGATCGCCGCGGTGCTCGCGCGGGCAGGCCGCGCCCGGCCGGCCGCGCCGCACGCCTGGGCGCTCCTGGCCGCAGGCATGAGCCTCCTCGTCGCCGGCGACGTGCTCAGCTCCGAGTACCGGCAGATCTTCCGCACCGGCGAGCCGTTCCCGTCACTGGCCGACGCGCTGTTCGTCGCGGCCTACCCGCTCCTCGGCGCCGGCCTGGCGATCCTGGTGCGCAGGCGCCACCCCGGGCGCGACCGCGCGAGCCTGCTGGACACGCTCGTGCTGACGTTCGGCGTCGGCGCCGTCTCGTGGGTCTTCCTGATCGCGCCGGTCCTGCACAACGACGCGTTCTCGGATCTCGCACGCGTGGTCATCGCGAGCCGGCTGCTGGGCGACGTCGCCCTGCTCGGCCTCGCGATCCGGCTGATCATCGGCTCGCGCGAACGCAGCCCGGCGCTGTACCTGCTGGCCGGCGCCGGCGCCGTGCTGCAGGCCTCCGATGCGGCCGCCGCGGCGCTCTACGACGCGGGAATGTCCCTCGCGGGCGCGCCGGAGCTGGGGCGCATGGCCTTCGTGGTGGTCGTCGGGGCGGCGGCGCTCCATCCCTCGATGCCCGCTGCGGGCAAGCCGGCGGCCGCCGACGAACTCGGCGTCGGCCGCCGGCGCCTCGCCGTGCTGACTGCCGCCAGCCTCGCCGCCCCCCTGGTCATGATCGTGCGGTCACTCGCCGGCGACCAGGTCGATGTCCCCCTGCTCACCCTCACCTTCTGCGTCGTGTTCTCGCTCGTCGTCCTGCGCCTTGCAGACCTCGTGCGCCACCACGAGGACGTGCGTCGCGGCGAGGACGCACTGCGCACCGCCGGCGAGGCACTGGTCACGGCCGCCAGCCGCGACCACATCCACGAGGCGGCGATGGTCGCCGCCCGATCCCTGCTCGGCCCGGACGTCCCGGCGTGCCTGTACTCATGCAGCCCGGAGACAGGGGTGCTCGTGCCGGTCGCCTCCTCCGACGGCGACCCGTCGTCGCACGCGCCGATCACGATGTCTGAACTGCCCGCGCGCGTGCGCGCCTACCTGACCGATCGCGGCGATGCCGCGCTGCGTCACAGCGCCGACAACCTGCCGTGGTGGCAGGGTTCGTGCCTGGCGCCGCTGTCGGGCCGCGAAGCGCTTCACGGCGTCCTCGCCGTCAGCCCGGGGCAGCCGCTGCCCCGCGCGGCGCGCGAGACGCTCGCGACGCTGACGGCGCAGCTCGCCCTGGCGCTGGAGAGCGCCGCCGTCGCCGAGTCCGCCGTGCGCAGCGAGGGCGAGGCGCGCCTGTCCTCACTCGTCGAGCACGCGTCGGACATGATCTGCATCCTCGATCACGAGACCGTGATCCGCTACGTCAGCCCGTCGATCGAGCGCGTCCTCGGGGAGCGCCCGGAGGCGGTCATCGGCCTGGGCCTGTCCGAGCTGCTGCACCCCGACGACCGCGCCGCGGCGCTTGCCCACATCGAGCACATCGCCACGCAGGGGGCCGCCCCCTCGCCGACCGAGTTCCGCCTGCGTCACGGGTCCGGGGACTGGCGCGACGTCGAGGCGCTGGCGACGAACCTGCTGGACAACCAGAGCGTCGGCGGGATCGTGCTGAACGTGCGCGACGTCAGCGAGCGCAAGGCGTTCGAGGCGCAGCTGACCCACCAGGCGTTCCACGACACGCTCACCGGGCTGCCCAACCGCGCGCTCTTCCGCGACCGCCTGGAGCAGGCGCTCGAGCGCAAGCGCCGCGAGGGCGAGCCGGCGGCGATCCTGTTCCTCGACCTCGACGACTTCAAGGCGATCAACGACAGCCTCGGGCACGCCCTGGGCGACGAGCTGCTGCGCATCGTCAGCGAGCGGCTCGTCGGCGCGATCCGCTCGTCGGACACGGCCGCACGCCTGGGCGGCGACGAGTTCGCGATCCTGATCGACGATCCGGGCGATGAGCGCTACGTCATCGACGTCGTCGAGCGGATCATGTACGCGCTCGCCGAGCCCGCGATGCTCGACCACCACGAGGTCACGATCAAGCCCAGCATCGGCATCGCCTTCAGCGACGGCGACGTGGTCGGCGCGAGCGGCGCCGAGGAGATGGTCCGCAACGCCGACGTGGCGATGTACCTCGCCAAGGATCAGGGCAAGGGCCGCTACCAGATCTTCCAGCCCGAGATGCACGCGGCCGCCGTCGCCCGGCTGGAGATGCGGACCGAGCTGCAGCGCGCCGTCAAGGCCGAGCAGTTCACGCTGCGCTACCAGCCGATCGTCGACCTGCAGACCGAGCGCATGGTCGGGTGCGAGGCTCTCGTGCGCTGGGAGCACCCGCACCGCGGCACCATCTCGCCGGCCGAGTTCATCCCGCTGCTGGAGGAGAGCGGCCTGATCGTGCAGCTCGGGCAGTTCATCCTCGTCGAGGCCTGCAAGCAGGCCGCGCTGCTGCAGCTGGAGAACCCTCAGGACACGCCGCTGTCGATGTCCGTCAACGTGTCCGCGCGCCAGCTGCAGCGCGCGCAGATCGTCGACGAGGTGCGATCGGCCCTGGAGATCAGCGGCATCCCGCCCAGCTCACTCGTGCTGGAGCTGACGGAGAGCGTGATGATGCAGGACGTCGACACGGCGATCCTGCGCCTGGAGGAGCTGCGCGGGCTCGGCGTGCGCCTGGCGATCGACGACTTCGGCACCGGCTACTCGTCGCTGAACTACATCCGTCACTTCCCGATCGACATCCTGAAGATCGACAAGTCGTTCGTCAGCGACTCCGAGCACGACAAGGACGTCGCCGCGCTGACGGCGACGATCGTCGACCTCGCGCGCATCCTCGACGTGCGCGCGGTCGCCGAGGGCATCGAAGAGATCGAGCAGGTCCACCGCCTGCGAGACATGGGATGCGAGCTCGGCCAGGGCTACTACTTCGCCCGCCCGCTGACCGGCGCCGACATCCTGGCGCTGAGCCGCCGGCGCCGTTCCACGCCCGCCGAGTAGGTCAGTTGCAGGTCGCGCAGCGCCCCGCGGCGCACGAGCATGCGAGCGGGAGTGGGTAGCCGCGCGCAGGTCCCCAGCGCCGCAGCCACTGCGCGGCCAGCGGCTGGCTGCGCTCCGCTGCGTGGCGCGGCCAGCAGCGCTCGACCAGCTCCTCGGCGAGCTCGCGCTGGGAGGCCGCGGCCCCGGCGATCAGCGCGCGCAGATGGCGGTCGTGAGCGTCCATCGCCGCAGTGTGACGACCCCGGCGGCGGGCCCGGACGGGTGTCGGTGCCGCGAGGCCCCGCCGTCCATGGCGGGGCTCGTCTCCGGCAGCGGGCTCAGGCCGTCTGCGGCACCTTGGCGACGGCGTCCTGGTAGAGCGACAGCTCACGGGACACACCCTCGTTCGTGAACCCGTCGATGACCCGCAGCCCCTCGACGATCAGGCCCGCGGACATCAGCGAACGGCGGAACTCCTCGTCCTCGCGGACAGCAGCGAGCTGCTGCCCGGAGCCGTGCAGGGCGATGTACCCGGCGAGATCCCCGTTCGGGTCGAGCAGCGCGACGTCGAAGCGCTCGATCCGGCCCTCCTGCTGCATGCGCCCGTAGAGGCCCACGACCTCGTTGAAGACCTCCAGGCCGCGCTCCTCGCGTCCGGGAACTCCCGCTCCCCAACCGATGAACAGCACGCGATCGGCCATGCCGACTCCTTCCATCGCGACCCGACCCGATGCCGGGTCTCTCAGACCGAGCCTCCCAGGTCGCGCGAGCGCGCGGGTGCCAGGTCGATTAGGTTGCAGCGATGATCCTGCTCAACCCGCAGCACCGCACGCACACGCAGCCCGACGGGCGCTCCGAAGAGATCATGCGCCGCACGATCGAGTTCTTCGAGGCGCGGGGCAAGGAGCGCCTGAAGGCCGACGATCACGCCCGCGCCTGGTACGGCGAGTTCCTCGACTTCGTCCGCGAGGAGCGCATCTTCGCGACGCTGCTGACCCCGGCTGCCGACAGCACGAGCGACGGGCGCTGGGACACCTCACGGCTGTGCGAGTTCGCCGAGATCCTGGGCTTCTATGGACTGCCGTACTGGTACACGTGGCAGGTCACCGTCCTCGGGCTCGGGCCGATCTGGATGAGCCCCAACGACGATGCCCGGGCCCGCGCGGCGCGGCTGCTCGAGGACGGCGCGATCTTTGCCTTCGGCCTGTCCGAGAAGGAGCACGGAGCCGACCTGTACTCGACCGACATGGAGCTGATCCCGCAGGGCGACGGCACCTACCTCGCGCGCGGAGACAAGTACTACATCGGCAACGGCAACAAGGCGGCGATGGTCTCCGTCTTCGGCAAGGACTCGGAGACGGGCGAGTACGTCTTCTTCGCCGTCGACTCCCAGCACGAGCGCTACGAGCTGGTCAAGAACGTCGTCGCCAGCCAGAACTTCGTCTCCGAGTTCCGCCTCAACGACTACCCGATCACCGAGGCCGACATCCTCGAGCGCGGCGACGACGCATGGAACGCGGCGCTGAACACCGTCAACATCGGGAAGTACAACCTGGGCTGGGCCTCGATCGGGATCTGCACCCACGCGCTGTACGAGGCGATCAACCACGCCGCCAACCGCCACCTCTACGGCATGGCCGTCACCGACTTCCCGCACGTGCGGCGGATGTTCACGGAGGCGTACGCGCGGACCGTCGCGATGAAGCTCGTCGCCCTGCGGGCCAGCGACTACATGCGCTCCGCGTCGAAGGACGACCGGCGCTACCTGCTGTTCGACCCGGTCGTGAAGATGAAGGTCACGACGCAGGGCGAGCAGGCCATCCAGCTGCTGTGGGACGTCCTGGCGGCGAAGGCGTTCGAGAAGGACATGTACTTCGAGTCCGCGGCGCGCGACATCAGTGCGCTGCCGCGGCTGGAGGGCACGGTCCACGTGAACATCGCGCTGATCGTGAAGTTCATGGCGAGCTACCTGTTCGGCGACGCCGAGCTGCCCGAGGTCGGCCGCCGCGACGACGCCGTCAACGACGACTTCCTGTTCGACCAGGGTCCGACCAAGGGCCTCAGCTCGATCGTGTTCCCGGACTGGGAGATCGCCTTCCGCCGCTCGGACGCGCCGAACGTCGCCTGCTTCCGCGAGCAGGTGGCGGTGCTGAAGGAGTTCCTGGCGACGGCGACGCCGGACGAGGCGCAGCGCAAGGACGTCGACTTCCTCATGGCGATCGGGTCGCTGTTCACGCTCGTCGTCTACGGCCAGCTGGTCCTCGAGGGTGCCGAGCGCGAGGGCGCCGGCACCGACCTCGTCGATGAGATCTTCGGCGTGCTGGTGGCCGACTTCTCAGCCGCTGCGGTCGAGCTTCACGGCAAGCCGTCGGCCTCCGTGGAACAGTGCGGGCTGTGCCTGCGGATGGTGCGCAAGCCGGCCGTGGACCAGGCCCGCTACGACCGGCTCTGGGACGAGGTCCTGGGGCTCAACGGCGCCTACGAGCTGAGCTGGGAGGGCGCGGCCGTCACGGCCTGAGCCGGAGCGGGGGCGCCGCCGCGTCAGACGCGCAGTTCCCAGAGCGCCGGCGCGGGGGCGAGCGCCGGGGGCTGTGCCGCGACCTCAGCGTGCAGCGCGATCGCCACGCGCAGGAAGGGCTCGACGAGCTTGGGGTCGAACCGCCGGTCGCTCCCGCGGCGGATCTCGGCGGCAGCGTCCTCGATCGTCCAGGCATCCTTGTAGACCCGCTTGGTGACGAGCGCGTCGAACACGTCGCACAGCGCGCAGATCCGGCCTGCCAGCGGGATCTCCTCGCCGCGCAGGCCATTGGGGTACCCGCGCCCGTCCCAGCGCTCGTGGTGCGTCAGCGCGATCTCCTCGGCGAGCCGCAGCAGCGGCGAGGACGACCCCGCCAGGATCGACGCGCCGATCTGCGGATGCTCCTCCAGGATCCTGCGCTCGTCGTCGTCGAGCAGTCCCGGCTTGAGCAGGATGCGATCGGGGATCCCGATCTTGCCCACGTCGTGCATCGAGCTCGCGTGGCGCAGCAGCTCCGCGTCCATCGGCGACATGCCCAGCGCGAGGGCGAAGCGCTCGGCCATCCGCCCGATGCGCTCGATGTGCTCGCCCGTCTCCTGGTCGCGCCACTCGGCGGCGGCGCCGAGCCGTTGCAGGATCTCGAGCTGTGTCTCGCGCAGTTCGCGCGTCCGGTCCTCGACGCGCTGCTCGAGGGCGGCGTTCTCACGCGCGATGCGGCGCCGCACCGTGCTCTCGAGCAGATGACTCACGAGGATCGTCGCCACGGTGCCGATGCTCAGGGCGACGAGCGGAGCCATGACGGGCAGCACGAGTCCGGCACCGAAGGCCAGGTGGGCGCCGATCGCGTAGCCGACGCCGACGCCGACGGCGAGCAGCGAGGTGCGCAGCACCCGCAGGCGGCGGCGCAGCAGCGGCGCGCACGCCCCGAGCAGGAGCACGAGCGCCACGCCGGCCCACCAGGGCGCATCACGCAGCGGGAGCCCGTGAAGCCCGGTCCAGATCGCGTTGGCCTCGACCTCCGGCCCCGCCATCAGCGCGTCGCCGGCCACGGGCGTGTGATGGGTGTCCTGCAGGCTCGGGGCGGTGGCGCCGACCACGACGACCTTCCCGCGCACGACGGCCGGGTCGAACCGCCCGTCGCGCACGTCAGAGAACGACAGGGTCGGGAACGTCCCGGGTCCGCCGCGATAGTCGATCAGCGCGCCGCGACCGGTGAAGTCCGACCGCCGCACCCGGGCGCCGGCGCGCTCCGCGGCGACGACGGCGAACGAGCGCAGGCCGTCCGCCTCAAAGGGGAACCGCGTCACCGCACCGTCGGGCCCGTTGACCAGCCCGACCGCTGCCGCCCGCGCCCCGACGCGGGCGAGGTTGGCGTCCCCGCCGAGCACGTTCGTGCGTCCCGCGTCGTCGACCTCGGACGTCGCCAGGACGGCGCCGCCCGCACGCCCGATGGCGTCGTACAGCGCCAGGTCGTCGCGCATCGTCGACGGCTCGGTGAACTGCACGTCGTAGGCGATCACCCGCGCACCCGCCGCGCGGAGCCGATCGATGACGGTCGCGTGCCAGCGCCGCGGCAGCGGCCAGCGGTGCCGCAGATCCTGGAAGGTCGCGCTGTCGATCCCGACGACGACCACGTCGTCCGGGGGCGGCACGTGCCGGAGGGTGAACCGCGCGTGCACGGTCGCCTGCTCGGCGCGGCGCAGCGCCCCGGTTCCGGCTGCGCTCGCAGCGACCGCGACGGCCAGGATGCCGGCGATCACCAGGCCCAGGGACTGCGAGCGCTTGCCGCGTCCGTGCACGACCGGCTGCTCAGCGCCGCCCGCGGGCGAGGTAGCTGTGGCCCGCGCGGACGATCACCCTGCGTCCGGTGCGCAGGTTGCGGACGAGCACGCTGCCCTGACTGACGCGCGTGAGCGTGCCGTCGCAGCGGTCCTCGGTCCACCAGCGGGTCCCGCGGACCGTCGCGACGCTGTTGGCGCCGCGCGTGCGGAACCGGCCGCCGTTGTCGCTGCCCCAGAGCCCGCGGACTCTCCGCGGGCGCCGGGCCGCGTGCGCGATGGCCGCGTGAGCCGCGGCCGCCCTGGCCGGGCAGCCGGCGCGGCTTCCGCCGCGCAGGCCGAGGGTCGTCGTCAGGTCGCCCTTGCGGTTCTGGCGGATCACGAAGGCGCCGCCCCAGAAGCGCGCGGTCTGCACCGTGCCCTTGCGGTCGCCGACCGACTGGAGCTGCATCACGCCGCGGGACGCGTCGATGATCGAGCCGACCGGGATCGCCGCGCCCTTGACGGCGAGCTTGCGCTCCGCGGAGTTGGGAGCGCGGAAGGTGACCACGCCGCTGACGGTCGCGCCGACGACCATCGTGCCGACCTGCGGCTGCAGACTGGGCGCGACCTGGCCGGCCAGCGGGGCCGCAGGCGTGGCGGGCGACGCGGGCGACGTGGGCGACGTCGGCGAGCTGGGCGGGACCGGCGTGCCGGGGGGCACGATCGGAGCCTCAAACGGCCCGACGTACTCGAAGGCGCCGATGTCCGGGCCCGCGCCGTAGTCACGGACGCGCCCGTCGGGATCGAACTGGTCGCCGTCATGCTTCAGGGCGTCGTCGGTGCCGGCATCGATCACCGGCGAACCGGCGCGCACGTGGAAGTCACCCGCTGAGGCATCGACGAACAGCGGGTCGCCGGACTGGTTCGCGCCCAGATCGACGACGTTGGATCCCGACGCCGGGCGGAAGCTGGAGTAGGCCGCGAAGGTTGTGCCGAGCGTCGTCGCGGCCGCATCGGCCAGGACGCCGCGCATGATCGAGTTGCGCACCAGGACCGACCCGATGGCGAGGGTCGAGAGCAGCCCGGAGGATGCCGCGCCGGCGGCGACGGCCGTGACGTTGGTGACGTGTGCGGCGTCGGTGATGAGGGGCGTCTTGGAGTTCGTCACGACCACGCCGGCCGAGCCGTCCCCGCGCGCGAAGGCCACGCTGTCGCGCAGGATCGTCGGCGCGACGCTCGACCCCGTCAGATGCCCGGCCGCCGGCGGATGCCCAGCGGTGCCGGTCGCCGCGCTGGAGATGACGAGAATCAGATCCTCGCCGATCGCGCCGTTGAGGTCCAGGGCGTCGCGATCGGGGGCGGTCGATTCGATGCGCATGTGCCGGATCAAGCTCCCGGGGCCCAGGTCCAGGGCGTCCTTGGCGAGTGTCGGCGCCCCCACGATGCTGGGCATCGGCAAGGCGTCATCGCCCTTGATCCTGACGGCGACCGTGGGCTTGATCGGGGAGGTGATCGTGTAGTCGCCGGGGGCGACGATGACGGTGTCCCCGGCCGCGGCCCCCAGGATCGCCCAGCGCAACGTGCACGACGCTGCATGGTCGCAGGCGCCGGTCCCGTCCGAACTGGTCGGCGATGCGTAGCGCGTGCTGGTCGCGTACGCCGCGGGGGCGAGGGCGAGGAGCAGGCAGGCGCTGACGGCGAGCACCACGGCGCGGAAGTGCTTCATTGGGCAGATATCGGCGGCGGTGGGCCCGGCCTTGACCTGCCATCGGCCGTCCGTCCAGCGCGCCCAGGCGACCGCTCGGCGCTGCGAGCGGCCGCGTCGTCAGTCCTCCTTGGGCGGCGGCGGGCGGAACAGGATCCGCTTCAGCTCGCCGATCGTCGAGCCGCCCAGGCGCATCGCGGTCTGGAAGCCCTCCTCGCCGACCTCGCCCGCGTCGAACGCCCGGCGCAGGTCGTTGACCAGCGGCAGGTCCGCCTCGCTCACCTCGTCCTTGGGCGCCTCCAGCAGGATCAGGTGCCGCGGGCGCTTGACGGCGAACGCCATGCGCACGTAGCGCTCGCGCTCGGCGGGGTCGACGCCGTCGGCGACGACGACGACCGTCTCGCTCACGGCCAGGCGCTTCTGCACGGCCGCGTCCAGCAGCTGGACGGCGCGCTCGTCGAGTTCCTCGGCCGGGACCCTGCCGGCCAGCAGGCCGCGGACCTTCGCGAGCGACAGCAGCGAGGCACGGTCCTCGATCAGGCGGTCGGCGAAGCGCTCACGCGCCGGCGGGGAGCCGGAGGCGATCACGAGCAGGCTGCCGGGCGAGTAGCGCATCCGGTCCGTCGGCGGCAGCACCCGGCACTTCCCGGCCACGTTCACCGGGCGAACCGGGCCGCCGCCGGGGCGCGGCCGATCCGAGGACCAGCCGCCCCGCTCGTCGTCCGAGATCTTGACGCTGCGCGTGGAAGGCGGGAGGGGCATGCCCCCATCTTGACGCAACCGCCGTCGCGGCCACCCCGGGCCCGCCGCGGCCCCCGGGGTCCGGGCCGCGAACACCTGTCCGGATTGCCGGCAGCGAAGGGCCCTTCTCACGACCGGACTGTCATGTCGGCCCGCGCGCGCGGTTCACACGAGCAGCATCGCGGCCACGGCGCCCCAGGCTTTCCCGTCGCCGGTCCGCAGCTTTGCCACCCCTTTCCGATCCCCCCATACGGTTGTCAGCGAAGCAGCCGAGATGCCCCCGATGATCGCCCAGCGCACGAGGATCGCCGCAGCCGCGGAGCCCGGTGAGGATCACGCGGCGGAGCGCAGCGAGACCCCGGCGAGCGCGGCCCCGTCGGGCCAGGCGCCGGCTCCGGCCGCCGCCCCTGCTCCCGCCCCGGCACCCGCTCCCGCTCCCGTGGCGACCGCGACCTCATGACGACCCCGGCCACGCAACCGGTGGACCGTGAGCTGTGGCTGATGGGGACGCACATCCGGATCGTGGTTGACGCACCCTCACGTGCCGGCGTCGACCCGCCGGCCCAGGCCGCGGATGCCATCGAGGAGCTCCTGCGGCGCTACGACGACGCGCTCTCGCGCTTCAAGCCCGGCTCCGAGCTGTGTGCGCTCAACGAGGACCCGCGGGCGACGGTCCCCGCGTCCGAACTCCTGCGCAGCGCGGTCGGCGCAGCGCTCGACGCTGCCGCGCGGACCGCGGGCCTGGTCGACCCCACGGTCTACGACGAGCTGCTCGCGGCCGGCTACCGCGAGACCTGGGACAAGGCCCGCCGGCTCGATCTGCGGGCCGCCCTGGCCGAGAACGACGCCCCGCGGCGCCCGGCCCGGCCGCGTCCCGAACAGCGGTGGCGCGAGATCACCGTCGATGACGCCGCGGGCACGATCACGCGCCCGCCCGGCCTGCACCTGGACACCGGCGGCACGGGCAAGGGCCACGCCGCCGACCTCGCGGCCGCGCTGCTCGACGGATACACGACCTGGGCCGTCGACTGCGGCGGCGACCTGCGCGTCGGCGGCGATTCCGGCGTCGAGCGCGAGGTCGAGGTCGAGCACCCGTTCACCGGTGAGATGTTCGACAGCATCCGCGTGCGCCGCAGCGCCGTCGCGACCTCCGGCCTGCGCTCGAGGATCTGGCGCGACGAGCGGGGCCGGGTGGCCCACCACCTGCTCGACCCGTCGACCGGGAAGCCCGTCTTCTCCGGCCTGGTCGCCGTCACGGCGCTCGCGCCGACCGCCGTCGAAGCCGAGGCGCTGGCCAAGCAGGCGCTGCTGTCCGGGCCGTCCGCCGCGCCGGGAATCCTCGCCCGCCACGGCGGCATCGCCGTCGATGAGGACGGCCGCGTCGCCCGGATCGGGCGCCTGCAGCCGAACCCGATCGTGCGCATCAAGCTGCCGCCGGGCGCCGGCCTTCCGCGGGCGGGCACATGAGCGGTCCAACGGCCTCCCGGGCGACCCCAAGCGCGAAGCGGCCGCGAGAGCCCGCCTGATCGATGCCGGCATCTGATTCCAACGACGTGGTGATCGTCGGCGGCGGGCTCGCCGCCCAGCGCTGTGCCGAGGCCCTGCGCCGCGGCGGGTTCGAGGACCGCGTCACGATCATCTGCGACGAGCTCACGGCGCCCTACGACCGCCCGCCGCTCTCCAAGGCCTTCCTCGCCGGCCAGGTGGGCGAGGCGGAGGTCGCGTTCCGGCCGCAGGGCTGGCACGAGGACCAGGGAATCGACCTGCTGCTGGGCGACGCCGCGGCCGGGCTGGACACCGATGCCCGGACGGTCGAGCTCGCGTCCGGCGAAACGGTGCCCTACGGGCAGCTCGTGATCGCCACCGGCAGCCGCGCGCGCCCGCTCACCGGCGCCGAGCAGTACGCGAACGTGCATGCCCTGCGCTCGCTCGCGGACGCCGTGCGGCTGCGTGCGGCGCTCGGCCCCGGCGTGCGCCTCGTCGTCCTCGGCGCCGGCCTGATCGGCCAGGAGGTCGCGGCGACCGCGCACAAGCTCGGCGCGCAGGTGACGCTCGTGGAGGCGGCTCCGCTGCCGCTCGCGCGGGCGCTGCATCCCGAGCTCGCGCAGTGGCTCGTGGACCTCCAGCGCAGCCATGGCATCGACGTCCTGCTCGGCCAGAGCGTCACGGCGCTGACGGGCGAGGGCGACCGGCTCGACGCGCTGTGCCTGGCCGACGGCTCGCGCGTCGACCTCGACGTGCTGCTGGTCGGCATCGGCGTCCTGCCGAACACGGAATGGCTCCCGGCACGCGTCGCCGAGCTCGTCCTGCGCCCCGGGATCCACGCGGCCGGCGACGTCGCCGGTGGCGACCACTGGGAGGCGGCCGGTCATCAGGGCCGCGCGGTGGCGAAGGCGATCCTGGGCCAGGAGCCCGGGCCGGCGCCCGTGACGAGCTGGTGGAGCGACGTCCACGGCATCCGCCTGCAGGGACTCGGCAGCCCGGCCGGAACCGATGCCCTGGAGATCGACGGCGAACTCGCCGCCCACACCTTCACGGCCATCGCGACGGCCGGCGGCGTTCCGCGCGCCGCGCTGGCCGTCGGGCGCCCGCGCGAACTGCCCCGCCTGCGACAGCTCCTCACCCCCACCGACACGAACGCCCAGGAGGCAGCATGACCCTCGTCCCCACCATCGACGAACTCGCCTGCGCGGCGCACGGCGACTGCGTCGAGGTCGCCCCGAACGTCTTCGCCCTCGACGGCGACGTCGCCGAGGTGATCGGCACCGATCAGGACTCGATCATCCTCGCCGCCGCCGAGGCCTGCCCGTCCGTGGCGATCATCGTCGTCGACTCGGCCACCGGGGACCAGGTCTTCCCGTGACGTCCGAGCCGGGCTGATCAGGATCAGCGGCCCGCGCGCAGCGCTCGCGCGGCGGTAGGGTCGCGGCCACGAGCGGGCCCCGAGGGTGAGGAGACGACGTGGCGGAGATCGTGTCGGTGCAGGAGGCGGTGGCCCGCGTCGGCCGCCGCGACAGCATGGGCCTGCCGCTCGGCCCCGGCCAGCCGCCCGGGTACCTGCGCGCGCTCGGCGAGCGCGACGACTGGGAGGACCTGCGGATCGCCGGCGCCCTGCTCACCGTCGGGACCGAGCTGTTCACGCGCCCGGGTGTGCACTACCTGTCGGGGTTCTTCGGCCCGCTCGAGCGCATGCTCCGCGACGCGGGCGCCAACATCAGCTTCGCCGCCGCCGACTTCCGGCGGCTGGCCCCGCTGCTCGAGGCGGCTGCGCCGACAGTGATGGCGACGGCCGCCGCACCGCCCGACGCGGACGGCTGGTGCAGCCTGTCGCTGCACGCCGGCGGCACCGTCACGGAGCTGCGCCGCGCCGCCGCCGACCCGGCCCGGACGCTCGTCGTCGAGGCCTCCGAGCGCTTCCCGCGCACCTTCGGCCACGGCGACTACCGCCACGCGATCCACGTCGACGAGATCGACCTGCTGATCGAGAGCCCGGACGGCCCGCTGGCGCTCCCGGGCGTGAGCCCCGGGCCGGTCCACGTCGCCATCGCCGAGCACGCGAGCCGGTACATCGAGGACGGCGCCACGGTCCAGACGGGCATCGGCGTCATCCCCTCGGCGATCGCGACGCTGCTGGCCGAGGGCTCGGGATCGGGCTACGGCGTGCACTCGGAGATGTTCACCGACGGGCTGATGAAGCTCCACGAGGCCGGCAAGGTCACCAACGCGGGCAAGAACCAGTTCGACGGGGTCAGCATCGCGACGTTCGCGATGGGCTCCGATGAGCTCTACCGCTGGCTGCACGAGAACGGTGACGTCGCGTTCCTGCCGGTGGACGTCGTCAACAGCCCGCAGGTCATCGCGGGCAACGCGAAGATGATCACGATCAACGGCGCGCTGGCGATCGACATCCACGGCCAGGTCGTCGCCGACACGATCGACGGCGACCAGTTCTCCGGCATCGGCGGCGCCGAGGACTTCGCCGCCGCCCCCGGGCTGGCGCTCGATCAGCGCTCGCTGCTGTGCCTGCCCTCGACGGCGATGGTCGCGGGCGAGCGGCGCTCGCGGATCGTGCCGTGGTTCGACGCCGGGACGGTCATCACCACGCCGCGCCACCACACCGACGTGGTGATCACGGAGTACGGCTCGGCCGAGCTGGAGGCGAAGACCGTGCACCAGCGCGGCGAGGCGCTCGCCGCGATCGCGCACCCGGACTACCGCGACGAACTGCTCGAAGCGGCCGAGCGCGCGTCGCGCGGACGCTCGCCGCGGACCGGGCGCTGACGGCGCCCTGCGGCGTTCCACGGATGCCCGCCGTCCCGCCGCGGGCATAGCGTTCCCGCGGCGATGCTGGGACCGCTGTCCACACGGACCGACGTCACGCTGCAGGCCGAGCGGCTGATCCGCGACCCGTCGCAGTTCAAGTGGTACGCGGTCACGCTGCTGGTGCTGGTGTTCCTCGTCTACGGCAACGAGATCGAGCGCGGCCGCCTGGACATCGTCGCCGCCGGGCTGGCCCTCTGGTTCGCCGACTGGTTCAACGAGATCGTCAACGCGCTGATCCTCCAGGCCACCGACCGCGCGCCCCTGTGGGCGGCGACGGGGCCGACGGCGTACCAGTTCCTCGTCGGGCTGAACGTGGAGATCAGCTTCATGTTCGCGATCATGGGGATCTACTACGTGAAGGTCCTCCCGCCGGACAGGGCGAAGCGGATCCTCGGGATGAACAACCGCCTCGCGATCGGGCTGCTCCTGTCGCTGATGGCGGTCGCGATCGAGCTCTTCCTGCACGAGACCGGCACGTTCCACTGGGAGTACTGGTGGTGGAACACCCCGTTCGTCCCGCTGATCGTCGTCTTCGGCTACCTGTGGTTCTTCCTCTTCGCCGCCTGGGTGTTCGACGCGCCCGACCAGCCGGCGCGCTGGAGGCGCGTCGGCGGGCTCGCGGCGATCGACGTGACGCTGGCACTCGTGTTCGGCGTCGGGTTCGGCTGGCTCTGACTCCCTCGACCGTTCGCGCGCCGGTCAGAGCTCGTCTTCGAGGCGCGCCTTCACGAGCCGCCGCTCACGCGAGGTCGACGGTGGTGTGTTCGACGATCTTGCTGACGACATCGCCGGGGATGTCCTCAGCCTCACGCCGGGCGGCCTCCTCCTCCTGCCGCACTTCCACGCGGGCGGCCTGCCAGGCGGACCAGTGGCCCGCGACGAGTGCCCACAGCGAGAGCGCGGAGACGAACACGACGCTCTTGACCCAGCCGGTGACCAGGGCCACCGGGATCATGACCAGCCACAGGATCGTCAGCCAGCCATTGACCCGGCGCATGAAGACGGCGTCACCCTGAACCGCGTCCCAGAGCTTGGTGACCATGATCCGCTGGCCGTTCAGGAGGGCGGCCGGTCGCTGTAGCCGGGTTCGCGGCGAGACAGCGTGGCCATCCACAGGAGGCTCACGACGAGCCCGACGACTCCGATGATCATCAGGATCATTCCCGCCGTGTGGATGCTGAAGCCCGACGCCGTCACGGTGACGGCGTAGCGCATGATCGCGCCCACGGCGATCAGGAAGATCGACGTTCCGATTCCCATTGTCAGACCGCCGATCCGCGACGGCCGCCGAAGAACATCAGCAGCGCGAGCAGGGCGAGCAGGAACAGCAGCGGATTGACCGCCACGCCGCCGAGGACTGCGAGGACGAGCAGGACGATGATGAGCGTTACGAGCATGTTGCGATTCCCTTCTGCGAGTTGGACATCGACCGGCTCAGACGTACCCGGGCCGCCGCGGGCGCAAACCTGCGCCCGCGAACCGCTCGATCGGGACGCGACGACCGCCCGGCTCGCCCGATGTTTCGAGATCCACCGTTGCGGAAACCACGGGGAGCACCCAACCCCGAAGGAGCAGAACGATGGGCGAAAGCACCGACAAGGCCAAGGGACGCATCAAGCAGGCCGCCGGCGCACTGACCGGTGATGACGACACCAGGCGCGAGGGTGAGCGCGACGAGCGCAAGGGCGAGATCAAGGAGAAGGTCAACGACGCGGCAGATGCCGCAAAGGACGGCCTCGACGGCATCAAGGACAAGGTCTCGCGCGCCTGACGGTCGCAAGGCCGCAACGAGGTGGACCGTCATCGTCCGGGCGGCGTAGGCTGCGCGCATGGACGAACGCCTCATCGCGACCGCGGACCTGCCCCCGAGCGGCGTCACGTCGGTGGAGACGTCGCTCGGGCGGCTCGCCGTCGGCGTCGCGGGCGGAGCGCCGTTCGCCGTATCGCCCGTCTGCCGGCACCTGCGCGGCGACCTCGCCAAGGGCCGCGTCGCGGACGACGACTGCCTGGAATGCCCCCGGCACGCGGCGCGGTTCGACGTGCGCTCCGGCGAGATGACGCGCGGCCCGCAGGGGGCGTTCAAGCCACTCGCCGGAGTCGTCAAGGGCACGCTCGGGCGGATGCGGCTCGAGACCCACCCCGTCGTCGAGCGCGATGGTGTCCTGTACCTGTCGATCTGACCCGGCACGATGAGCGGCGAGGCACAGCAGCAGGAACAGCCGGGCTGGGTGACGGTCACCCGCACGGGACCGCGCCACCCGGTGGTCCTCGCCGGTGACGCCGCGCTCGGCGCCGCCGCGGTCACCGCGCGGGCCGGCGTGCGCGTCGCGGCGGCCGGCATCGCCGCGGGGGCCGAGGTCGTCCGGGTCGCCGGGCTCGTGCCGGGGGCTCGCACCGCGGCGAGCGCGGCGGGCCGCGCGCTGCGGCCGCTGGCGGATGACGGGCTGCGGGTCCGGGGCCGCACCGGCGACGCCGTGGCCACGCGGGTGCGGCGACTGATCGAGGACGTCGCCCCGAGCGTCGTCGAGACGCTCGACGTCAACTCGCTGGTGGAGCGCAT
The DNA here is from genome assembly GCA_046594555.1 of Solirubrobacteraceae bacterium. Taxonomy (GTDB): domain Bacteria; phylum Actinomycetota; class Thermoleophilia; order Solirubrobacterales; family Solirubrobacteraceae; genus F1-60-MAGs163. Next base: position 55,508 of record JBKJRO010000110.1, read on the forward strand.
CGACGTCGACGGCGTGGTCTCGCGCATCGACATCGACCGAGTGGTGTCGCGCATCGCGATCGACCGCCTCGTCAGCGAGATCGACATCGACGCCCTCGTCCGGCGCATCGACATCGACCAGCTCGTCCGGCACATCGAGATCGACGACCTCGTCGCCCGGATCGACATCGACGCCCTCGTCCGGCGGATCGACATCGACCAGCTCGTCAGCCGCATCGCGATCGACGACCTCGTCGCACGGATCGCGATCGACCGCGTCGTCGGCGACATCGACATCGACGCGCTCGTCGCTCGGATCCAGATCGACGAGGTCGTCGGGCGGATCGACATCGACCGCGTCGTCGAGCAGCTCGACATCGACGCGATCGTCGACCGGATCGACGTCAACGAGGTCGTCCAGCGCGTCGACGTCGACGCGGTCGTCGAGCAGACGGAACTCGGGACGATCGTCGCGCGGTCGACGAGCGGCATGGCGACGGAGACGCTCGACGCAGCACGCACCCAGGGCGTCGCGGTCGACGACGCCGTCGGACGCGTCATCAACCGCATCCTGCGCCGCCGGCCCGAGGACCTGCCGGCCGGCCCGCCCCAGCTCGTCGAGCCCGCCGCCGGCGCGGGTGACGAGGAGCCCCCTGCGTGAGCACCGCATCCCGCGACGCCGAGCGCGCGCTGTCGCACCAGGGCCGCTACGCCGGCCCGGTCACGCGCCTCCTCGCGTACCTCGCCGACGTCGCGATCATCTCGGTGCTGTTCGGCCTGACGCTCACGCTGATCAGCGCTGCGATCGAGGTGGCGACGCCGTGGAAGCTCGATCTGTCGAAGGAGAGCCTCTGGGTCACGATCGTCTACTTCGGCTGGGGCCTGCTGTACTTCGCCAACGGCTGGATGCTGCGCGCCAAGTCCCCGGGCATGGCGCTGCTCGGGCTGCGGATCGTCCGCGCCGACGGCACCAACCTCGATCGCCGGCACGCCCTGATCCGCGTCGCGGCCTTCCCGCTGGGCTTCCTCACCTTGGGCGCCGGGTTCCTCGGGATCATCCTCGGGCGCAGCCGCCAGGCGATCTACGACCGGATCGCCGACACCGCGGTCGTCTACGGCTGGGACGCCGAGACCGCAAGGCTCCGCGCCCTCGCACGCACGCGGCAGGAAGCCCAGGGCGGCAGGGACTGAGCGCACTGATCCGCTGACGGGTACCGGTTGGCTCGGGAGCCGCCGCCGGTTACTCTCGTCAACCGCCTTCGACCCGTCCAGGAGCGCATGATGCGCCGCCTCGCCCTGTCAGCCGTTCTTCTGTCCTTCGCCCTCGTGCCCGCCATGGCCGGCGACGCACTGGCCGCGAACACCTGCACGTTCAACGGGTCCTCGCCGTCCCCCCTCTGGACCGACGCCGCGAACTGGAACACCTGTGGCACCTCGTCCCCCGGCCCCGCCGACGAGGCGATCATCCCGGCCGGCAAGCTCGTCTTCCTCAACAGCGATGAGGCGGTGGGCTCGCTCACGCTCGCCGGGAGCGAACTGCAGCTGTTCAGCGCGCACAAGCTCACCGTCGCGGGCACCGTCACCGTCTCCGGCGCCGCGGCCACGACGGTGTTGGGGTCCGGGACGCTCACGAGCGGCGGCACGTTCCTCAAGCAGGACGCAGGGACCCTGACGATCTCCCCGGGGATCACGCTCGCCCTGCTCGCGCCGTGGTCGCAGACCGGGGGCCAGATCACCGTCGACGCGACGGGCACGGCGATCGGCCAGATCACGGGCGGCAGCACCGGCACGATCTCGGGCGGCGCGCTCCTGGTCAACAGCAAGGTCACGAGCTCGCTGGTGCTCACAACCGCTGCGCAGCTCGCCGGCACCGGCAGCATCACCGGCACGCTGACGAACACCTCCGGGACGATCCGGCCGGGCAATGCGACCACGCCGGCCGGGAAGCTCACGGTCACCGGACCGTTCATCCAGGGCGCGGCGGGGACGATCGACGTGACCCTGACCAACACCGGTGCCTTCGACGTGCTCTCCGTCAGCGGCGCAGCGACGCTCGGCGGCACCGTCAACGTCAGCGCCGCGGGCGTCACGCCGCTGATCACCGACGAGTTCCGGTTCCTGCCCGCGGCATCGACCGGCGGGACGCAGTTCGCAGCGCTGACCGGTTCGACGTCCCCCGTCGGGGTCTACCAGCTCAACTACGCCCCGCCGGGGGCCGCGGGCGCCCGGCTTCTGCTCCAGCCACCCGTGAAACCCGAGCTCGTGTCGCCGTTCTCCGGCCCGACGCTCACGCCGAGCGGCGCGCTGGAGCCCGGGGCCTCGCTGACCTGCAACCCGGGGACGTGGACCGGCAACCCGAAGTACGCCTACGCCTGGCTGCGCGACGACTCCGAGATCGCCGGGCAGACGGGGTCCGTCTACGTCCTGACGATTGCCGACGGCCTCAAGCACATGACCTGCCGCGTGACCGCGACGGCGACCGGCGGCAGCACCGACGCCGTCAGCGGGGCGCTCGTGACGGAGGGCATCGCGCCGGTCAACACGGCGCTCCCGACGACCACGCCGGGCTCCGCCGCCGGCGACGTGGTGACGTGCTCGCCTGGAAGCTGGGCCGCCGCGCCGGCGCCCGGCTTCACGTACCTCTGGCTGCGCGACGGCTACGTGATCGTCGGGGAGGACACGCCGACCTACACGATCACCTCGACCGACGTCGGCACGGGGATCTCGTGCCTGGTCACCGCCGACAACCCCGCCGGCAACAAGGCGGCCGAGAGCAAGCGGCTCGTGATCCCGGCCGTCGCCCCGTTCAACGCGGCGCTCCCCGCGCTGACGGGCAACGGCAAGCTCGGCGGCACGCTGTCCTGCGACACCGGCACGTGGACGGGCACGCCGAGGCCGACGTTCACCTACGAGTGGCTCCGGGCCGGGCAGCCGATCGACGGCGAGACGCAGCCGACATACGATCTCGTCTTTGCGGACGGCAACCGCGCGATCACGTGTCGCATCACGGCGACGAACCTCGCCGGCAATGCGCAAGCCGTCAGCAAGCCGGTCAAGGCCAACAAGAACACCGAGCAGCTGTTCAACTCCCGCGGGTTCGACAAGATCGCCACGGCGATCGGCATGCCTGCGGCGAAGGGCTGCATGCGCCCGCGCACGTTCACGATCACGATGCGAGCGCCGTCCGGCGTGTCGTTCAAGTCGATCGCGACGAAGGTCGCGGGCCGCAAGAACAAGACCGTGAAGTCGGGATCGAAGTTCAGGACGACGATCAGCGTCCGCGCGCTGAAGAACCGCAAGCTCAAGAAGTTCACGGTGTCGGTGACGATCAAGACGACGACGCCGATCACGATCCACGCGAAGCGGACCTACAAGATCTGCTGAGCAGCGGTCGCCGCGCGACCCCGTCACGCGACCGCGGCTACAGCTGGCCCGAGAGGCTGATCACGAGCCACACCAGCGCCCCGATGCCGAGCGCGCGGCGCAGCCAGTTGACGCCGTCGACCGCCTCCAGCCACGCCCAGACGGCCAGGCCGAGAATCGCGATCGCGCGTCCGGCGTCATGGGCGTCGCCCGCGGTCAGCGCCGCCAGGAGGGACCCGGCGAACGACAGCAGCAGCGGCGGATTGGGGAACTGCGCCAGCGGGAAGCTGCGCGGCCAGCCCTCCTGCCCGCGGCGCCAGAGCTCGGCGCCGCTCACCCGAACCAGCGCGCCCGGCGGCTCGAGCCGAAGCGCTGCTTGTCGGCCACGAGCGCGTCCGATGGCGCCTGGAAGGTGCCGGTCGGCGACGGCCCCCCGAGAAAGTCGACGTCGACGCGGCCGACCCGGCCGCCCCCGAACTCGATGTAGCACGAGCCCCGCCCCGCGTAGCCCGCCGGCGGTTCGCCGCCGCGGGCCCGGGCGATGATCGCCTCGGCCACGACCCGGGCCGCGCCCTCGGCGAACACACCCGCCTTGGGAACGCCGACGGTCGCGACGTCGCCGACCGCGTACACGCCCGGGTACGAGGTCTCCAGCGTGCGCGAGTCGACCGGGATGTAGCCGTCCTGCGTCATGCCGCTCGCGATCACGACGTCCGGCGCGCGGTGCTTGGGCACGCCGAGGAACAGGTCGTACGGCAGCTCGCGGTCGTCGTCGAGCACGACCACCCCGCGGGCGCCGTCGAGCGACCGCACGCGCGGACCGCCGACGTAGGTGATGTCACGCTCGGCGAACGCCTCGAGCAGCGCGGCGGAGGTGTCCGGCGAGGGCGGGACCGGGATGCCGAAGGGGATCACGACGGTGATCGAGCACGCATCCCGCACACCGCGCGTCACCAGGTCCTCGTGCAGCAGCAGCGCGCACTCGCTCGGCGCCGGCGGGCACTTGAACGGCGCGTCGCAGACGCCGATCACGGCGTGGCCGCTCGTGAACGCGGGCAGGATGTGCGACAGCCGCTCGGCGCCCGCGACGGAGTAGAACTCGTTGCCGTGCTCGGCCAGCCCGGGCGTCGCGTCGAGGTCGTAGTCGGCGCCGAGCGCGATGACGAGGACGTCCGCCTCGTAGGTGCCGCCGTCCGTCGTGACGCGCCTGGCATCCGGGTCGATCGCCGTGATCGTCTCGTGGACGAAGCGCACCCCCTCCTTGCCGAGATCGCGGTAGGGCAGGCCGACCTCGTCGAGGGTCTCGCGGCCGAACAGCACGTCGAGCTTCGCGTAGCCGAAGACGAACGCGTCGCCCTTGTCGATCAGCGTGACGTCGGCGTCCGGGCCGAACGCCTCGGACAGCGTGGTGGCGAGTTCGAGGCCGCCGAAGCCGGCGCCGAGGATCAGAACGCGGGTCATGTTGCGAGCATATGTCAGCGCTGCACGCGGGCGGTCAGCGTGGAACAGCGCTCTGGGCTGCACGGCGATGAACGTGCGCGGCGGATAGGGTCGCTCGCCATGCAGATCCATGCCCTCAGCACCGGGACCGTCCGGCTCAAGGAGGCGTTTCTGTTCGCCGCCTCGGGGCCGGCCCGCCAGCCGCGTCTGTTCCTTCCCGGGCCGTTCAGCGAGCCGATGCCGATCCACGTCTGGGTCGTCGAGCACGACGGCCGCCGGCTGCTCGTCGACACGGGCGAGACCGCCGGCGTACGCGACATCCCGTTCGCGCACTTCCAGGTCGGGCCGGGCGACGAGCTGCCGCCGATGCTCGCGACGATCGGGCTGACGGTGGACGATCTCGACGAGGTCGTGCTGACACACCTGCACGGAGATCACGTCGACGGTGCCGTTCACCTGAGGCGGCCCGTCCTGGCCCACGAGCCCGAGATCGCGTTCGCCCACTCGGCGATGTCCCGCGTCTTCCAGAAGGTGCTGCGCCAGCCGCTCCCGGAGGGCGTCGACTACCGGCCGTTCCGGCTCGACGGCGGCCCGTTCGGCGCCTTCGCCGCCAGCCGCCGGCTGAGCGACGACGGCCGGATCCTGGCCGTCGCCACCCCGGGGCACACGCCCGGACACATCTCCGTCCTCTGCATCGACGACGAGGGCCGCCACGTGCTGCTCGCCGGCGACACGACCGACTCGCTCGAGCAACTCCACGCGCGCCGCACCGACGCGATCGCCCCCAAGCCGAAGGTCTACGTCCAGACGATCGACCGCATCCTGGCCCACGCCCGCGACCACCCGACCGTCTACCTGCCCAGCCACGACCCCGAGTCGGTCGCGCGGCTGCGGGACGGGACGACGGTCGTCTCAACCTGATCATCCCGTCTGAAAGAGTCCAAGAAGAGCGAGAGCCCAGCTCGCCGCGATGGCAGGACGCGGCGGCAGGCCCAGTCGCGGATCGTGGAAACCGCGACCGCGAACCGCTGCGCTGCTGTGGCGCGCTCGGCGGCGAGCCGACCGGCGCGGCATCGCTCAGGCGGAGTTGAACGTCACTGCTTGTGTAGACCTCACGTCGCCAGCATCACGCTCCCGCTGGCCACACCGATCCAGCCGATCGCGATCCGCGCGTCGGCCTCGTGCTCGTCGATCACCAGGGGGAAGATCGTCGCCACCGTGCGGCCCTCGACACGCGGCGCGTTCACCGCTCGTTTCATCCTCCCGGCGAGCCAGAGCGTCGTCTACCTGCGGGCCGAGACGAAGGTCCGCAAGAACACCAGCAGCAAGAAGACGTTCCCCAGCTTCACCCTGATCCGAGGCCTAACGCTCGGAGGCTGAGGACGGCGTCGCAGGCCGCACTGGCACGCGCGGGCGAGATCGCCTGCAACCTGGTCGAGGCCGGCTACGACGTACAGGACCTCGACCACGAGTTGCGTCGCCATCTGCACCATGACCCGAGCGGCTGAGCCCAGCCGATCGAGCTCGCGCAACAGCTCGCGAGCGCTGTAGGGCCCTGGCTGCGCTACCTGTCGGTGAGCCCGCGAATGCGGGACGCGATCTCTCGTGCCGCCTCGTTGTCGTGTTCCGGCGCGCTGAGGAGGGCAGTCGCCTCCGCGGAGGCTCGGGCCAGCAGTTCGTCGACGGTCCGTGCCGCGAACGCGGGCCGGTAGCCGGCATCGCCTGCGAGCTTGGCCCATGATGCAGGATCCACCTCGTCGATCGATCGCGCGGCGCCGATGCTCATCGCGAGCCGCTTGGTCAGCTCCGGGTAGACGACGGTGCTGACGATGTCGTAGAGCGGCGAAAGCGTTGGCGCGCCCTTGTCGTAGAGCAGTGAGTAGTTCTTGCCGTGCGCGTCGCAGTTGCCGACGATCCAGCTGAAGGCGACCGCGCGGAGGAATCGCGGCAGTTCCTGAGCGGGGACGGGTGTGCACCGGCGGATCAGGTCGGCACACTGCGCCACCGTCGGGCCGCCTTCCTGCTCGTACTTCTTGTCCGCCCGCACACCGAGCGCCTGGCAGAAGTCTTCCTGATGCAGTCGCCGAATCGGATCGGTCGTCAGGTCGCGGTCGTAGCGCTCGATGATCAGGTAGGGCTCCCCGGTCGTCGTAACCGCCTTCCTCACGGCGGCGACCGGCAGCTCGCAGGCGCGCGCCAGCGCCATGCAGAATCCCTCGTTGTCGACGAGGCCGGGGAAGCGTTGCGGTCCTGGCTTGAGGATGTGAGTCGTGGGGGCGCCTGAGTTGGTGGGCAGTGCCATCGTCCCGTCGTCGCTGATGATGATCGGGACCTTCGGCTGCGCGCCTGCCAGCGAGAGCCGAATCCCCTGTTCTGCGTCAGCTGCGAGAGGGCGTTGCGGGAGCTCTCGGAGCACCTGCGCGAGCCGCTGATCATCCAGCGGCTCTGACGCGGGCTCGGTCGGTGGCTCAACGTCCGGCCCCAGCAGCGTGATCGCCCCGGCGACATCACCACCCACCTGCTCCAAGAGTCCGTAGTCGTTGCCCTCCGACAGCCCGAGGTTGCGAGCAAGGACATGGCGGACATCGCCTTCGGGCAGGAGGCCGCCGAACACCGCGCGCGCGACCTGATGTCCGTGCGCGCGCGCCTGGACAGGCAAGGATTGTGAGATGGACGGGCCCTCGTAGCCGGCGTCGTAGCGGAACTGGAGGTTGCCGTTGGCTTTGCGGATCAGCTCGCCGACTCGCCGGCCTGCGATCCAGACCACCAGCTTGCTCACGGGCCGCGCTCCTCGAGCCTCACGTCCAGGCCTACGGCCTCAGCAACACGCAGAGCGATGCTCAGCTGAACGGAGGACTTGCCACGCTCCAGTTCGCCGATCACGCGGCGGTTGACGCCGACGACGTCGGCGACTGCGCCCTGGCTCAGGCCCAGGTGTTGGCGGCGGCCGCGGATGCGCTGACCGAAGATGACTGTTGTCGCGTGGTTCATGGTACCGATCGGTAACACTATCACCTCATCCAGCGTGATGGTACCGCTCGGTATCAGCAGCCCATGCTTCCTGCGCCTGGATACCGATCGGTATCAGGTACCAGGTCACGGCGCCGCCGCTGCCAGCGCGTGCAAGGAGCCTCCCTGCCGTATGAGCGCTTGCCCATGCCCGCACGATGTCGCGCCAGATCCGAAGTCACCCCCGTGAATGTGGAACCACATTGGACCACGGAGACGGCCCAAACGTCCCAGAACGAGCAACCCCCCTGCCCGGAGCGCCCGCGCCGGGCATGCTGCTCGCCGGAACGAATCTGCGACGCCTCGGACAAGCGTCGCGCCGCACCCGCCTGATCCTCGGCTTCACACTGTGGTTCAGCGTCCGCACGCTCGTCGCGATCAGCGCCTTCGCGTTCCTCGTGGCCGTCGCGCGCGACCATCCGGCACTGCGCGAACTCACGGTGTGGTCACTGGCCGCCGTCGGCGCAATCCTGACCCTCCTCGTCACAGCCCGGATGGCCAGCCGGCCACAGACAGCCCACCGAACGGCGCAACTCTTCGGACGCCTGCGGATGAACCGGCCGCGACCTCCCGCCGACGCGACCCGCGACGCGGCCGCCGCGTGGTACGCCGGAGCGCGCGAGGTCGTCGGCACTCCCGCCAACCGCGCGCTCCTCGTCGCCATTGCCGCCGGCTCATGGCTGGCTGACGCCGCCTGTCTGCGCCTCGCCCTCGCCGCTGCCGGCGTGAGCGTCGACGTGGACATCCTGCTGCTCGTCTACGTCGCCGGGATGTTCATCTCCGCCCTGCCGCTACTGCCCGGCGGCGTCGGCGGCGTCGAAGCCGCGATCCCGGCGCTCCTGCACCACTTCGGCGCCCCGCTCGACGCGGCCCTCGCCGGGACGCTCGTCTACCGCGGTATCGCCCTGCTGCTTCCGGCGATCGCGGGCGCGGCGGTCCTCGCCCACAACGGCCTGCGGCGCGGCAGACCACCAGCGAGCACCTGACACCAATCCGGAGTTCGGCTCGACGATCGAACGTCCAACACGGATCCAACACGCTTCGAACGTGTCGCAACCAGGTGACAGCGACACTCGGTGGCATGCGTTCACTGATGACCCCGCGTCCCGCTCATGCAGCCGGCGTCGCAACGCTCGCGCTTGTCCTGCTCCCCGCAACGATGACGGCCTGCGGGAGCGCCGGCGCCGCGCCACCGCGGGCAGAATCCCGCTCGGCGCCTGCGCCCGCGCCGGTGATGCCCGCTCAGCAGCGCGCGATCGACCGCTACACGACCGTCGCACGCACGCGGTACGACAAGGAAGTCTCCGGCCAGGCGGTCCACACGCAGTTGCTTCGCCTCACGCGGGATCCGGCGCTGCTGCGCGCCCTGCGGTCAGGCGACGTGACCGCGCTCCGCGCGTACGTCGCCCGCCAGTTCAAGCAGGTCTGGTACCACTGGCACGTCTCGCGCATGCGGATCGCTCAAGGCTCGCGGACGCTCGTCGAAGTGGGCGTTCCGTTCGCCCTGGCGACCTCGGAGCGCACGCTCGTCGATGCCCAGGGGCACAGCCTCGCGACGCTCGAGGTCTCCGTGCAGGACGAGATCGGCATCGTCCGCGCCATGCACCGTCACTACCCGGTCGACGTCGTGATCCGGGGCGCTCGGCCGGGGCACGTCGTGACGCTCCTACCAGCGGCGACACACGTTCGCCTCCCCGCGAGCGGGACCGTGGCCATCGCTGGCCGCCGCTACCTCGTGCGGTCCTTCGACAGGACCGCATTTGGTGGCGAGCCAGTGACGGTGTGGATCCTGATGCGCGGGTAGATCCGCCGGACGACCGGCATCAGGGCACCGCGATCGTCGTCGCAAGCCCGTTGCCCAGCCAGATGTGCTCCAAGTTGCGCGGATCGCGGCGGAGTGGCTCCGCGTTGCCGAGAGCAAGGCGGTCCGGCCGAACGCGCCAGCCAAGACGCGATGCGATGCGCACCCCGAGGCGGCGTTCGGCGAGCTCCGAGAGTCCGAACAGCCGCGGCGGAGTCCCACAGCCGTCTGCGCGATCGATGTGGGCCGTGCCGACCACGAAGCTGCCCCACGCGGGGTCGCGGAATCGGCCGGTCGCCGTCGGCGCATATAGCCGCACGTGCAGGTCGGCGCTTTGCCGGTCGCACGCGGACTTGAGGCCACGGTCGCCGTCGAACCGGATCCCGGCACCCTTGCCGCGATAGCCGAGAAAGCGGCTCTCGCCGCGACGAGTCAGCCCGATGCGGCGCAGGCCAGCCTTGACCTTGGCGATCGTCGCACGCCCGTGAAAGATCAGCGTGACAGGCCAGTCCCGCGTGCTCGCGGCGAAGTCGGCGCCGCCGTCGTAGGTGAGGAACGCAGGCCCGCGGTCCGACAGCCGCGCGAAGCCGGGCGGCCGGCGAGGTCGAACCGGGGCAGCCGTCACCGACGGTCCATCTCCGTCGGTCATCGCAGCTGCAACCGGCCGTCCCGCGACCAGCGGGGTCCACGATCGAGTCGTCGAGTCCGGGCCTGGCTCGATGCCGACGACGGCCCGCCGCCGCACGTCGACATCGACAAGCAGATCCCGCAGCATCGGCGCGACCAGCCGCGCGGTGCGCCCCCCGGCCGGTGGCCCGACCTGCGGAATCTCCGCGTGGACGTTCCGGAGCGACGGTCGTAGAGCGACCAGCACGGTGACGACGCGAGCTCCGTCGCGTGCCGGCTGGTCCCCGACGGCATGCACCTGGAGGCGGGGCGCCGGTATGAATAGCGGTCGCCCGCTCACACCAGCGACGACCCGTAACGCCCGTTCGCGCGCCGTCGGCGCAAGCGTGTCCCCGCCCGCGCTCCGGCGCGGCCGGGCGGTCGCCGGCCCGGCCTCTGCGGTCGCGGGCGGGCGCGCGGCGACGTTCACGTCAAATGACACTCGCGACACCGACGTGCCGGCCGGCGTCTGCGACCAGACCGACACGGAGACGCGATGTTCCCCGACGCCGCGGGCCACGATCCGTAGAGGCGGAATGGCGACCCGGAGCGGAACCGCGCACAGCGATCCACCGCAGGTCGGCACCACAGTGTCGATGCTGCGGCCATCGACACGCGCCACGATCCTTGCAACGTGTCGGGCGTCATCGGCGGACACAGCAACCGTGAGCGGCTCGTCACGCGTGACGACGGCAAGGTCGGGTGCCCCCTCCGCGTCCCTGAGACTGCGATCCGCATACAGTTGCCCGCCGAGCCGGACCGTGACACGCGGATCGGCGCGCAGGCCGAGTTCGCCCTGCAGTTCGCTCGACGATCCTCCGCTCGCAAGCAGGAGCGCGGCCGTCCCGGCCGCGAGGACCACGGCCCCGGTGACGTGTCTGGCCCGCAGCCTCATGCTCCCACCCCAGCAGACTCCGATGCCGGACGCGAGCGAGCGAGGCGGAACGCGGACCCGCCGTTCGGACTCAGTCGTCGTGACCGAGGCGAAAGACCACGACGGCGGCTTCGCTCGCATCGTACGACTGGTTGGCGAACGCCAGGAGACGACGCGCGATCATCGACGGCGGATCCGGGGATTGCAAGACCCAGGCGATCCGCGCCGCTGGCACCGTCGCGAGGAGCGACGGGGTGCACAGCGCGTAGAAGTCACCGGCCAGGGAGGGGACACTGGCGCCTGCCGGTCGGGCGGACGCGTCCAGCACCAGCTCGACCGTCATCCCGCGCGCCCGGTACACCCCTCCGCCGGCACTTGCCGCGAGCGTGACGCTGTCGGGATGCACGAATGCCGCGCAGACGCCAGGACCAAGCGCGGAACCTTCCAGCCGGGGCACGGCAGCTTCGAAGCATCCCGCGATGGCAGCGAGCGCCGACTCCGCGACCGACCGCCGGTTGGGAATGCGGGCAACTCCAGTTGCGACGGCGAACAACGGCGACTCGAGCAACGTCGTCGTCGCCTGCGCCGCACCGGTCGGAGCCGTCGCCGCGGCGTCAGCGACGACCACGAGGTCCTCGGCCCGCGGCGGCGGACTGGCCATGGTCGTCACGCCGCGCACCGCAGCTCGTCGTGTGCACTGACCGCAACCGGCGTCGCCCGCTCGGCTGCCGGGTCGGGAGCACGCAGCACCGCGAGGAGCGAGAGTCCAAATGGCACACGCCCACCGGCGCGGATCACGGCCGCCTCCGCGGCGATCGGCAGCTCGAGCATGCGGTCGAGGCGGGCGGGTGTCAGCTCGAGGTCGGATGCTGCCGGGTAGCCGGCGGGCCGCCGCGACTGGAGCCGCCGGACAGCGGCAGCCGGCGCCAGCAGGAGGCTGTTGAAGAACGTGTCCAGCTCGACGCCCCACCCCGCATCCATGGCTGCCGCGCGCAGATCCCGCGCCCGGTAGCGGCGGTAGTGGCGGTTGACGATGTCGTGGTGCGACCATAGGCGCGGGTGCGCGGGGACGGTCACGATCAGCGCCCCACCGGGACGCGTCACGCGGCGCAGCTCGGCGAGGCTCCGGCGGTCGTCGGGGGTGTGCTCGATGACGTCGAGACAGGTCACGATGTCGAACGTCTCCGCCTCGAACGGCAGACCTTCGATGGCGCCTGTTCGCACATCGGCGTGACCTCGCCGCTGTGCGAACGCGACGGCCTCGGGACTCAGGTCGATACCGCTTGCGGCGCCCAGGCGCGCCAGCTCGTCGAGCGTCCGGCCGGAGCCGCAGCCCGCGTCCAGTAGGCGGGCGTTGGCCGGCACGCGGGCGCGGTCCAGCGCCGCGTGCAGGACGCGTCGGCGCCCCCGATACCACCAGTGGTGCTCGTCGTGGCGCAGCATTGCCCGGAGTTCAGAGTCGTCCATGCACCGAACCCTGGCCTCCAGCGAGTTAGGCGAGGTGTGACGCATGTTGCCGTCAGGTTAGGCCCGCCATGGGGCCGCCGAGCCGGCCGCCTTCTCACCGCAACACAATCCCAACCTCACGGTCGATCGCGCCAACATCGCCGCGCTTAGCGTGTGGGACTCCGTCACCCGAAGAAGGAGCGTCGTCGCGATGATGCCGAACGAGGAGCCACGGCCAGCCCGCGCGAGCTCTGTTGTCGCCGTCACTGCACCGCTGGCGGCATTCTTTCACGGCCCGTCTGCGACGTCCCTTGCGACCGCGTCTCGCACCGCGCGGCAGTCCGTGACCGAGCGCGATGAGCGCCACCCGACGCGGCCCAGGGCGCCGTCCTAGACTCTGCG
>JBKJRO010000128.1:0-19565 GCA_046594555.1 Solirubrobacteraceae bacterium
GACAGGACGGCGACGAGCAGGATGACGATCAGCCCCGTGCCCTCGACGCCCAGCACGACGGCGGGAACCGGAGCGCGCCGGCTCGCCAGGCCCGACAGGAAGTCCGTCGAGCCCCAGGAGACAGACGCGATCAGCGAAATGGCGACGGCCAGCATCGGCGCTGAGGCTAGGCCCTTGGGCTGGGGGGCATGCGTCAGCGCGCTGCGACGACCTCGTCATAGATCCGCGTCAGGCTCGCCTCGTGCCCGCCGAGATCGTGGAACGCACAGCAGCGGTTCAGGACCTCCTCCGGGGGAAAGAGCGCCGCGTCCTCGCGCAGATCTCGGGGCAGGAGGTCGCGGGCCACGCGACTCGGCGTCGCAAAGCCTTCAGTCGCCGTCGTCAGCGCCGCAAGTTCGGGATCGGCCAGCTCGATCAGCAATCGCCGGGCGAGCTCGGAGCAGCGCGCGCCGGCGGGGACCGCGCCGGCGGTGACCCAGCGGCCGGCGCGTCCCTCGGGAACCACGTAGCGCAGGCCATCGTGGGCACGGACCGCAGCCGACGCCGGGCCGCTCCAGGCCTGGTGTGCCGCGACGTCACCGCGCACGACAGGCCTGACGAAGTCGTCGCTGCTGTAGCCGGCAACTCTTGGACGCTGGCCCAGCAACAGCTTGCGTGCATCCCGGAGCGGCTGGTCGCGGACGTCGTTTGGCGAGCGCCCGCGAGCCATGAGCGCGGCCCCGACGACCTCGCGCGCCTCGGCCAGCATGCCGACCGCCAGGCCATCGGGAGGCTGGAAGAGCGCATCCCAAGAACCGGCACCCGCCAGACGCGCGTCGCAGAGGTACCCGGTCGTACCGAAGGCAAATGGGAGCGAGCGGCGGCAGCCGGGGTCGTGCGGCGCCGCGTGCGCCCACGGAAGCAGCCGGTCGAGCACCGCGCGCGGCAGCTCGAGCTCGAGCAGCTCGCCGCGGGCGATGAGCCGCTCGACGAGGTAGTCCGACGGGAAGACGACATCGAACTGCGCGCCCGCCATGCGCTCCTCGAGCAGCTCGTTGGACGCGACGGCCTCGGCCTCGACACGGACCCCTATCCGCCGCCCGGCTTCGGCGAGCGCCGCTCCCGCGGGCATACCGGGCCAGCACAGGACACGCAGGACACCGCTCAACGCAGCACCGCATGATGCAGGCGCTGGACGTCCAGCACCTCGCCCAACCGCGCGGGCCACTCCGCGGGGCGGGCTGCCCCCGGCGGCACGAACAGATCGTCGACCGGGACGTCGAATCCACCCAGCCCACCGACGATCGCCCGGTCGATGGCGGGCAGCGTCGAGACGTTGTATCCACCCTCGTGGATCACGACGAGCCCGACGCCGAGTCTACGAGCGAGCACGGCCACGCGCTCGGCCATGGCGCGGAAGCCGCCCAGCGAGATGAGCTGGTCGGACAACGGATCGGCCGCATGGCCATCCTGTCCGGCGGAGACCAGGAGCAGCCCGGGGCGAAACGCTTCGATCGCTGGCAGCGCCACCCGATCGAGCGCCTCGAGGTACTCGGCGTCGCCCGATCCCGGCGGCATCGGAATGTTCACCGTGCTCCCGGCTCCGTCGCCCGCGCCGACCTCATCGAGCCAGCCGGTTCCGGGATAGAGCGGCCACTGGTGCAGCGAGACGAAGAGGACCGACGGGTCGCTCCAGTGGATCTCCTGGGTGCCGTTGCCGTGATGGACGTCCCAGTCGAGGATCGCGATCCGCTCGATCCCGCACTGCGCCTGGGCGTAGCGCGCGGCGATCGACACGTGGTTCACCAGGCAGAACCCCATCGCCCTGTCGGTGCCCGTGTGGTGCCCTGGCGGACGCGTCAGCGTGAAGAGGCTGTCCGGCCGGTGGTAGGCCTCCATCGTGACCGCATCGACCGCGCTGAGCGCCGCTCCGGCCGCGAGCATCGACGTCCGGAAGCTGCCGGCGCTGACCCGGGTGTCGGTGTCGAGCCAGATCGGGGCGTCGGCCTCGGCCGCCGCCAGCAGCTCGAGGAACCCGCCGTCGTGCGAGCGCAGCGCATCCTCGATTCGCGCGTATCTCGGATACAGCACGAACAGCCGCTCCCACTCGTCTGCGGTGCGGAGGTGCTCGATGACGCCGGGCAGCCGCCGGACGTTCTCCGGGTGCTCGCCAGGGTCGTGGTCCGCCTGCGAGGGGAGCAGGACCACGCCGGTCTGCGGACTCTCGCGTGCGTAGTAGGCGTGCGGGATGCTCCCAAGCCCCTCGATGTCCTGCGACTCTCCGCTCACGCGGCCTCCTCGAGCTGGATGAATCCGTCGTCTCGGGGAATCAGCGGCGAGCCGAAAGCATCCCAGCCGGCGGCGCCGCCGGCGAACCTGATGCCGTGCTCTTCGCCCTCGCGGTTGACGACGAGCGCCGCGATGCGGTGCCGGGCGGCGAGACGCGGAACGGTCTCGAGGGTGCGCTCCCAGCGATCCCGCGGCTCGCTGACGCCGGCCAGCACGACGCGTGCGCCGGCTGACTCGAGGTCGGCCCACGATTCAGGGTCGACGATGTCGGCGCCGATCAGCACCCCGACCGCTCCGCAGGGGAGCCGGGCGACGCCAGGCGGATCGTGTCCCGGGGAGAAGAGAAGCTGCTCGTAGCGCCCCGGGGCCGCCTCGAGACGACGCTGGCGGTGGCGCAGCGGCGGGGCTCCCTCGGCGCGGCCGAGCATGGCGGTCGCGTAGAAGACACCCTCACCCTCGGACTCGTAGCTCGACGCCGCCAGCCAGGCCCCGCCCGCCGCCGCGAGCGCGTCACGGTAAGAGCGCGCCGGCGGGCGCTCGGCACGCTCCAAGGCCCCGCGGTCGAGCGCCGCCGGGAGGTACGGCAGGAAGCTCAGCTGTGGGAGGCAGATCAGCTCCGCGCCCGCCGCGCGAGCTCCGCGCACGGCGTGCTCACCTCCGGATGAGAGCAGCGCGACGCGCACCACGCCTCACTCCCACCAGACGTTCTGCACGTGCGTCGTGAGCACCTCGACGCCGTCCGGCGTCACGAGGACGTTGTGCTCAAACGCTCCTGTTCCGGACCCGGGGCGCCCGACCTGAGCCTCGACGGCCATCACCATTCCGGCCTCCAGGAGCGCAGCCTCTCCCGGCACGATCGACGGGTTCTCCCAGGCGAGTCCCAGGCTATGACCGAACGACGGGTACGCCTGACCAAGCATGGCCACACCCTGAGCGTCTGCCGCCCCAGGAGGCTGGAAGCCCTGGCCGATGAGCCACGCGGAGCCGCGATCGAACAGGTCGCCGCAGCTGACCCCAGGGCGCATCGCCTCCACGATGTGCTCGACCACCGCGACCGACGCCCCGAGCACCTCGCGCTGAGCGTCTGTCGCCTCGCGACCCGCGACCGTCGTGCGGACCATGTCGTAGAAGTAACCGTTGACCGTGCCGTACATGTCCGGGTGGATCATGTCCCCTCGCGCCAACGGCCGGGTCCAGTTCCACGATGGCATGCGGTCCCACTGGAAATGGTCGACGTTCGCGCCCGAGACGACGGGAATGTCGAGCGGGAAGGCACCTTGGGGAAGCCCGCGCTGCAGCGCCGCCAGGACGCAGTCCGCCTCGGTTGCGCCCGGGACCGCCGCCTGCATGAACGACTCCACCATCTCGCTGCCGACACGCGTCGCCTCGCGGACGAGGTCGATCTCGGCCGGCGACTTGATCCGGCGGAGCTCCTCGATCAGATCGTCGGCCCAGGAGAAGCGCACGTCCGGGAGCACCTCGCGGATTCGGTCCACGGCGACGTAGGGGAGGCTCTCGCGCCCGATCAGCCCGATGTGCGCGGCACCGAGTCCGCGACGCTCGAGCGCCTGGGCGAGGCCCGCCCAGAGGTCGAGCGACACCTGGACGTCCGCGATCTGCACGAGATCCTCGCGCCAGTCAGGGATCTCGACGACGAGCGTGCCGTCCTCCCCCGCCGGCATCACGAGCCCGGCGTGGCCCCGCCCCGACCATTTTCCGGGCCGGTCCGGGATCTGGGGAAACGCCGAGTAGTGATTCGTGAGGTAGACGATGTCGGCGCCCCAGTCGGCGCCGTTCGCGCCCCGGCTGACGACGAGGACGCCGTCGAGGCCACGCTCGCTCGCGGCTGCCCGCAGCCGCGTGCGGCGCTCGGCGTACTCGGCAGGCGACACGCCGCCGGGGACGCGATCGTGTCCGTTGAACGATTCCACTGAATGCTCCTCGCTGTTGGTTGGCGACGGACTGATCAGCCGTCGCGATCCACTTCCTCGGGCTCCTCGTACCAGCGCTTTCGCTCGCCGACCTTCGCGCGGAGCCTCCATTTGCGGGTCTTGGGCGCCTGCTCCATCGCGCCTGCGAGCGCGTCGATCCGCTGGGCGAGCAGCTGGCGTTCGGCCGCGTCCAGCGGCTGAACGCCGAGCGCATCACGCAGACGCTCCAGGTTCAGCTCGAAGGTCCGCTGCAGGCCCCAGTCGTTGGCGGTGAGCTCGGCGATCCGGTCGGCGTTGATCGCGTCGTCGTCGTGACCGGCGACCTCGTGGCTGTGGAGGATGGCGTAGAGGTCGCCGCGATCCTTGGGGTTGAGGTGGACGATCTGGAGCTTGGTCATCAGCACCTCGGCGGCGGGAAGGGTGCCCGGACGCATTGTCAGGCGTTCCGCGAGCGGGAGGCTGTGGCACATGTCGAAGCTGTCGACGAAGACGTCGATCTGGCGCCCGTGGTGGTCGTCGTGGAACAGCAGCCGACGATGGCCGTTCAGAGCGTTGAACTGTTCCTCCGGGGCGTAGCCCGCATCGCGCAGGAGTGCGTCGAGCTCACGCGAGTGGCGCTTGGCGAGTACGAAGTCGAGATCCAGCACGAGGCGGTCGTAGGCCGGATGCAGGCGATCACCGGCCAACAGGCGCACCGCCATTCCGCCGATCAGTCGCGCATCAAGCTCCTGACGCTCGACCTCGGCGAGGAGCCTCCGCGCCTCCACATCGAGGTCAGGGTCGATGGGCGTGCCTTCCTGCGTCATCACGGCCTCCTTCATGCTCAGCCCACCACGAACTGGTAGTCAGCGCGGTCGCGCTTGAGGTGCACGAGCACGCCCGAGATGCGGCCGGTGTGGTAGTCGCTCCCGGGGTTGATACTCAGCGTACGCCCGATCCGGGTCGCCCCGCGCGACTCGTGGACGTGCCCGTGCAGGCTGACGAGCGGTTGGAAGCGCTCGATCGCCTCGCGCACGGCCGTCGAACCGCACGGCGCCATCTTCGGCTGACCCGCCGCGAGCACCACCTGGAGGTTCTCGTCGAGCGCAGGCGCCGTATCGAGGTCCGAGGCATACGGCGGGACATGGAGGTTGAACACGCAGGAGGAGAGGTCGTCGACCTGTCCCGCCATCGCCGCGACTCGCCGGTAGAGGTCGTCCTCGTCCAGCTCTCGCGGCGAGTCGAACGGCGTCCGATTCGAGTAGCCCAGGGAGACCATCGAGTGCCCGCCACCGAGGTCAACGACGCGCTCGTCGCAGGCCTCGACGCGGGCCGCACGCTCGATCGCTGTGTCGACGCCCGGCGGGTCGTCGTTGCCCGGCATCACGAAGCACTTCACGTCGTCGCCGAGCCGCTCCTCGGCAAGCTCCATCCAGCGACCGAACGTGTGCAGCATCACCTCCGCGAACCAGGTTTCGCGCTCCTCCACGGTCAGGCCTGCGACACGCCGGACCTCGTCGCTCGTCATCAGATGCGGGTACATCCCGTTCGAGCGGATCCGGTGCTCGAGGTCCGCGCGCTCCTCGAGCGTCGTCGCGCGCTGTCGCTCGCCGAAGAGCTCGGCCGTGACGACGCCGTCGCCCTCGTCGACGAGCGGGACCACGACCTTGCCGGTCACGTCCCCGCCCATCACGATCACGGGAGCGCCGTAGACGGTCGGCGCGTGGAGGAACTTCCGCCAG
Source organism: Solirubrobacteraceae bacterium (assembly GCA_046594555.1). Lineage (GTDB taxonomy): Bacteria > Actinomycetota > Thermoleophilia > Solirubrobacterales > Solirubrobacteraceae > F1-60-MAGs163. The sequence goes on from JBKJRO010000128.1 coordinate 5,921, forward strand.
AGCACCTCCGTCCCGTGGATGTCAGAGGCGTAGTAGACCCGCAGATCTCCGTCTGCGGCATCCGTGCCGCCGCGTCGCCGAAAGCGTGGCATCACCCGATCACTCCGGCGGCAGTTCGCGGTACGTCAACGAGAGATCGATCCCCTGGCTGCGACGCACCGCGCGCGAGATGAAATAGATCACGAACGCGACGCCGTAGATCCCGAGGGCAAGCCAGAGCTTCCCGGGGTTGGCCGAAAGGCTCGCGCCCGATCCCGGATCCCAGAGGATGACCCCCACGGCGGCGCTGAAGCAGACGAGCGAAAGCGCTGCCACGAGCGACACCATCGGTATTCCAGCGATCCGCCGCGAGTAGGGGGAGTTCTCCACCATCGCCTTCTGACGGTACGGAAGGACGATGCCGCCGACCGCGGTCACCAGCAGCGTCAGCGAGAGCCCGAGCAACACCGAGATCGCGGTGAACCAGGTCGTGAACGCGTAGATCGCGGTGCTGCCGATGGCCAGCACGGTCACGATGGCGATCGCGATGACGGGGCTGCGCGTGCGCGGGTCGACGTAGGACAGACGCGCGGGCATGATGCGGTCGAACGACCAGGCGAACATGCTGCGGCTCACGAGCAGCATGGTCTGTGGAAGCCAGATCAGCAGGCCGACGGCGAAGCCGATGATGACGATCGCTCCGAGAACCCACGTCCCAGAGGCGATACTCATGATCTCCGGATACGCGGGCGCCCCGGCCGCGAAGCCGTAGGCTGCCGGGTCGGCGAATCCGAGCTGCCCGTTGAACGTGTACCCGGTGACACCCTGGTACGCCAGCAGCAGCAGCGAGATCCCGGCGACCGCGACGGCGACGGCGCCGGGAATCGAGACGAGGTGCGTGCGCTTGCGCAGCCGGATCTCCCCGGCGAAGTAGTTGCTCGAGTAGAGGAAGCCAAAGATGTACCAGAACACCGACACCGACTTGAGCGTCGTCTCGGTGTCGAATCCGACGGGAGCGAACCCCGCCTTCTTGGCAGAGGCCGCCAACGCGGTGGATGCGTTGTCGGTCCCGAGGTTCGCGGCGTAGTCGTTGAAGTTGGAGATGAAGCCGGTCTTGCTCTGGAACAGCGCGATCACGACCGGGGCAACGAACGCGCCGCCGATGTACAGGACGAACGCGACGACCTGCAGACGCAGGAAGAGCGTGAGACCACCGACGATGAAGACCGCCGCCGACAGCAGCAGCATCACGGTCCCGGTGATGAACAGCGCGTAATCCTTTGAGAACCAGTCACCGAAGTCCAGCCAGGCACCGGAACCTGTGAAGCCAGCCATCATGCGCCCAAACGCGCCGAACCCGTAGGTCGCCAGATACGTGGTGTAGACGCCGTAGATGACGGCGAGCCAGACGCAGTAGCTGAAGTTGCCGGCGAATCCGATCGATGGATGGAGCGACCGGCTGTTGAAGACGTAGTCGCCGCCGGTGCGCGGCATGATCTGCGCGAGCATCGCGTAGAGAAACGCCCCTGGAACTCCGAGGCACGCGGCGATCAGGAACGCTACCCAGACGTTCGAGCCCTGGTACGCGAACCCGTACAGCAGCCAATAGAAGGCAAACGCCAGCGCGACGCTGGCCCACATCACGTTGTAGAACAGAGCGTCGGTCGGTCGTGCCTCGCGCACGAGGCCCGTCGCCTTTCGTGTGAAGAGCCCGGGAGCGGGCCCCGAAGCCGAACTCGTCGTCATGTTCTTCCTCTCAATACGGAGTCGATGAGGCGCACAGGGAGCCGCTCGGGCACCTGCGCGAGATACTGCACCGCCTCGTCGTCCTCCTCGCTGAGAACAACGGTGGCGATGGACACGGCTTCGTCCTGCTCTGGGAACTGCATCCGGACCGTCCCGTCCGGGGCGATCACGCGTGATCCCCCGACGAACTGCATTCCGGCCTCGGTGCCGACACGGTTCACGTAGACATGCGGCCGGCGATTGTCCAGCGCGCGCGCCCGCGTGGCCAGCTCGTGGTCCCCGTAGTAGGGCCGCATGTTCGCCGCGGTCGTGACGAGCATTTGCGCGCCTCCGGCGGCGAGGCCCCGGGCGAGCTCGGGGAACTCGGCGTCGAAGCAGATCAGCAGGCCGACGCGGCTGCCGGCGAGCGAGACGACGAGCAACTGGTCCCCGGGGTCGAATGCGTCGCGCTCAGCCCCGAACAGTTGCAACTTGCGATAGACCGCCGCGACCGCGCCTGCCGCGTCGACGACGAGCACGCTGTTGTGGACGGCGCCGGCCGCTCCGCGCTCGACGAAGCCGACGATCACCGCGGTACCCGTCTCGGCCGCCGCGTTGCGCACCGGATCGATCTCGGCAGCGCCGGCCTCGAGCGCGAGCGATGGCACCTGCGCGAGGTCGTACCCCGAAAGGAACAGCTCCGGGAACACGGCGAGGTCCGCACCCGGGTTGTCCCTGACGACGTCCGCGACGCGCTCGGCGTTCGCCGGCACGTCACCGGCGACGGGACAGAGTTGTGCGAGCAGGACCTCCATGTGGCTACCGGCCGCACCCCGCGTGAAACGCCATCGCCTCGAGCGCGATGCGGCCGCCCATGAGCGCTGTCACCGGCGTCGCGTCGAGGCTGGGAGCAACCTCCACCACGTCGACGCCGAGCAGGCCGCCGGCGCAGACGCCGCGCACCAGCTCGAGCGCTTCACGGCTCGTCAGGCCGCCCGGCGTCGGGCAGCAGGTCCCGGGCGCATGGGCACCGTCGAGGCTATCGATGTCGACGGAGAGGTAGACGCCGTCAGTCCCGTCCCGCACGATGGTGTTGGTGCGCTCAACGGCCCAGGCGGTTCCGTGCTCCCAGATCTCCTCGAGCCAGATGACGGTGATCCCGTGCTTCCTGCAGTACTCGAGTTCGGTCCGCGGGTTCATCCAGCCGGAGATCCCGAGGAGCACGATCTTGCGCGGATCGAACCCCGCGTCGACGGCCCGCGTGATCGGACAGCAGTGGCTGAGGAGCTCGCCGCCCACATCAGGGGCAGTGTCGAGGTGCGTGTCGACGAGGATGAGGCCCGGGTTGTTGTAGACCTTCCGTACGGCGCGGACCGCCGGGATCGTGACGGAGTGCTCGCCGCCGATCGTCACGGGCAGCGCGCCGGAACGCAGGATCTCCTCCAGGTCCGCTTGGGCTCGCTCGAACGTGCGCGCGGGATCCCCGGGGATGACGTCGCAGTCGCCGCAGTCGACAGGCGACAACGCGTCGACGACGTCGAAGTCGTACATCGCGTTGTACGTGAGGAACTGGCACGAGACGTCCCGGATCCCTCGCGGCCCGTAGTTGGACCCCGTCCGGCTGATGTTCGTGGCGTCGAACGGGATGCCGTACACCGCGGCGCCGGCGCCGGCGTCGCGCAGCGCGGCGGTCCGCGGCGCCACGTGCGGGAAGCGCATGAACGATCCCGCAAGACCCGCGTGGAGGAGGCTCGTCCACATCGTGCGATCGACCGACGGATCCTGAGCGGTGCTCATCTCTGCTCCTGCTCGTGAATGCCAAACCGTTTTTCCGCTTCCGACGAGACGACCATCGCATAAGCGCTTTGGCACGTCAAGCGCCATCGGGTACAGTCGCGCTGGACGATGGGTCGACCGGTTGGCATCAAGGCGGTCGCCGCAGCTGCCGGCGTTTCGACGACCACCGTTTCCCACGCGCTCAACGGCAAGGGCCGAGTCTCCGCGGAGACTCGCGACCATGTGCGCGAGGTTGCCGCGCGCCTCGGGTACACGCCGAGCGCGATGGCGCGTGGGCTCGCCGGCGGACGCACCGGCATGCTCGCGATGGTCGTCTCCGGCATCGAGGACTTCTCCCTCCAGGTCGGCGATTTCGACTACTTCCTCCAGCTCATGAACGGCGCGACATCGGCGGCCCTCCAGCACGGCTTCTCGCTCACGATGCTGCAGGCGGACGGCAACCTGAAGATCCTCGACGGACTCCCACTCGACGGGGCCATCGTCATCGACCCCGTCGTCGGCGACCGGATCGTGCGGCGGCTCACGGCGCGCGACGTTCCCGTCGTCACGACGGGGCGCATGATCGATGCCCCCGAGGATGCATGCTGGGTCGACAACGATCACGTCGCCGCGACACGAGCGGTGCTCGACCACCTCGCCGCCGCCGGCGCGCAGCGCGTTGCGCTGGTCAGCTCTCCCCCAGTGTCGTCCTACGCCTTCGACGCGAGGAACGCGTACCTCGCGTGGTGCGAAGAGCGCGAGCAGGAGCCCGTCGTCGCCGAGCTCAGCGGGAGCATGAGCGAGAGCGGCGCCTACGCCGCCGCGCTGCAGCTGCTCGCCGCGGACGTCCCCCCGGACGGGATCTACGCGACCCTTGACCGGCTCGCGCTCGGCACGCTGCTCGCCGCCGAGTCGATCGGCGTCGATGTGCCGGGCGACCTGCGGATCGCCGGCTGCACCGACAGCGAAGCAAGCCGGCAGGCGCGGCCGCCGCTGACCGCACTCAGCCTCGATCCGGAGCGCTTGGGCCGCGAGGCGCTGGAGCTGCTGCTCGAGGTCGTCGAAGGGGAGCCGGAACACCGGCACCGGCTCGTCCCGACTCGGCTCATCGGCCGCGCGTCGACGGCGAGCGCGACGCCTCAGCGACGTGCGCGGGACGCGCCGGCGGCCTGAGGTCCCCGCGCTGCCGGGGGCGCAAGGACGCGGCGCTCAGGCGCCGAGGCGATCGGCGATCAGCCGCGCGAGCGGGAACGCCGCGGTCGCCGCGGGCGACGGGGCATTGCGCACGTGCAGGACGCCGGCGTGCTCATGCAGGACGAAGTCGTCGACGAGCGCGCCGTCGCGACCGACGGCCTGGGCGCGGACGCCGGCGAAGCCGGCCGACAGGTCGCCGGGCCGCAGCGCCGGCACGTAGCGCGCCGCCGCGCGCGCGAGCGTCGCCGGCTGCGCCGCCCAGCGCAGCTCGTGGAGCCCGGTCCGCCACCAGCGCCGTCCGACGCGCCACGTTCCGGGCCAGCGCAGCGTCGTGGCGATGTCCGCGGGCACGACCCGGGTCAGCCGGTAGGCATCACGCCCGGCGGCGAGCAGCGCCGTCGGCCCGACGTGCACGTGGTCGTCGACCCCTCGGGTGAGGTGCACGCCGAGGAACGGCAGGTCCGGATCGGGCACCGGGTAGATCAGCCCGCGCACGAGCGGCGCCCCGGCCGGGCCGACGTCGCGGTAGGCGCCCCGGAACGGGACGATGACGGGATCGCGCGGCGCCCCGGAGGCCAGCGCGAGCCGGTCGGACCAGAGTCCCGCGCAGGCGATGGCGCGACCGGCGTCGATGCTGCCCCCGGCGTGCCGCAGCCGCACTCCACCGGCACGGGCGTCGATGGCCGCGACCTCGATGCCGGTCCGGATCTCGCCGCCCGCGGCGACCACCTCGGCGGCGATCGCCCGCGCGATCGCCCCGAAGTCCGTCACCGCCGTGCGCGGCGAATGCAGCGCCGCGATGCCCCGCGCCGCGGGCTCGACCTCGCGCAGCCCGTCGGCGTCCAGGCGGACCAGCCCCTCGACGCCGTTGGCGCGGCCGCGGCGCTCGAGTTCGTCGAGCCGCGGCAGCTCGCCGGGCTCGGTCGCGACGATGAGCTTGCCGCGCTCGGCGAACGGCAGCTCGTGCTTGGCGCAGTAGGCGCGCGTGTCGCGCGCGCCCTCGACGGCGAGCCGGGCCTTCAGCGAGCCCGGCGCGTAGTAGATCCCGGCGTGCACGACGCCGCTGTTGTGCGAGGTCTGGTGCCGCGCGACGGCGCGCTCGCGCTCAAGCACGACCACGCGCGAGCCGGGAGCCCGCAGGAGCAGTTCACGCGCGGTCGCCAGGCCGAGGATGCCCGCCCCGACGACCGCCGTGTCATACCGCTCGGCCAGGGGCCGGATCTAGTCGCGGTTCCCGCGGCCGTACAGGATGGCGAAGAGCTTGCCGAGGCGCTTCGTCGTCTTCTCGGTGTACGGGAACATGTGCAGGTCCTTCTTCATCGCCAGCTTCGTGACGAGGATCGTCTGCTGGCGCGTGAACTTCAGGATGCCGCCGGCGGCGTGGCGCGTGCCGATGCCGCTGGTCTTCCAGCCGCCCATCGGCAGCTCGAGCGTCGCGTAGTTGAGGAGCGCGTCGTTGATGCAGACAGCGCCGGTCTGCAGGCGGCGGGCGATCTGCTCGCCCCGCTCGGTGTCCTTCGTCGCGATCGATCCGCCCAGGCCGTACGGGCTGTCGTTGGCCAGGCGGATGGCCTCCTCGGCGTCGCGGACCTTCATGATCGGGAGCGTCGGGCCGAAGGTCTCCTCGGTCATCGCATCCATCGTGTGGTCCACGTCGACGAGCACGGTCGGCTCGAAGAAGTGGCCCGGGCCGGCGCCGCGATGGCCGCCGGTCAGCACCTTGGCGCCCTTGGCGACAGCATCGTTGACGTGCGCCTCGACGATGTCGACCTGCGGCGGGAACGTCATCGACCCGACGTCGACGACCGCCGGTCCGCCCGGGACGCCCTGGCGGATCGCGCGGACCTTCTCGGTGACCTTGGCGACGAACTCGTCGTAGACCGGCTCCTCGACGTAGGCGCGCTCGAGCGAGATGCACGTCTGGCCCGAGTTCTGCATCGAGTAGAACGCGGCGACGTTCGCGGCGCGCTCCAGGTCGGCGTCCCGCAGGACGATCAGCGCGTCCTTGCCACCGAGCTCCAGGGCGCACGGGATCAGGCGCTCGGCCGCCTCGACGGCGACCTTGCGGCCGGTCCGCGTCGAGCCGGTGAACATGATCATGTCGACCTCGCCGATCAGCGCCCGGCCGGTCTCGCCCCGACCCGTCGCGACCTGGAAGACGTTCTCCGGCATCCCGCACTCCTCGAGCATCTCGGCCATGAGGAGCGAGGTGAGCGGCGTGATCTCACTCGGCTTGAGGATGACCGCGTTGCCCGCGGCGAGCGCGGGGATGCAGTCGCCGAACGAGTTGGTCAGCGGGTAGTTCCACGGACCGATGATGCCGATCAGGCCCATCGGCGCGTGCCGCGAGATGAGCTTCTTGCCCTTGACGATCACGTTGCTCGTCTTGACACGCTCGTCGGCGAGGAACTTTGGCGCGTTCTTGGCCCAGAAGCCGAAGGCGCCGGCGCCGTAGGAGATCTCCGCCAGCTGCGCGTCCTCGTAGGTCTTGCCCGTCTCCGAGACGATCGTGGCGATGACGCGGTCGGCGTTCTCGATGATCCACTTCTGCGCGCGCAGCAGCACGCGGCCACGGCCCTCGTAGCCGAGTGCCTCCCAGCCGGGCTGCGCGGCGCGGCCCTTGACGGCCAGCTCGCGGACCTCGGCCGCCGTCAGATCCGGGACGCTCGTGATGATCTCCCCGGTCGCGGGGTTCTCGACCTCGATCGGCGCGTTCGCGACCGCGCCGTCCGGCGCGGAGAACGCGGTGTCCGCGGCATGGTCCTCGACGTGATCCTCGACGCTCTGCTCGACGCTCGCCATGGTGCTCTCCAGGGGGGTTGACGCTGTGTCAGCAGAGCGTACCGTGCCGCGAGCGCCGCCGCAGAACTCCGCGGGCGCCAGGTTGCGGCGGCGAGATTGTCGCGGGAGGGCTAGTCCGCGACGGTCAGCGTGACGATGCCGATCGGCTCGACCGGGCGGTCGCGGCCGTCGGTCGGCGCCGCCTCGATGGCGACGACGACGTCCATGCCGTCGGTGATCGTGCCGAACACGGTGTGCTTGCCGTCCAGCCACGGGCATGCCTCGGCGGTGACGAGGAAGAACTGTGAGCCGTTGGTGTCCGGTCCCGCATTGGCCATCGCCAGCATGCCACGCTCGATCTTGTGGGCGTTGAACTCGTCCTCGAACGTGTAGCCGGGACCGCCGGTCCCGTCGCCGCGCGGGCAGCCGCCCTGGATCATGAAGTCGCCGATGATCCGGTGGAAGCCCAGGCCGTCGTAGAAGCCGTCGCGGGCGAGCTTGGTGAAGTTCTCGACGGTCTTCGGCGCGTCGGCGTCGAAGAGCTCGATCGTGATGTCGCCTTCGCTGGTCGTCATGGTCGCGACGGACATGGGTGCTCCTTGGGTGGTCGGGGTGCCGGCTGGTCAGCCGAAGAGTCGCAACTCGGTGAGGCGCGCAGTCGCGCCGGAGAGCGGCGGGGTCTCGATCGCGATCGCGATGAGCCGGAACTTCTTGCCGCTCGTCTCGAGCGGGATCGTGATCGCAAGCTTCGAGGACCGCGGGCGGCCCTTGCTGTCCAGCCCGGCGTCGGGCTCCTGGGCGACCTCGGTCCAGCCGGTGTCGTCGAAGCTCGGCGGCGGGTCCGTGGTCGTCGCGGCCAGGACCCGCAGCGCCATGCCGGGGGTCTTCGTGAACAGCTGGAGCTTCTTGACGAGCGCCGGCTCGCCGAGGTCGATCAGGTAGCCGACGTTCATGTCGCCGTCAGCGGGCGTCGCGACGAACCACGAGGTGCCGGGGTCGCCGTCGATCGCTCGCTGGGGGTCGCCCGTCTGCAGTGCCCGGGCGAGCGGGTCGTACAGCGCGCCGGAGCCGGACGAGACCGCGATCCGCGTCGAGGCGGGCTTCGATGTCGTGGTGGTGGTGGTCGCCGGGGTCGTGGTACCAGGCGTCACCGGCGTCGGTGTCGGCGTGATCGGCGTGTCGGTGGGCAGCGGCGTGACCGTCGGGTCCGTCGGCGTCGTCACCGGCGTGATCGGCGCCGGCGTGGTCGTGACGGGCACCTTGGCGACCGTCGCGACGACGGTTGGAGCCGAGGGCTTCTTGTCGTTGATGGCGGCGACGCTGGCGACGGCCGCGCCGCTCATCAGCAGCAGCGTCGCGGCGGTGGCGGCGCCCAGGCTCTTCAGGCTCCCGAGCCGCCGGGGCTCCGCGTAGGCGGTGCCGCACTGCAGGCACCAGTCCTGGCCGTCCTGGCGCGGCGCCGCGCAGATCCGGCAGACCGTCCCGGGCTCGGGCTGCGGCGCGTCAGGCGCCTGCGCCTCGGCGTCGGCGGCCTGCGAAGCATCCACCGCGGACTCCAGCTCGTCGGGACTCATCGTCGATCAGCTTTCCACACACGCGCCGGGGCGACAAACGACAACCGCACCGCCGGACTCAGGCCTCGACGGCCTCGAGCCGCAGGACGGCGCCGTTGGAACTCGATCCGTCGACCGCGGCGACGACCCGCTCGGCCTCGCTGCCCGGGACGGCGACGAACGACACGCGCTCGAGCACGCGCACGTCGCGCACGGCCTCGCCGTCGAGCGATGCGCCGGAGGTGACGGCGTGGACGATGTCGGCCGGCTCGAGGCCGTCGGCGCGGCCGGCGGCGATGATCAGCGTCGTCCAGGGCTGGTCCTGCGGGACGCGGACCTCCGGCTTCTCGTGACGGCGCGGGCGCTCGGTGACCGGCGCGGGCTCGGTGCGGGCGCCGGCGCTCCACGGCGAGATCTTCATGCCGATGTGCTCCTCGATCGCCTCCATCTCGCGGCGCTGGCGCGTCTCGACGAAGGTGATGGCGCGGCCGGAGCGGCCGACGCGGCCGGTGCGGCCGATGCGATGGACGTAGACGTCGGGCGACACCGGGACGTCGTAGTTGACGACGTGCGTGACGGTCGAGATGTCCAGGCCGCGGGCGGCGACGTCGGTCGCGACGAGGATCGGCACGCGGCCGCCCTTGAAGGCCAGCATCACGCCGTCGCGCTGGCCCTGCGAGAGGTCGCCGTGCAGCGCCTTGCAGTTGAGGCCCTTGTCGCTGAGCGTGCGGTGCAGCTGGTCGCAGCGGATCTTCGTGCGGACGAAGACGATCGCCTGGTCGGGGCGCTCGGCCTTGAGCACGTCGACGAGCGTCGCGGCCTTGTCCTTCGAGGCGACCTCGGTCTGGAACTGCTCGACGGTGTCGACGGTCAGGCGCTTGGCCTCGACCTTGATCAGCTCGGGCTCGTAGAGGTAGCGATCGGCGAGCTTGCGGATCGGCGGCGGCATGGTCGCACTGAACAGCGCGGTCTGGCGGCCGTTGGGCGTCAGCGACAGGATCTTCTCGACGTCCTCGAGGAACCCGAGGTCGAGCATCTCGTCGGCCTCGTCGAGCACGACGAAGCGGCAGTCGTGCAGGATCAGCGAGGCGCGCTGGAGCAGGTCCAGGACGCGCCCGACGGTGCCGACGACGATGTGGCCGCCGGCGCGCAGCTGCGCCTGCTGGGTGCGGATCGGGGCGCCGCCGAAGACGGCGACGACGTCGATGCCCTTCGGCTGGCCGTAGGCGCGCAGCGCCTGGGTGACCTGGATGCACAGCTCGCGGGTCGGCGTCAGGACCAGGCCCTGGACGCTGTGCTCGGACGGATCGACGTGCTCGACCATCGGCAGGCCGAACGCCGCCGTCTTGCCCGAGCCGGTCTGCGCCTGGCCGATGATGTCGCGGCCCTGGAGCATCGTCGGGATCGACTGCTCCTGGATCGGGCTGGGCTGCTCGTAGCCGACATCCTCCAGCGCCTTGAGCGTGGAGGGAGAAAGGCCGAGGTCGGCGAAGGTGGTCATCTCCATCCAGGGTAGGGGTCGCCCGGGGCCATGGCGTTGCGGTCAGGTGGCCGGGTCGAGCAGGAGCTTGCCGGTCGTGCGGCGCTCCGCGAGGTCGATCTGGGCCTGCGCGGCCTGCGTCAGGGGGTAGGTGGCGCCGACGACGACGCGCAGGTCGCCGGCGCGCGCGCGAGTGAACAGGTCCGCGAGGGCCTCCTCGGCCATCCCCGGCCGCTCCAGCACGTGGCGGAACCAGAAGCCGGCGACCGACCTCGAGGCCCGCATCAGCTTGCGCGTGTTCGGGGCGTTGGTCGCGCCGCCGGACACGCCGTAGGTGACCAGCCGGCCGAACGGCGCGAGCGCCTCCAGCGACGCGTCGAAGACCGCGCCGCCGATCGCGTCGAGCACCACGTCGACCGGCGCGCCGCCGTTGGCGGCCAGCAGCCGCTCGGTCAGCCCGTCCGCGTCCCCGGCGACCGCCTCGTCCGCGCCGAGCTGCAGCGCCAGCGCGCGCTTGGCGTCACTGGAGGCCGTCGCGATGACGCGCCCGGCGCCGAACAGCCGCGCGAGCTGCAGCGCCAGCGACCCGGTCCCGCCCGCGGCGGCGTGGACGACGACGCTCTCGCCCTCGCGCAGCCGCGCCGCGGTGCGCAGCAGGTGCCACGCGCTGAGGCCCTGGAGCAGCAGCGCCAGCGCCGTCCCGTCGTCCACCCCGTCGGGGATCGGGAAGGTGTGCTCGGCCGGCGCCAGCGCGAACTGCGCGTAGCCGCCGCTGCCGCCCGTCAGCGCGACGACGCGCTCGCCCGTGTCGGCCCGGCGGCCGGCGACCTCGGACCCGGGTACCAGCGGCAGCTCAGCGGCGGCGAGGTACTCGTTGCGCCGCTGGTGCGTGTCGGCGAAGTTGACGCCGGCGCGGGCGACCTCGATCAGGACCTGGCCCGGCCCGGGCTCGGGGATCGGGAGTTCCACGACGGCCAGCACCTCCGGCCCGCCGAACTCCTGTTGCTGGACGGCCTTCATCAGATGGCCAACGCTACCCTCCCCCGCCCATGAGCCTCACCGTCGTCGGATCCATCGCCTATGACGCCGTCAAGACCCCCTCCGGGGAGCGCGAGCGGATGCTCGGCGGCGCCGCCACCCACTTCGCCCTCGCGGCGTCGTTCTTCGACGAGGTCCGCGTGATCGGCCCGGTCGGCGACGACTTCGACGACGCGTCGTGGGAGGTCCTGCGCACGCGCGGCATCGTCACCGACGACGTCGAGCGCGTCGCGGGCGGCAAGACCTTCTTCTGGAAGGGCGAGTACCACGACAACCTCAACAGCCGCGAGACGCACGTCACCGACCTCAACGTCTTCGAGACGTTCGAGCCCAAGCTGTCGGCGGCGGCCCGTGCCTGCGACGTCCTGTTCCTGGCGAACATCCAGCCCGACCTGCAGCGCGGCGTCCGCGAGCAGTGCGAGGACGCGCGCTTCGTCGCGATGGACTCGATGGACCTGTGGATCAACATCGCCCACGGGTCGCTCGTCGAGACGATCAACGGCGTCGACTGCCTGATCCTCAACGACGAGGAGCTGGAGCTGCTGACCGGGAAGCCGAACTTCGTCAGCGCGGCGCGCGAGGTGCTGACCTGGGGCCCAAGCGCCGTCGTCGCCAAGCAGGGCAAGTACGGCGCGGCGCTGTTCACCGCGGACGGCGTCTTCGCCCTCCCGGCGTACCCGCTCGAGGACGTCGTCGACCCGACCGGCGCCGGCGACTCGTTCGCCGGCGGCTTCGTCGGCCTGATCGCCGCCCACCCCGAGCTCGAGGTCGGGCACGACCTGCTGGTCAAGGCGATGGTCTACGGCACGGCGCTCGCCTCGTTCAACGTCGAGGCCTTCGGCACCGAGCGCGTCACCGAGCTGACGAGCCGCGAGATCTCCGCCCGCGTCGGCGAGCTGCAGCACATGACGACGTTCGAGCACACGCCGATCGCGCTGCGGGGGTAGGGACGAGCGCCGTCAGCCCGCGGCGCCGTTCACGCGCACCAGCACCTCGCGCTGCTGGTTGAGGAACAGCGAGCGGACGAAGCTCGGCTCGCTGTTGAGCTCCAGGCCGGGGAAGCGCCTGGCGGTCTCGTGCAGGAGGCATTCCCCGGCGAGGCCGACGACCTTGTGGCGCTGAACGGCTCGTCGATGACCGGGCGCCCGCGGCCCTGCAGCCGCTGCCGAGCGCCTGCGCGCCCGATCACCTTCTTTTCAGGCGCGCGGCCGGGTAGCATCGCGGCGGCGTGGACACCTGGACCTTCATCTTCCTCATGGTGGCCCTGAAGATTCCGATCGTCCTGCTGTTCGGGATCGTCTACTGGGCCGTGCGTGCCGTGCCGGACCCCGTCGCCGACGACTCGGACGACGGCGGCAGCAAGCGGCCGCTGAGCCCGCACCCGCGCGGCCCGCTGCCACGCCCGGCGCGCCGTGGCCCGCATGGCGACCGGCGGTCGCAGGCCCCACCGCGCACGCGCTCGGTCCTCGCGCGGTCCCGCGACAACCACCACGCCTGAGCGCGCCTGCCAGACTGCGCGGCATGACCCTCTCATCGGTGCTCTCCGACGGCACGATCCGCCGGCTCGTCGAGGCGGGCCGGATCAAGATCGAGCCCTGGGACCCGAGCATGATCCAGCCTGCGAGCGTCGACCTGCGCCTGGGCAACTCGTTCCGCGTGTTCCACAACCACCGGGTGTCGGCGATCGACCTGCGCAGCCCGCCGCGCGACCTGACCGAGCAGGTCGTGGTCGAGGACGACGAGGCGTTCATCATCCACCCCGGCGAGTTCTGCCTCGGCCGCACGGAGGAGTGGGTCGAACTGCCGGACGACATCGTCGCCCGCATCGAGGGCAAGTCGTCGCTCGGCCGCCTGGGCCTGATCGTCCACGCGACCGCCGGCTTCTGCGACCCGGGCTGGAAGGGCACGCTGACGTTGGAGCTCGCCAACCTGACGCGGGTCCCGATCAAGCTCTGGGCCGGGCTGCCGATCGCGCAGCTGTCGTTCATGACGCTCGACCGCGCGGCCGAGCGCCCCTACGGCCATCCCGACCTCGGCAGCCACTACCACGGCCAGGTCGAGGCGACGGAATCGAGATACGAAGGCGGCCCCGCCCAGCTCGCCGGCGGAGCGGCATGAC
>JBKJRO010000020.1:0-8891 GCA_046594555.1 Solirubrobacteraceae bacterium
CTTCTACCTCATGTCCCACGGCATCAACGAGGAGGACGCGAGCAAGCTCATCGTCAACGGCTTCATCGAGCCGATCGTGAAGGAGCTGCCGATGGAGTACGCGGTGGAGATGAACCGGCTCATCGAGCTCCAGATGGAGGGTTCCATCGGTTGATCCGGCTCGGGTGGCTGTCGGTCGCGGACCTCGTGGCGCCTGACGCGCCGTGTGGGCCGGGTCTGTGCAGAGCGCTATCCCCGTCCCACCCGCCACGCCATGCATCCACGATCTCTCGCTCCGGCCGCGGCTGACGATCTCCTCGATGCGCCCGCCCGGCTCGCCCAGGGTCTCCGTGGCCGGCCTGCCCGAGCGCTCCACGTTCCTCCCTTTCTGACCAGCCTCGTCCCTTCTCCGGAACCCTCATGACTCCCACTGACATCGCTGAGCCCGAGTTCCTCGTCAAGCGCCGTGCCGCCGCTGCGGCGACCGTCGCCTCGACGCCGCTGCCGCAGCACAAGGGCGCTGCGGGGTGGGAGTTCACGCCGATCGGGGACCTGGACCTGGACGCGTTCCCGGATGCTCCGGGCGGGGCGGAGGATGCCGCCGAGCACCTGCTGGACCTGGATCTGGACGCGGCAGTGCGGGTGACGACCGATGCGGCTGGGGACCCCGATCCCGCTCACCCCGTCGTGCTGCCGCTCGCGCTTGCCGCCGAGCGTCATCCGGACATCGTCGAGCGGTACCTGGGCTCGGTCGTCGCGTCGGACGGCGCGCTCGTCGCGCGCAACGACGCGGCCTGGAGCGACGGCACGCTCGTCTACGTCCCGCGCGGCGTCGAGGTCGAGGCACCGATCGTCGTCACCACCGTCCACGAGCAGGCCGGGACGACGCTCCACCATCGCCTGCTGGTCGTCCTCGAAGAGGGCGCGCGGGCCGAGGTGTGGCACCAGACGCTGTCAGCCGACGGCGGCGCCGAGGGCGTCGTCAATGGCGTCGTCGAGCTGATCGTCGGGCCGAACGCGCACCTGCGCCTGATCGACGCCCAGGACCTCTCCGAGCAGGCCTGGGTCTTCGGCAGCCAGCGCGCCGTCGTCGAGCGCGACGCGAGCTTGGACTGGGTCACGCTCGGCTTCGGGTCGGGCAACGGCAAGGTCTTCCTGACGACGAAGCTGGCGGGCCCCGGCGCCAGCGCGAACGTCACCGGCGCCTACGCCACGCACGGCCGCCAGCACCTGGACTTCGACACGCTGCAGGAGCACGCTGCGCCGAACACGACCTCCGACCTGGCCTTCCGCGGCATCCTCGGCGGCCGGTCATCCGCGGTCTGGCGCGGCATGATCCAGGTCGACGAGGGCGCGCAGCGGACCGACGCCTTCCAGGAGTCGCGCAACCTGCTGCTGACGAAGACGGCGCACGCCGACGCCATCCCGGGACTGGAGATCCTCGCCAACGACGTGCGCTGCACGCACGCCGCGGCGATCGCCCAGATCGATCCCGAGCAGTTGTTCTACCTCGCCTCCCACGGCCTGCCGCTGGGCGACGCCAAGCGCCTCGTCATCGAGGGCTTCCTGCAGGCGCTCGTCGAGCGCTTCGCCGAGGGCCCCGTGCGCGACGCCGTGTCCGGTGCGCTCGAGCGCCGGCTCGAGCGCGTGCTCGGTTAGGACCCCCGCCCTCGTCGAGAGTGGATCTGAGCACGCCCTGGCGTGCTCAGATCCCAGTTCGGCTAGTAGCCGAGCTGGTCGAGCACGCTCGACTTCTTCTGCTCGGCCTTCTTCTTCTTGGAGCGCTCGCGCTTCTCCTCGCCCATCACGATCCGGACCTTCGCGCCGACGCTGCCGTCGGTCGCCTTGGCGAGGTCCTCGCGCGGGATGCGGTCGACGCGGTTGGCACGCTCGGCCTTGCGCTTGGCGTGCTGCTCGTCGCGCTGCTTGGCCTCGCGGATCCGCCCGAGCTTCTGGGCAGCCTGCTCCTTGTCGAGCGCGACCGTCCACAGCTCCTCGACCGGCGCCATCGACAGGATCGTCGCGGCCATCGCCTTGTCGATCCGGCCCGCGCCGAGCGAGCCGTTGGCGATGTTGCGCGCGCGGGGACGGTGATCGTCCTCGTCGGAGATGAGCTTGTTGATGTCCTGGCGCTCGCGCGGGCCGAGCACGCTGAACGCGTCGCGCGCCGCCTGGCGGGCGCCGATGACGTCGAGCATCGCGCGCGAGGCGTCGCGCAGGTCGTCGATCGGGAGCTGCGCGCGCGTCTTGGGCAGCACGCGGGCGGGGGCAGGACGCGGGCCGCTGGGCGCGCCGTCGGCCGCTGCGCCGCCACGACCCGACCGGCGGCGCGGCGCGCGCTTGCGCTTGGGCTTGTCGCCGGGAGCGGCGTCGGCGGCGGGCGCGGCGTCGGCGGATCCCTCTGGTGCGGGAGCGGCCTCGGCCGGATCCTCCGCGACGGGCTCGGCGACGGGCTCGGCCTCCGCGACGGGCTCGGGCTCGGCGGGAGCCTCGGCAGCCGGCTCGGCGGGAGCCTCGGCGACGGGCTCGGCCTCCGCGACCGGCTCCGCCTCAGCAGCGGCCTCGGCAGCCGGGTCGGCGGGAGCCTCGGCGACGACCTCGGGGGGAGCCTCGGCGACCGGCTCCGCCTCAGCAGCGGCCTCGGCAGCCGGCTCGGCCGCGGCGGGTTCGACCTCGGGCGCCGCCTCGGCGGCCGCCGGAGCGTCCACCGCTGCCGGCTCGGCCGCGGACTGCTCTGCGGGCGCGTCAGCGACCGGCTCGCTCGCGGCGGGCGTCTCGTCGATGTCGCTGGTTCCAGGCTCGGTCGTCATGGTCTCGCGGGCTCGCTGGGCTGAAGGTCAAACGGTACGCCCGGGCAGGGGGGAACCCTCTCGGGCGCACCGCGGACGGAGGCTACCGGGCCGTGGGCGCCGCGGGTCCGCACCCTCGACGGATCGGCAACATCCCTGTCACGGCGCCGAGGTACGTTCTGCGCATGTCGATCGAGGATCCGCGCCGCCCACGCTCCGTCGACGAAGAGATCCTGATGGCGCAGGCGCCGGTCGTCGTCACCGAGAAGACGGACGCCGAGCGCATCGCCGAGATCGCCGCCGAGTTCGACATGGGCTTCACGGCGCTGCACGACATCACCCGCGGCGTGTCGCTGTTCGGCTCGGCGCGGCTGGCCCAGGACGACCCCGCGTGCGTCCTCGCGCGGCGGGTCGCCGGCGCGCTCGGCGAGCACGGGTTCACGATCATCACCGGCGGCGGTCCGGGGATCATGGAGGCGGGCAACCGCGGCGCCCGGGACGTGGGCGCGCAGTCGGTCGGCCTCAACATCAAGCTCCCGCACGAGCAGGCGCCGAACCCGTATCAGGACATCTCGCTGACGTTCGAGCACTTCTTCGCCCGCAAGGTCATGTTCGTCCGCTACGCCGTCGGGTTCGTGGTCTTCGAGGGCGGCTTCGGGACCCTCGACGAGCTGTTCGAGTCGCTGAACCTCATCGTCACCGACGAGATCCGGGACTTCCCGGTCGTCCTCGTCGGCCGCGGGTACTGGTCGGGCCTGATCGACTGGATGCGCGAGCACGCGGTCGCCCGGGGGATGCTCGACGAGGACGAGGTCGGCCTGCTGCAGGTCGTGGACGACGTCGACGAGGTGGTCGACATCGTCTGCCGCGGGGCCGCCGCTCAGGGCCGCTTCGACGGCTCGGCGTAGCGCTCGCGCACGCCGTCGATCCACGTCGCGACGCGGTCGGCCAGCGCGGCGTCCTCGATCTCGAGCACGTTCTCGGCGTTCTCCTCGCCCGACCGCGAGAGGTTGTACGAGCCGATGAAGACGACGTCGTCGATCACCGACGTCTTCGCGTGCATGAAGTCGTGGGTCGACTCCGGGCTCCACGGCGTCGAGTGCTTGCCGGCGAAGCGCAGTGCGTCGAGCACCTGCTCGAGCACGGGGATCTTCCAGCCGGCGTGCGGGTTGGTCCGCCACTGGCGCAGTGCCTGATCGGTCTGCGTGCGGTCGATGACGCCGGTGGCGTCCACGCGCTGCTCGGCGACGACCTCGGCCAGCGCCGCGAGCACGGGCGCCGAGGTCAGCACCGGCGAGCAGATGCGGATGCGCCGCTCGGCTCGGTCGATGCGCGCGGCGATCTGATGCGCCAGCTCGCGGCCGCGGCCGGGGCAGAACCAGGGTCGCGCAAAGGCGCCGCCGACGGCGACGCGCGGAGCGTCGAAGCCGCCCGTGCCCTCGAGGTGGCCGCGGCTCCAGAGCCCCTGGAAGTCGCGCTCGAACGAGCCCGCCAGCTCGGCCGACTCGGTCGTGACGATGACGTTCTCCTGCAACGTCCACGAGTCGAGCGTCCAGTTCGTCGAGCCGCTCCACAGGGCCCGGCCGTCACGCACGACGTACTTGTGGTGCATGAGGTCGCCGTCGCCGTCGATCGCCCGGACCATCCCGCCCGCCTGGGCGAGGATGTCGGGCCGGGTCTGCGGCGGCGCGCTGGTGTGACCGGGCGGGGTCGAGTCGGGGCCCTGGATCGCGATCCGCACGCGCACGCCGCGCTCGGAGGCGTCGCGCAGCGCCGCGGCGATGCGGTCGCCGACGGGACCTGGGAGCCGGACGTCGTAGAGCGCGAGGTCGAGCGTCTTCTCGGCGGCGCCGAGGAACGCCTCCAGCCGCGCGGCGATCTCCTCCGCCTGCTGGCCGCCCTGCGTGAGCGTGACGAGCTCGAACGGCGCCGGGTCCATCAGGCGACCCGCGGCGGCAGTGCCGCGAGGGCCACTTGCAGATCGTCGGCGTCCTGGTAGTCGAGCCCCAGCGCGTGCACGTGGCGGTGGCAGATGATGCCGTCCTCGTCCACGACGATCGCGGCCCGGCGGGTGCCGAGGACCGGGGCGGCGACGCCGAACGACTTCGCGACCGCCTTGTCGACGTCGGCCAGCAGCGGCACCGTCAGCCCGTGGCGCGCGCTGAAGCGCTCGTGCGAGTCGAGGTCCTGGTGGGAGATGCCGACGACCGTCGCGTCGAGGCCCGACATGTCGTCGGCGCGGTCGCGGTAGGAACAGAACTGCTTCGTGCAGACGGGCGTCTCGTCGCCGGGGTAGAACAGCAGGACGACGCGCTCGCCGCGGTGCTCGGAGAGCCGGAACGGGCCCGCCGTACCGGGGAGCTCGAAATCCGGTGCGGGATCGCCGACCTGCGGTGTCTTGGCCATAGCTGCAAGCCTACGGGAGTGCCTCACGCCTGGATCGAGCAGCACGCGGAGCCGCTCGCCGCGAAGGCCGAGCGCGACCTGGAGGCACTCGTCGCCGTCTCGTCGCCATCGGGCGACGCGGCCGCGGCCGAGGAGGCGATCGCGATCGCGACCGCCCTGGCGCCCGAGTTCGCGGAGGTCGAGCGGATCCCGTGCTCGTCGGCCGAGCACGCGCCGGACCTCCTGCTGCGCGTCCGCGGCCCGGGCGAGAAGCGGATCCTGCTCGTCGGTCATCTGGACACCGTCGTCGCCCATGAGCACCACGTCGCGCCGCATCACGAGGGGCGCCGGATGCGCGGGTCCGGCACGATCGACATGAAGGGCGGCGACGCGCTGGCGATCGGCGTCCTGCGGGCGATCGCCGGCCGGCCCGAGCTGGGCGAGGCCGCGCTGCTGCTCGTCAACGACGAGGAGTGGCGGATCGGGGCGTTCGGGCACGTGGCGCGGTTCGACGGCTTCGATGCCTGTCTGTGCTTCGAGGCCGGCGAGCGGACCGCCGAGCGTGACGAGGCGGTCGTCGTGCGGCGCAAGGCGGCGGGGACCATCCGGGTGGGCGCGACCGGCCGTGCCGCGCACAGCGGCGCCGCGCCGGACAAGGGCATCAACGCGCTGCTGGCGCTCGCGTCGGTCGCGCAGGCCGTCGCCGCCTGCCACGACCCCTCGGGACCCAGCCGGCGCACCGCCGTTCCGACGATCCTGCACAGCGGCACGGCGCTCAACGTCGTCCCCGGGGAGGGGGAGCTCATCTGCGACGTGCGGGCCGACGACCTCACGATGATCCGCGCGGTGCTCGACGTGATCCCGGACGAGGTCGGCGGCGCGACGCTCGTCGCCGACCTGCAGCGCGAGTGGCCCGGCATGGACTCGCGCGCGGTCGTCGGTCCGGTCCTGGCGGCCGCGAGCGACGCGATCGGCGCGCCGATCCACCCGGCCTCACGCGGGGGCGCGAGCGACGCCAGCCACTTCGCCGCCACGATCCCCGTCACGATCGACGGGCTCGGCCCGCGCGGCGGGCATGCGCACAATCCGGCCGAGTTCATCGACCTCGATTCGCTGCTGCCGCGAGCCCGCGTGGCGCTGGGAATCGCCGACGCAATCCTGCGTTCAGCCTGATCTCCTGGGACCAATCGTGCAGGATCGGTGCCCTCATCTGTCGAAGGGGCTAGCCTCATGTCCTTGAAGTGACCAGCCGAATCCCTGGACTGCGTGTCCGGGGATCGGGGGACCCAGTGGCCGTGTCGGTTGCGGCCTGGGGCGAATCGTCGTCTGAGTACGACGTAGCGCGGCCCTTTTCGCGCGAGCCCGTCAGCTAACCCCGTAGGCGCTCGAAAGAGGGGATCACCCGTGCTGCCGTTCCACCGTCGTCTTGCCGTACCGCTGCTCGCAGCGGCCACCATGCTGCTCCTCGTCCTCGCCGGCCACGCCGCCAGCGCGGCGACGAGCACCGGCCAGGTGCCCTCCGCGCCTGCCGTCTCGGCGTCCTCGCCGCTGCCGCACATCGCCGTGCGCGCCCTGCGTCCCGGATCGGCCGGCAACGAGGTCCGCAAGCTCCAGCGGCTGCTCGACCACGTCGGCGTGCGCGTCGCCGTGACGGGTCGCTACCGCTACATGACCGCCCGCGCCGTCCAGCGCTTCCAGCTCGCCGCCGTGCTGCCGACAAGCGGCATCGCGGGCCCGAAGACCATCGCCCGGCTGAACGCCGCGGCGCGCGGTCCCGTCGTCGCCGAGACGTCCGGCGGGGTGAGCTTCGGCGCCCGGACGGTCCGCGCGCGTCGCCTCGGCGACCGCATGCCGCTGACCCGCGGGATGAGCGGGCGCGACGTGCGCCAGCTCCAGTTCTTCCTGCGCCGCGCCGGCGTGCGCGATGCCCCGCGCCCGAGCGGCGAGTTCGACGCGCACACCGCGGCCGCCGTGCGGCGATTCGAGGCCAGGGTGCAGCGCGGCGTCGACGGCGCCGTCGACGCCGGCGACATCTACCGGCTCGTGCGCATCGTCGGCGACGACGCGCGCCCGGGCGGAGACGGCGACCCCAAGGGCGTCGAGCTGGGCACGCTGCCGCTGGCCCAGGGCGACAAGGCGACGCTCGGCGCCGACGGCCTGGCCGTCGCGCCCGAGACCGCGCCGGAGGCCGTGCGGCAGATCATCGCTGCGGGCAATCGCATCGCCATGAAGCCGTACGTCTACGGTGGCGGCCACGGCAGCTGGAACGCCGCCGCGTACGACTGCTCCGGCTCGGTGTCCTACGCGCTGCGCGGCGCCGGCCTGCTGACGCGGCCGCTCGCGTCGTACGACTACTTCGGCTGGGGTGCATCGGGCCCGGGGTCCTGGGTCACGATCTACACCAGCAGCGGCCACATGTTCATGGTGGTGGCCGGATTGCGATTTGACACGAGTGGTCGGAGTGGCGGAGGCTCGCGCTGGCAGCGCGATTCGCGCGGCACGTCCGCGTATCGTGTTCGCCACCCGGCGGGGCTCTAGGGTCCCCCGCAGCGGAGGGCATGATGCCCGGCCGCATTGCCCCTCCCCCCAGGGGCGCCGAGCGCCACCCGCAAGGGTGGCGTTCGGTTCTTCGCAGCCGGTTCCGCGCCGGGGGCGTTCCTGCTCAGTCGTCGGCGGGACGGCGGCGCTCGGACTTGCGCTGCGCCTGACGGCGCTTGTCGCGGAGCCGGTCCTCGCGCGCGCCGCGGCTGGGCTTGGTCGCGTGGCGGGTCCGCCGGACGACCAGCGCGCGGGCGATCCGGTCGCTCAGGCGCTGCAGCGCGAGCTCGCGGTTGCGGGCCTGACTGCGCGCGTCCTGCGCGACGGCTCGCACCACCGGGCCGAGTCGTCCGGCGATCCGCTCGCGCTGCGCCTCGGTGAGCGTCGCCGACGCGCGGACGTCGAAGACGGCCTCGATCCGCGAGGCGGTGACGTTGGCGTGCTGGCCGCCGGGGCCGGACGAGCGGCTCGCGCGCAGTTCGATCTCACGCAGCGGGATCGCCAGGTCGCGCGTGATCCGCAGCGGATCCTGGATCGTGCCCATCAGTGGTCGGCGACGACGCCGCCCTCGGGCTCGAGCGGGAGGTCGGCCTGGACCCATGCCTGGATGCCGCCCGCCAGTGAACGGGCGTCGAAGCCGGCGGCGTGGAATGCCTGCGCGGCCATCAGCGACCGCACGCCGGCGCGGCACTGGAAGATCACGGGCCTGGCGCGATCGAGTTCCTCGGCGCGCGAGGCGAGACGCTCGAGCGGGATGTGGAGCGTGCCGCCGATGCGGCCCGCGTCCCATTCGTACTGCTCGCGCACGTCGATGACGACGGCGCTGCCGTCGGCGAGCGCCTGCGCGGTCTGCTCGGCAGTCACGTCGAGCGCGTCGTTGGCGAGCGGGTTCGTCATGCGTCAAGCGTAGACGGCGGGGGTGGCCCGGATGCACGTCGCATACGAGCGTCATTCCGGGCCACCCCCTGGATGTGGGCCGGCGCTCAGGCGCGCGTGCCGCGGGCGACGGGCCCGTGGTGCGCGTCGAGCGCGACGAGCTCGTGTGCGCGCGCGGCCCAGTCGCAGAGCAGCGGCCGGGTGTCGCGCGGGTCGATGATCTCCTCGACCGAGAACCGCTCGGCGGTGCGGAAGGGGGAGAGGACGCGCGTCAGCCGTCCCTCGATCTCGGCCCGCAGCGCCACCGGATCGTCGGCCGCCTCG
>JBKJRO010000050.1:0-6381 GCA_046594555.1 Solirubrobacteraceae bacterium
GCCGACCGTCTGGTCACCCATCGCGCCCTCGAGCTCCGCCCGCGGCGTCAGTGCCGCGACCGAGTCGATCGCGACCATGTCCACGGCGCCGGAGCGCACGAGCATGTCGCAGATCTCCAGCGCCTGCTCGCCGTTGTCCGGCTGCGAGACGAGCAGCTCGTCGATGTCGACGCCGATCTCCTTGGCGTAGAGCGGGTCCATCGCGTGCTCCGCATCGATGAACGCGCAGACGCCGCCGAGCCGCTGGGCCTCGGCGATGACGTGGTAGACGAGCGTCGTCTTGCCCGAGGACTCCGGGCCGAACAGCTCGACGATGCGGCCGCGGGGCATACCGCCGATGCCGAGCGCGAGGTCGAGCGAGAGCGCGCCGGTCGGGATCGCGCTGCACTTGACCTGGGCACCCTCGTCGCCCATGCGCATGACGCTGCCCTTGCCGAACTGGCGCTCGATCTGGGTGAGCGCGCCCTGCAGGGCTGCGTCCCGGGCCTTGGCGGCCTTTTCGTCGTTGGTGACTGCCATGAGTTGCTTCCGACCTTTCTGCGTTCGGCGAGGACGTGATTCTCCGGCCCATGCCGGACAGAACGCGAACGTATGTGCGTATGGCGTCACGGCGCCACGCCGCATCTGGGACGCAAGCGCCATGAAGAGGTGACGCGATCGTCGCGGTCAGCCGGCCCCGCCGGAGATCGGGACGCGCTCCAGCGCCGTGTAGCGCGGCGGGCCCGAGCCCAGCTCGGACTGCATCAGCGTCAGCGACGACGGCGTGAACGCGCGTTCCCCAGGCCCGCGCACCGCGCCGCCCGCATGCCGCCCCCCACGCACGCGGCAGACGGTCACATGCGGCACGAACGGGCGCCGCTCCGGCGCCCACGACGACGCTTCCGCCAGCGCGGCGACCACCCGCGCCCGCAGATCCGCCAGCGCTCGCGACGGATCCTCGACGGCGCACGCCAGGACGTGCGGGCGCTTCGGCGCCAGCCAGATCGCACTCCCGAGCGCGACCTGGATCGCCCGGACCGGAGCCAGCGCCGCCAGCGCCCAGCGCAGCGGCTCGACCTCGTCCTCCGCCCGCTCGCCGAGGAACGCCAGCGTCAGGTGCAGCCCATCGAGGCCCACGGGGCGCAGCGCGTCGTCGCGGGCCGCGCAGACACGCCCCCAGCCCGCCAGGACCTCGGCGACGTCGTCCGGGAGCTCCAGCGCGACGAACAGCCGCACGCAGGCCCTACGCGTCGAGGTCGCCGAGCCCCAGCAGGACCCGGCGCAGGAGGTGCAGCGTCACCGTCGTCGCACGGTCGCGCACGTCGGCGCGCCCGCCCGGCAGATGCGCCTTGCGATCGATCCGCGCCCCGTCGCGCAGCGCGACCGAGAACCAGACGGTGCCGACGGGCTTGTCATCGGTGCCGCCGCCGGGCCCGGCGACGCCCGTGATGCCGACGCCCACGTCCGCCCCGAACCGCGCGATCGCCCCGTCGGCGAGCGCGCGCGCGACCTCGCATGACACGGCGCCATGCTCGGCGATGAGCTCGGCGGGAACGCCGGCCAGCTCGGTCTTCGCGTCGTCGGAGTAGGCGACGACCCCGCCGCGCACGTAGCTGGAGGACCCGGCGACGTCCGTCAGCCGCGCCGCCACGAGCCCGCCGGTGCACGACTCCGCCGTCGCCACCGTCCGGACCGGCGGCCCGGACAACAGCGCCGCGACCTGCTCGTCCACCGACCGGCCGTCGTCGGAGAACAGCGTGTCCGCGTGGCGCTCGCGCAGGATCGCGTCGAACGCCTCGTAGGTCGCCTGCGAGGCAGGCTCGTACCGCGTGACGATCTCGACCTCGCCGCGGCGCAGGCACGTCGTGATCTCCAGCGCGTCCAGGTCCACCCCGGCGGCGCGCGCCCGGCGCAGCGTCTCGGCGATCTCCGACTCCGGGATCCCGAACAGCCGGTGCATCGTCTGCGTGTAGGTCGTCGCGCCCGCGACGGCCGCCTGGAAGGGCTCGGTGGCGACCGCCGACTCCCACATCGGCTGCAGTTCGCGCGGCGGTCCGGGCAGGACGACGACAGTCGGCCCCGCGCCGCCGCCGCCGGGCGGCACGACCAGCCCGGGTGCGGTGCCGACGGGCTCGAGGATCGTCGCGCCCTGCGGGATCGTCGCCTGCTTGCGGTTTCCCTCCTCGAGCGCGGCGAGGTCGATGCCCTGCCAGCGCTTGGCGATCTCCTCGAGGATCCTGGCGATCCGCCCGCGCAGCGCGTCGTCGAGGACCATCGGCCTGCCGGCGAAGCGCCCGACGACCTCGGCCGTCAGGTCGTCCTCGGTCGGGCCCAGGCCGCCGCTCGTCACCACGATGTCGCAGCCCTCGTCCGCCAGCCAGCGCAGCGCCGACTCCATGTCCGCGGGACGGTCGCCGACGATCACGATCGTCTCGAGGTCGACGCCCAGCTCCCGGAGCCGGTCGGAGATCCACGGCCCGTTGCGGTCGACGACTCTGCCGGTCAGGACCTCCGTGCCGGTCACCACGATGCCGGCGCGGGCGCTCATCCGCAGGTCACCCGATCGGCCGCCGCGACGCGCCGGAGGCCGCCCTTGTCGATCACGTAGCCGCGCGGGGCCGAGGTCCGTCGCAGCAGGTAGGGCTTGCCGTTGACGACGAGCGTGGCGGTCCCGGTGCCGAGCGACAGCCGCAGCGCGGAGGCCCGGTAGGTCTGCGCCGGCGTCCCGGAGCGCAGGACGACGCCGTCGATCAGCCGCCGCCCGTCGGGCCCGCGCAGACAGGCGTAGACGGGCTGGCGGGCCACGATGCGGAGCGTCGCGGCGTTCACGGCGGCGGCCGGCGTGGTCGCGGTGGCCGAGGGCCGGGATGCGGGCGTCTTCTTGTCCGACGAGCCGCACGTCCCGAGGATGAACAGCCCGCCGACGAGCACCGCGACGAGCCCGAGCACGAGCCACAGGCGCCCGCTGCCGTCCGGGGCCACGGAGGTGCGCCCCCGCCGGGCCCGGTCGCGACCGGCGCTGCGCGGCGTGCCCAGCGGCGGCAGGTTCTGGTCGTCGTACCCCTCGTGGCGCAGCTTGAACTCCTCGACGAGCATCCGGCCGTCGATGCCGAGGTAGTCGCCGTAGGTCCGCAGGAAGCTGCGCACGAAGGTCGGCCCGGGCAGCAGGCCCCACTCCTCGTTCTCGAGCGCCCGCAGGTACTTGCCGCGGATCTTGGTGTCCGCTTCGACCTCCGTGATGTCGAGCTTGGCGCGCATGCGCGCCTCGCGCAGGCTCGCGCCGATCTCAGGCATGTGCCCGCAAGGCTACCGGCGGGTGGAAGGACCGGCGGGTCACTCGTCCTCGTCGCCGAACGGCGGCGGCGCCGCGGGAGCGCCCGCGGGTTCCAGGTCGTCCTGGGCGGGCCCCGCGTTCCCGGTCTCGAGCGCGGCGAGCACCCGCGGCAGATCGCTGACGGTGACGAGGACCTGGCGCGGCTTGGACCCCTCGTAGCCGCTGATGATCCCGCGGCGCTCCAGCATGTCGATGACGCGACCGGCGCGCGTATAGCCCAGCCGCAGGCGCCGCTGGAGCATCGACGTGGACGCCGTGTTCATCTCGACGACGAGGCTGATCGCCTCGGCGAGCAGCGGATCCTCGTCGGGGTCGAAACCGTCGGCGTCGCCGGTGTTCTCGGTCGAGGCTTCCTTCTCGACCTCCTGGAGCAGGTCCTCACGCAGTTGCGGCTCGCCCTGGCCGGCCCAGAACTCGGTCAGCTGGGCGATCTGCGGCTCGTCGATGTACGCGCCCTGGATCCGGTGCAGCTTCGAGGAGCCGACGGCCGAGAACAGCATGTCGCCCTGTCCGAGCAGCGACTCGGCGCCATTCTGGTCCAGGATCACGCGCGAGTCGGTCTGGCTGGAGACCGAGAACGCGATCCGCGACGGGACGTTCGCCTTGATCATGCCCGTGATCACGTCCACCCGCGGGCTCTGCGTGGCGAGCACCAGGTGGATCCCGACCGCGCGCGCCTTCTGCGCCAGCCGGATGATCGAGTCCTCGACGTCGCCGGGCGCGACCATCATCAGGTCGGCCAGCTCGTCGATGACGCAGAGGATGTAGGGCAGCGTCTCGTCGCCCTGCTCGATGCGGTGCTTGTTGAGCTCCGGCAGCGAGCGGGTCCGGGCCACGGCCATGACCCCGTAGCGCCACTCCATCTCGCGGACGAGGTTCTGCAGCGCATTGGCGGCCATCCGCGGGCTCGTGATGACCGGGGTCAGCAGGTGCGGGATCGCCTCGTAGTGGTTGAGCTCGACCTGCTTGGGGTCGACCAGGAGCAGGCGCACCTCGTCCGGCGTCGCGCGCAGCAGGATCGACGACAGCATCGCGTTGACGCAGCCGGACTTGCCGGCGCCGGTCGTGCCGGCGACCAGGAGGTGCGGCATCTTCGCGAGGTCGGCGTGGACGTTCTTGCCGCTGACGTCCTTGCCCAGCCAGACCGTCAGCGGCGAGCTGCCCGCGGGCGCGGCGCCGTACACGTCGCCGAGCGTGACCATCTGGCGGCGGCGGTTGGGGACCTCGACGCCGACGGCCTGCTTGCCGGGGATCGGGGCGAGGATGCGGATGTCGGTCGCGGCCAGCGCATAGGCCAGGTCGTCCTTGAGGTTGCCGACCTTGCTCATCTTCACGCCGGGCGCCAGCTTCAGCTCGTAGCGCGTGATGTGGGGGCCGGAGACGGTGCCGACGACCTGCGCCTCGATGCCGTGGTGACCGAGCGCCTCGACGAGCGCGGTGGCGGTCAGCTCGTGCTCGCGGACGTCCGGCGTCCCCTGCTCGGGCTTGGAGCGCCGCAGGATCGACGGATCGGGCAGCGTGAAGGCCTCCGAATGCGCCCGCAGCTCCTCGACCGGTGCGGGCTTGCGTGCGCGCCGCGGCTTCGGCGCGAGCTCCGGCAGGTCCTCGGCGGGCTCGTGCGCCCCAGCCGGCGGCTCCGGCGCCTCGGGCGCCTCGGCGACCGGGCCGGTGAAGAGATCGGGGTAGTGCATCGCCCCGTCGAGCGCCGCGGGCCGCTCGCCGGTCCGGACGAACAGCTCCTCACCCTCCGGCTCGGGCGGGGTGAGCGGGGCGGGCGCGGCTCCGGGCTCGCGCCCGGCCGTGGTGCGCAGCGCGCGGGTGGTGTCGACGACGCTCGACCCCGTGGCGCGCACGACGCCGGCGATCGAGGCCCCGGTGAGCAGCAGCACGCCGGCGAGGAAGAGGAAGGCGGTGAGGATGTGCGTGCCGACGCTGCCGATGACGTTCGACGTCAGCGAGAACAGCGCGTCGCCCACGGCGCCGCCGCGGACGGAGAACAGCGCGGGCTCCCAGCCCGACTGCCGGGCGCCGTCCGGTCCCAGGCCGAGCGTTCCGGCGGCGAAGCCCAGGCACGCCGCGAGCAGCAGGCACAGTGCGGCCGTGCGGAGCGGCCGGACCGCGGGGAGCACCGGACGCAGCACCAGCACGATGCCGGCGGCGCCGATCGCCACGGGCGCCGCATAGGCGACCTTGCCCACGAGCCAGGTGAGCCCGTCGATCAGCGCCGCACCTCCGGCGCCCGCGTCCCAGCCCAGATACAGGGGGAACGCGACGAAGACGGCGACGGCGAACAGGCCGAGCCCGAGCACGTCGTAGTGACGCTGCTCGAACACGGGCAGGCGCTCACGGAGCGGCACCTGCGCCGGCCTGCGAGCCGCCGGTCGCGCCGGGCCGGGCCGCTTCGCGGCAGGGCGCTTCTTCGCCGCGGGGCGGCGCTTGGTCGTGGTGCGCTTGGTGGCCATCAGGGCTGGCCTTCGACATCTGCCGCGTCAGCCCTGCCTGACGGGCGAATCCGGCTCTTCAGCGGGCGTTCAGCCCGGTCCGTACCATCGCCGGGATATGACAGGGAGAGACCCCCGGGTGCTCGTCGTCGAGGACGACGAGGAGATCGCCAGCGTCCTGCAGCGCTCGCTGCGCATGGAGGGCTACGAGGTCCGCATCGCCGGCGACGGCGAGGCCGCCCTCGAGGAGGCGCGGCGCTTCAATCCCGACGCGGTGATCCTCGACCTCGGGCTGCCGAAGCTTGACGGGATCGAGGTCGCCCGTCGCCTGCGTGAGGGCGACGACGTGCCGATTCTCATGCTGACCGCCCGCGACGCCGTCGAGTCGCGCGTCGAGGGCCTGGACGTCGGCGCCGACGACTACCTCGTCAAGCCGTTCGAGCGCCAGGAGCTGCTGGCGCGGATCAGAGCCCTGCTGCGCCGCCGTCCCCCGCGCGGCGCCGCGTCGCTCGTCGTCGGCGACCTGTCGCTGAACCCGGACACGCACGAGGTCGCCCGTGGCGAGCGGTCCGTCGAGCTGACCCAGCGCGAGTTCGAGCTGCTCGAGTACCTGATGCGCAACGAGCG
>JBKJRO010000145.1:0-5509 GCA_046594555.1 Solirubrobacteraceae bacterium
GTGGCGTTCCCGACGTTCCAGCGTGAGTCGCGGCGGTTGTTGGCGACGTTGCATGGGTTCATCGATCGGACCGATCCGTTGATCACGCAGCTGACCCCGGCCTTCCACGAACTGAGCCGGACGCTCGTCGCGACCGACAGGCTCGCGCCCGACCTGCTCGCGCTCGTCACCGGGCTGGGCTCGGCCCAGACCGCCGGCACGCAGGGACTCCCGGCGATCAACACCTTCCTCGGCGACTTCGCGCCGTTCCTCGGTTCGCTGGAGCCGTCGCTGGCGAACGTCAACCCGCTCCTGCAGTTCGTGGGGGCCTACCGCAGCGACCTCGCGGCGTTCTTCGCCAACAGCGTGGCGGCGACCAACCAGCGCCTTCCTGATGCCGCCGATCCGCGCGGCTTCGCCAACATCCTGCGGGCGATGAACCCGCTGAACCCCGAGACGCTCGCGCCGTACCCGGACCGTCTGAAGATGAATCGCCCGAACGCGTACTCCTTCCCGCGGGCGACGCTGAAGCTGAACGACCTGCTGAAGCCGAGCGGCGGGCCGCCCGTGTACCACTCCACCCAGTGCGAGAGCGGGCTCTCGCCCGTCCTCTCGCCGGACACGCCGGCGCTGATCGGCCAGGAACTGACCGACAACATCACCAGGTTCGTGTTCGGCGGCAATCCCGCCGACGTCCCGGCGCCGCGCTGCATCCAGCAGGGCAGGTTCACGGCGAGCGGCCGGACGACCACGTACCCGCAGATCTTCCAGGGCGTGACGCCGCCGCCCCTGACGTTCGGGCCCTAGTGTCCCGATTCGGTCGTTCGGACCCGGCCGGCGGGCGTCTCGTCGCGCGTGAAAGCACCCGCCGACGTGCCTGTGCCACCGGCACAGGCTGCATCGCCGGTCACTCCCACGAGCGACGGTCCAGCCCGCCGGCCGCGCCCGAACATCCCGATCACGACACTCGATCCCCGGCCGCCGGTTCCAGCGCCCGGCCGCGGGCGTCCTCGATACGGTTCCGCTGATGCTTGCGCGCGTCCTCGCGGCGGTGATGGGAGCGGCTGCGCGGCGGCCGGTCGTCGTCGGTGCGTCCGTCCTCATCCTCGCCCTCGCCGGTGCCGGTCTGGCGCTGCGCCTGGAGCCCAGCGCGCAGACGAGCACCGTCGTCGGGACCTCGACGAGCGGGTACGCGGCGACCCAGCGGCTGGCCGAGCGGTTCGGCACCGATCCCGTCTACGTCCTCGTCCGCGAACCCGTGACGCGCGTGGTCCTGACGCAGGACATCCTCAGCGTCCTGGGCCTGGAGGGCTGCATCGCCGGGAACGTCCCGGCGGGCGAGAAGCCGTTCGGCGGGGCGAGGAGCCCGTGCGCCCGCCTTGCCCGCTCGCGGGCGGCGCGCGTGGTCTTCGGCCCGGGCACGTTCCTCAACACCTCGGTCGGCCAGATCGCCGACCAGCTGTCGCTGACGCTCGACCAGGTCGACCGCGCCGGGAAGCGTGCGGGGCGCGCCGCGCTGAAGCTCGCGCTCGCCGAGGGCCGCACGCCGGCGCAGGCGCGCCAGGTCCAGCTGGAGGCGACGAACCTGGCCGAGCAGCGCGCGTCGGCGCCGCTGTTCGCGCTGGCGCTGCGGTACGGGATCACCTCGGCGCCCCGCCTGGACAACCCGCAGTTCGTCAGCAAGCTCGTGTTCGACGCGAGCAGGACGGCGGGCACGCCGAAGGCGCGCTTCGCCTCGATCTTCCCCGGGCCGGACGCGGCGCTGATCCAGGTCCGCCTGCGCAACGACCTGAGCGAGGCGCAGCGCCGCACGGCGATCGCCGACATCGCGGCGGCGACGAAGCTCAAGGCGTTCGCCCTGACCGGCGGCGACTACGCGATCACCGGCGCGCCGGCCGTGATCAACGACCTGGCGGACACGCTCTCGCAGGCGATCCTCGTGCTGCTGCTCGTCGCCGTCCTGGTGATGGCGCTGACGCTGCTGCTGGTCTTCCGTGCGCGCCTGCGGCTGCTGCCGCTGCTCGTCGCGCTGTGCGCCACGAGCCTGACGTTCGGCGTCATGAGCATCGCCGGCGTCCCGCTCACGATGGCCTCGATCGCCGTGATTCCCGTGCTGATCGGCCTCGCCGTCGACTACGCGATCCAGCTCCAGTCGCGCCTGCAGGAGGCGGGCGGCGCGACGCAGCCGGGAATCGACCGCGTGGCGCGGGCGGGCGCGCCGACGATCGTCACCGCCGCGGCGGCGACCGCTGCCGGGTTCATGGTGCTGGCGCTGTCGCCGGTGCCGATGGTGCGCGGCTTCGGGATCCTGCTCGTCGTCGGCATCGTGTTCGCCGTCGGCTGCGCGCTGACGCTCGGCGTCGCCGCGGCGTCCTGGGCGCAGGACCCGGCCCGCGAGCCGCGCGGCGAGCCGCCCGCCGCGATCGCCGCAGTCCGCTCCGCGTGGCACGGGGCGGGGGAGATCGTCTCCCGGAGCGCCGTCTGGCTGAAGGGCGTCGCCGGGCTGCGGCACGTCGCGGGGCGCGTGTTCCGCACCGCCCTGGCACGGCCGGGGCGCGTTCTCGCCATCGCCGTGGCGCTCGCCGCGCTCGGCTGGGCGCTGGATACGCAGACCCGCGTCGAGTCGGACGTCCAGAAGCTTGTGCCCGCCAAGCTGGCGACACTCCAGGCGCTGCGGGAACTGCAGGCCGAGAGCGGCGTCGGATCCGAGGTGGACGTGCTGGTCGAAGGGCGCAGCGTCACCGACCCGGCCGTCGTCCAGTGGATGACGCGCTACCAGCAGCGCGTGCTCAAGCGACTGCGGTTCGACCCCAAGCAGGGCTGCGGGCGCTCGGACATCTGCCCGGCCTTCTCGCTCCCGGACCTGTTCACGACGAAGTCGGCGCTGTCGTCGCGCAAGCGGGTCGAGGCGCTGCTGAACGCCGTGCCGCCGTACTTCTCGCAGACGGTCATCTCACCGGACCGGCGGGCCGCCACGCTCGCGTTCGGCGTGCGCCTGATGCCGCTCGACCAGCAGGCGGACATCCTCGAGGTCATGCGCAGCGAACTCGACCCGCCGCCGGGCGTTCGCGCGCGGCTCGCGGGGCTGTCGGTCCTCGCGGCCGAGGGGAACGCGCGCCTGTCGTCCTCGTGGCGGCGCGTCCTGACGCTCCTGGCGGGGCTGCTGGCCGTGGCACTCGTGCTCCTCGCGGCCTTCCGCGACGTGCGCCGGGCCCTGATCCCCCTGGTCCCGATCGCCCTGGCCAGCGGTTGGTCGTCGCTCGTGCTGTTCCTGACGCGGATCCCGCTGAACCCGATGTCGGTGGTGCTCGGCGCACTCGTGGTCGCGATCGCGACCGAGTTCGGTGTCCTCCTGAGCGAGCGCTTCCGCACCGAGCGCCTGGACGGCCATGACGTCGAGGCCGCGCTGCGGCGCACCTACCGCTCGACGGGCGCGGCGGTGCTGGCGTCGGGCATCACGGCGATCGCCGGGTTCGCCGTGCTGACCGTGTCCGACATCCGCATGCTGCGCGACTTCGGCCTGGTGACCGTCGTCGACCTCGCCGTGGCGCTGCTCGGCGTGCTGATCGTCCTGCCGGCCGTCCTGGTGCTCGCCGAGCGCGGCCTGCGACCGGCGCCCGCCGGGGATCCGGGGGCCGGCGCCGCCGCGCCCGCACTGGGATGACGGACGCCGGCGGACCGCTCGGCTTCGGTCCCGACGAGGAGCCGCGCCCCGCGCCGGTCACGGGACCCGGCGGGGTGCCCGACGACCCGGCCGGGCTGAAGGGCACCGGGCGCTCGCGCGTGCCGCTCGGGATCGCCCTGTTCGCGGCCGCGCTGCTGCTCGTCTGGGTCGCGATCAACACCGCCCGCAACTCGGGTGTGCCGTCGTCGGGCCTGACGGCCGGACGGGCCGCTCCGCCGTTCGCCGCGCCGCTCGCGGTGTCGCAGCGGACCGGCGACGTCAACGTGGCCCGCAAGGGCGGTCAGGGCGCGGCCGGAGGCGTTCCGGCCTGCACGGTCCGCGGAGCGGGCATCCTGAACTCGTGCGACCTGATGCGGCGTCCGACCGCGCTCGTCTTCTTCGCCCCGCGGACGGATCGCTGCGTGGACGCGCTGCGTCAGGTCGAGCGCCTCCGCGCGCGGCATCCGCGCGTGGCCCTCGCGGCGGTGGCGCTGGGCGGTGACCGCGACCAGGTGCGCTCACTCGTGCGCGACCTGGGCGTCGGCTACCCGGTCGCCTACGATCGCGACAGCGTGCTCGCGAACCTCTACGGCGTCGCCGTCTGCCCCCTCGTGACGTTCGTGCGCGCGGGCGGCGTCGTCCAGGGCACGGTGGTCGGCACCCGTTCGACTGCGGTGCTCGACGCCCGCCTGGCGGCGCTGGAGCGGTCCGGGCGGTGAGCGTGCCGGGCGCGCGCGGGCACGGCTGGATCGACGACCGCGTCGCCGAGGAACTGCCGGGTCTGTGGCTGGACGTGCGCGAGGTCCCCGCGCCCGCGGACGACCGCTCCGAGCCGGGCGTCGCCGAGCGGCTCCGGAGCCTTGCCGGACGCCTGCACGGCGCGCGCGCCGTCGAGCTGCGCCGCGAGGCCGTGCCGGCGGCCTATCGCGTGTTCTTCCGCCACGTCGGCATCGACCCCGACATCCGGCGCACGCCGATCGAGGAGGCTGTGATGAACCGCCTCATGACCGGCGGTTACGCGTCGCGGGGACGGCTCGACGACGCACTGCTGCTGGCCGTGCTGGAGACGTCCGTTCCGGTCGTCGCTGTCGATGCGGCCGCCGTCCGCGGCGGCCTGGGCGTCCGCCAGGCGCGCCGCGGTGAGCGGCTGGGGCGTGGCCCGCGAGCGCTGCCGGTGAACGGCGGGAGGCTCGTGCTGGCCGACGACGAGACGCCGCTTGCCGAGCTGTTCGGCGAGGCCGGCCGCGGCGTCCTCGCCGGGCCGTCGGCGGCGCTGCTGCTGCTCGTCGCCGTCGCGGTCGCCGGTGTCCCGCAGATCCACGTCGAGGAGGCGCTGTGGACGTGCCAGGAGGCGCTCGGCGGCCGCGCTGAGGAGTAGTCTTCCCGTTTGACGTGGCACCTGCGACGCTCGACACCGTGGCCCCGCCCGCCGTCCTTGCCCCGTGGCGGACGGCGATCGACGAGCGCGCCGCGCGGCGCGCGCTCCGCGGCCAGATCGCGCGGCTCGAAGCGCGCCTGACGAACGCGGTCGCCAGTTCGTTCCCGCAGGGCGGGATCACGACGCAGGTGCCCTATGCGGGCGGCCCGCGCCTGCTGTCGCTCGCCGAGCTCGAACGCCAGCGGGACGCGCTCGCCGTGCGCATCGCTGACGCGCACGCACTGCTCGACCGCCGTGGCCGTGAGCAGGAGGCCGCCCGGGTGTGCCTGGAGCAGATGCTGCTCGACCCCGCGCGGCATCGCCGCGTGCGCATCAGCCAGCGCGAGCTGGGGGAGGGTGGCTGCGGCGTCTGGCGCGTCGAGCCGCGCCTGGGACTGGTCGGCCGGCTCATGGGCTGGTGGCAGGTCAAGCTGTCCTCCGGCTGCCCG
>JBKJRO010000148.1:0-3464 GCA_046594555.1 Solirubrobacteraceae bacterium
CCTCGTCCCGGCGCGCATTGCGATCCATGCGGCCGACGGGAGGCGGGTGCGCAGCGCGAGTGTGGCGGCGGAAAGCGCGGGGGGCGAGGCGCACGCGGGCACGTGGACGTGGGACGGCATCGACGACGCGGGGCGCTCGACGCCGGCTGGCATGTATTTCGTCACCCTGCGGGCCGGGCCGGACCAGGTCTCGAAGCGCTTCGTCCGGCCGGGCCGCTGACATGGCCCTGCTCTCGATCGTCCTGACCGCGGGCCTCGCCGGCTACGGCGTGTGGGAGTCCCGCCGCCACGCCGCCCAACTCCGCCGCATCCCGATCCGCGTCCACGTCAACGGCACCCGCGGCAAGTCCTCGGTCACCCGGCTGATCGCTGCCGGCCTGCGCTCCGGGGGCATCCGGACGTTCGCCAAGACCACCGGCACTATGGCGCGCATGATCCGGCCCGATGGGCAGGAGTTCGATGTCTACCGCGTCGGCCATCCCAACGTCATCGAGCAAACGCGCATCGTGCGCCGCGCCGTCGAGGCGGGCGCGGAAGCGCTCGTGCTCGAGTGCATGGCGGTCTCGCCCGAGTTGCAGCCGTTGTGCGAACTGCGGCTCGTGAAGAGCACGGTCGGCGTGATCACGAACGTGCGCGCCGACCATCTCGACGTGATGGGGCCGACGGTC
Organism: Solirubrobacteraceae bacterium; assembly: GCA_046594555.1. Lineage (GTDB taxonomy): Bacteria > Actinomycetota > Thermoleophilia > Solirubrobacterales > Solirubrobacteraceae > F1-60-MAGs163. The sequence continues at coordinate 669 of JBKJRO010000148.1, forward strand.
GACGACGCGGCGCGCGTGCTCGCCCAGACCGCGCCCGTCAACGGCGTGCTCTTCACCGCCGAACGCGAACGCGCGGAGATCCTGCGCGAGGTCGCGACCGCACGCGGCAGCACGGTGGAGGTGACCGACGCCGCGCGGGTCTCGGACGAGGAGCTGTCCGGCTTCGGCTACTTCGAGCATGCCGAGAACGTCGCGCTCGCGCTCGCCGTGTGCGCCCACCTCGGCGTAGCGCGGGCGCCCGCCCTCGCCGGCATGCAGGCCGCCCGGCCCGATCCGGGTGCGCTGCAGCGTTACACCGTCGTCGCGGGCGAAAAGGAGGTCACGTTCGTCAACGCGTTCGCGGCCAACGACCCGGACTCGACCGCGCTGATCTGGCAACGGCTCGGGTTCGATCGGCCCGCGCCGGGCGTGCAGCGCATCGTGCTCGCGAACTGCCGCGCGGACCGTATCCAGCGCTCCGGGCAGATCGCGGACCTGGTGGCGCAGACGTTGCGGGCGGATCACGTCGTCCTGACCGGGGAGGGCACGGAGCTGGTGGCGTATCGTGCCGTGCAGCACGGGCTGCCCGCAGAGCGCGTGAGCGATCTGGGCGGTCTCGACGCCGAGACCGTGTACGAGCACCTGCTCGGGCTGGTCACGGGACGCGCCGACATCTTCGGCATCGGGAACATCGTCGGACTGGGGGAGGAAATCGTGCTGCACTTCCGCAACCGGGCGGTGCGCCATGGTTGAGCAGGCGGTCGGCCTCGGGCTGGTGATCAGCCTGATCTTCTCGGAGACGCTCGGCCTCGCGGCCGGCGGCATGGTCGTGCCCGGCTACCTCGCGCTCATGCTCCACGAGCCCGGGCGGGTGATAGGCACCGTCGGATCCGCGCTGGTCGCGCTCGCGCTGCTCAAGTTGCTGTCGCGCTACGTGCTGATCTACGGGCGCCGCCGCATCGTCGTCGCCGTGCTGATCGGATTCGCGGTCGGCGCGATCTCGCGCGATCTCCTGCGCCTCAAGCTGATGGGCACGAGCCTCGACCTGCGCACGATCGGCTACGTCATTCCCGGCCTGATCGCGAACTGGATGGAACGCCAGGGCGTGATCCAGACGCTGTGCGTGATGACCACGACCGCGATCCTCGTGCGGCTGCTGCTCATGATGATCGGCGGGGGAGACCTCCTGCAATGAGCCTCGCCCGCGCTTCCACCCCCGCGCTGGTCGCCCTGGCGACGCTCTCGATCGTGGTCTACGCGGTCGCCGAGCGCACGCTCGCCCCGGCGCACGTCGACGCCTACCACAAGAAGCTCCAGGCGGTGCGGTCCATGCAGCTTTCCGAGAAGGCGCTCGCCGCGGCGAAGCGCGCCCGGGGGATCGCCGTGGACGCGCACAACGATCCGGCGGGCACGGGCGTGATCGGGCCCCAGTTCTCGCTGATCACGACCGACCGCGGGTCGCAGACCGCGAAGGAACTCGCGGCACACCCGAACTTCGCGGCCGCGGTCACGCAGATGCTCCTGCTGGGAGGCGTGCGCCGGGGCGATCTCGTCGCGGTCGGCGTCACGGGTTCGTTGCCCGGGCTCAATCTCGCGGTGCTCTCGGCCTGCAAGGCGATCGGGGCCGAGCCGCTGGTGATCACCTCGGCCGGCGCCTCGATGTTCGGCGCGACCGATCCCGACTTTACCTGGCTCGACATGGAGACTGCGGTCGACACGCTGGGCCTGTTGCCCGCGCACTCGCTCGCGGCCTCGATCGGCGGCGGCGCGGACCAGGGGCGCGGCCTGTCGCCCGCGGGCCGGCAATTGCTCATGGACGCGATCGAACGCAATCACGTGCGCCTGCTCGACTCCCCCGGCGTGCTCGAGGCCGTGAAGGCGCGCGTCGCGCTCTACGACTCGGTCGCGAAAGTGCGCGGCCGGCCGATCCGGCTGTACGTCAACGTGGGTGGCGGCGTGGCCAGCCTCGGTGGTGCGCAGAATGGGAGGCTCATTCCCGCCGGCCTGACGCGCCGCCTGGCGCACAAGAGCTATCCCAATCACGGCGTGATCAACGTCATGGCGGACCGCGGGCTGCCCGTGATCCATCTGCTCAACGTCGAGCGTTTGGCGCGCGAATACTCGATCGTCGACGAGCACGGGGGACGCACGCTGCCGGGGCAGGGGCTGCTGTTCATCAAGTATCGCTACAACCTGTGGATCGTGGGCGGCGCCGCGTTGCTGGTGCTGCTTGCGAACTTCTTCGTCCTGCGCACCGACCTGCACCATCGGCTGCTGGGCCAGGTCCACCCCGAGAGGAATCCGATCCCATGACCCAGGTTCGACCCAGGGCGCTTGCCGTCGGCTTGCTGACGGCCCTCGCGCTCGCTGCGACGCTCGCGCACGCCGCCTCGTGGGAGGCGATCGAGCAACTGCCCGGGCGACCCTCGACGCCCGTGGTCGTCAGCGGCAAGACGCGCGCCTATTTCAAGGTGACGAGCAGCACACCGCTCGACGTGCCGATCGACGGACCCTCCCGCCTGAACGTGGTCTCGCGCGCGATCCTCCCGAAGGGCGCCGCGGCCGTGGCGCGCTATACGCTCGTCGTGTCGGACCGGGGCAAGGTGCTCGAGCGCGAGGAAACGGAAAGCTCCTCGGCCAGGCAGGTGCGCGACCCCTCCGGGGCCGGCGACCTCGGCAAGAGCCGGCGCATGACCGTGAACGTGCCCGCGGGGACTCACCGGGTGACGCTCGCGGTGGTCGGCCCGACGGCCGTGCTGGTGCGCCTGCGCCGCGCGGCCTCGGCTTCGGGCGGCGCGCCCACGGTGAGCCTCACGC
>JBKJRO010000038.1:0-5305 GCA_046594555.1 Solirubrobacteraceae bacterium
ACGACCCGCAGGCGGCTGCGCGCGCTCCAGCGCTTCGAGGATCGCGTCGCGCGCCGGCCGCGGGTCGACGCCGTGCTCGGCCCGGCGGTCCTGCTGGAGCGCACCGCCGCGCTGCGCAAGCTCGCCCGCCAGGCGACCGCGACCGGCGAACTGCGCCGCCTCTCCGCCGGCCTGCGCCGGGCCGGCGACGGGACCGCCGGGCTCACCGCCGGGCTGGGATCGGCGGCCGCGGGCAGCCAGGCGCTCGTGGCCGGCCTGGGCCAGGCCGCGGGCGGGTCCAGCAAGCTCGCCGGAGGCGTGCACCGTGCCGCGCCCAAGACCTCGAGCCTGGCCCGGGGGGTCGCCCGGACCGGCGACGGAGCGCGCCGGATCGCGACGGGCTCGAAGAAGGCGCTGACCGGCAGCGAGGACCTCTCCACGTCGGTGGCGGAGCTGTCCTCGATCCTCGCGGCGCAGAGCCGCGACTCGGACGTGAAGCTCATCGAGCCCCTCGCCCGTGCCCGCTCCAGCGTCCAGGCCGCGCTGCGCGGCTTCGGCAGCGCGTCGCCGCAGGCGGCCGCCGACCCGGCACTCCAGCAGGCCAAGGACGACATCCAGGCGGCGCTCGCCGACCTGGCGATCCTCGACACGAACGTCAGCGGCTACGCGAGCGAGTTCGACACGAACACGACGGCCGCGGAGGAGATGAAGCGGGGGGCCGAGCGCCTCATGACCGGCATCGGCGACCTGGCGACGGGCAGTGACAAGCTGGCCGGCGGGATCCGGCGGACGGCCTCCGGCGCGTCGACGCTGGAGCGGTCGTTCACGAAGCTCGACACCGGCACGTCGCAGCTCAGCAGCGGCCTCGCCGCGCTGCTCGGATCCCAGGGCGGCGGCGCGCGAGCGCTCGCCACGGGGCTCGGGACGGCCGTCGGCGGCAGCAGTGAGATCGGGCGCGGCATCGGCAGCATGTACGACGGCGTCGTCCGCGTGCGGCGCTCGACCGACGCCCAGGTCGAGCAGCTGCATCGCAGCGGGACGAGCGTGAAGCGCGCGTCGAACTCCGGGTACTTCGTGCTCGCCGGCATCGAGGGCTCGCGCAAGCAGACCCAGAAAAGCGTCGCGTTCGCCGTCAACACCCCGAACGGCGGGACCACCGCGCGCGTCATCGTCGTCCCCCGGGACGGGCCGTTCGACGCCGGCAGCATCGCGCTGCGACCCGGCCTGGAGCGGGCGACCCGCGCGACGGCGCGCGAACTCGGTGCGCAGGGGATCGTCGGCGGGCCCGCGGCGCTGCTCGCCGACTTCGACCGCGCGACGACCGACGCGCTGCCGGGGATCCTGCTGGCCCTCGTCGTGCTGACCTTCCTCGCCCTGCTGGCCGCGTTCCGGGCGCCGCTGCTGGCGCTGATCGCCGTACTGCTCAACGTGGTCACCGTCGGCGCCGCGGTCGGCGTCCTCGTCCTGTGCTTCCAGGGCGACGCGCCGCTCCTGGGCGGACCCGGCTACCTCGACGCGATCGCCGTCAGCGGCATGCTCGGCGTGATCTTCGGGCTGTCGATCGACTATGAGGTCTTCCTCATCAGCCGCCTGCTGGAGGGGCGTGCGCTGACCGGGACGACGGACGGCGCGATCCGCTACGGCCTCGAGCAGACGACCACGATCATCATCGGCGCCGCGCTGATCATGGCCGGGGTCTTCCTCGCGTTCGCCGTCGCGCCGGTCGCCAACATCCGCCAGTTCGGGGTCGGCCTGACCGTGGCGGTCATCGTGGACGCGACCATCGTGCGACTCGTCCTGCTGCCGACGCTCGTCAGGCTGTTCGGCGACCGTGCGTTCGCGGGTCCGCGATGGCTGCGCCACAGCGACGGCGACGCGGCCTGAACCTCCGCGCCGGCCTCACCGGCAGGGCTGCGTCGCCCGACCGGCCTGCGAGCTTCCGTCGCTGTAGGACCCGGCGAAGCGGAAGTGCAGCGTCCGCGCCGTGCAGCCCGCGATCCCGAGGTAGGAGATCGTCTTCGTGACCGTCCGCGTCCGCGTCCTGCCGCGGCTGCGATAGCGCTCGCGGACGCGCCGCTTCAGCGTCCCCCCGACCCGCGCGCGGAAGTCGGTCAGCGTCGCCTTCACGCCGGTGTAGGGCTCCTGCAGGCCCGGCGGGATCGGGACGTCGAGCTTGTAGCCGTAGGCGCCGCCGCTGCGGCGCAGCGGTGCCTCGATCACCTTGTTGACGACGAGCGGCGACGTGGCGAACACCAGCAGCTCGACGGTGTCGTTCGGCCCGTTGAAGATCGTCAGCGCCAAGTCCTCGACCAGGTCGAGCGCCACGCCGCGCGCCGTCCCCGAACCGACCTTCGACCCCTTCGGGCACCTGGCCCCCAGGTACGCGGCCACCCGTGCGGCGCTGCACGTCGGGAACGCCGCGCCGTTGAACACGAGGTTGCGGTCGAACCAGAGCGTCACGCTCTTCGTGGCGAACGGCGCCGCCAGGTCGGCGGTGATCGAGTCGAACGACAGGCGGACCGACAGCTGGACACCGCGCGGCTGCGCCCGCGTGCCCGCCTGCGCGGGGGCGACGGACGCCTCGAACCGCTGCGCCGACGTGACCGCTCCGGCGCCGGCGGGAACCGCGAGCAGCAGCGCGACGATGGCGGTGAGTGGTGCGAGGGTGCGCATCCGGTCCTTTCGCAGGGTGCACGCGACGCCGACCACGATAGACGTGGCCGGCGCTCCCCTACCGCAGCGCCTCCTCCAGTTCCATCGCGGAGTCCGGCGCGACGAGGATCGCGCCCTCGCCCGTCGCGTAGGCCTCCTCGCCGTGCGCCACGATGTCCATCCCGAGTGCCTCTTCGCGGGCGGTCGCGCGCAGCGGCGTGAAGGCCCCGATCAGGCGCAGCAGCCCGTACGTCATGACGAAGGCGTACGCCGGCGCGACGACCGCGGCGGTCGCCTGGTCGGCCAGCTGGCTCGCGCTGCCATAGAACAGGCCGTCCGCCACGCCGTTCCAGCCGGTCTGGGCGACGAAGCCGATGAACAGGATGCCGGTGAAGCCGGCCAGGCCGTGAGCGGCGAGCACGTCGAGCGTCTCGTCGACCCGCGTCCGCGGGCGCCAGACGATCATCGCGTAGCTCGGCAGCGCGGCCAGCGCGCCCAGCGCCATCGCCCAGCCGGGGCTGATGAAGCCGCCCGCGGGCGTGATCGCCACGCAGCCGACGATGATCGCCGTCGCGGCGCCGATCGCCGTGACCTGCCGGCCGCGCGCGATGTCGAGCACGAACCAGACGATCAGCGTGCACGCCGGCGTCAGCAGCGTGTTCGTGAACGCGAGCACGCTCGCGTTGCCCGTCGAGAAGCCGCTGCCGCCGTTGAACCCGAACCAGCCGAACCACAGCAGGCCGGCGCCCAGGAGCACGTACACGGCGTTGTGCGGCAGGAACGCCTGGCGGCCGTAGTCCTTGCGCGCGCCGACGACGAGCGCGGCCGCCAGCGCCGAGAAGCCGGATCCCATCTCGACCGGCACGCCGCCGGCGAAGTCGAGCGTCCCGTTGGCCTGCAGCCAGCCGCCGCCGAACGCCCAGTGCGCGAGCACCGCGTAGACGAGCACCGACCACAGCGCGGCGAACAGGAGGAACGGCCCGAAGCGCATCCGCTCGACCACGGCGCCCGACACGAGCGCGGTGGTGATGATGCAGAACGTCGCCTGGAAGGCGAAGAACACCAGGTGCGGGATCGTCGTCCCCGCGCGCGGCGTGAAGCCGACGTCGTTGAGGAAGGCGTGGTGCAGCCCGCCGATGATCGAGCCGTCGCCGTCGAAGGCGAGCGAGTACCCGATGAGCGCCCACGTGATCGTGGCGACGGCGAGCGCCGCGACGCTCATCATGAACGTGTTGAGCGTGTTCTTGGACCGCACCAGGCCCGCGTAGAACAGCCCCAGCGCCGGCGTCATCATCAGGACGAGCGCCGTCGCGATGAGCATCCAGGCCGTGTCGCCGGCGTTCACGCCGGCAGTCGCGAGCGGGCTCATGCCTTGCCCACCGGGGTCACCGCGCCGTGGTCGGTCTCGCCGGTGCGGATCCGCACCGCGCGGTCCAGCGGCAGGACGAAGATCTTGCCGTCGCCGACCTCGTCCGTGCGCGCGCCCGCGCACAGCGCGTCGATCGTCGGCTGGACGAACTCGTCCGACACCGCGATCTCGAAGCGGACCTTCTCGGAGAGCCCCATCTTCACGGTCGTCCCGCGGTAGGTCTCCACCCGGTCGAGTTCACCCCCGTGGCCCTGGATCCGGCTGACCGAGAACCCGCGCACCTCGGCGCGGTACAGGGACTCAAGAACGTCGTTGGCCTTCTCCGGCCGGACGATGCCGATCACGAGTTTCACAGTCTCCGCCTCCCGTTGACGTCGGATCCGGTATGCGAACGAGCGCCGGCCACGTGGCCGGGCGCCCCGCCGGGCGGTCGCGAGACTAACCGAGCGGCCTGCCTCGCGGATGTCCGGCCGGGCGGTGGGAACTACGGACGCCGGCGCGCGTCGCCCCCGATGCGATGACGGGACGGGGCGCCTAGCGTGCCCGCAGGCGACGAAAAGCGAGGCGACCATGAGCGAGCAGCTCACGATGCTGGACACGATGTCCCTGGAGCTGGAGCAGTGCGACGAGAGCGCGCACATGCACATCGGCGCGGCGCTCGTCTTCGACCCGCTCCCCGGTGGCGGGGTGCCGCAGATCAAGGCGATGCGGGAGCACATGCGCGCCCGGGTCGGCGTCCTGCCGCGGTTCGCGCAGCAGCTCTCGGGCACGCACGCCGGGCCGCTGACGTGGCTCACGTGGAAGCCCGCGGCGGGCTTCGACCTCGACGCCCATGTGCTCCACGCCACACTGCCGGCGCCCGGCGGCGCCGCCGAGCTGCACGAGTGGCTCGGGGACTTCTGGTCGCATCGGCTCGACCGCCACCGGCCGCTGTGGGAGATGACGCTCCTCGACGGGCTGGATGGCGGGCGCTGGGCGCTGGCGAGCAAGACGCACCACTGTCTCGTCGACGGCGTGGGGTCGCTCGATATCGGGCACGCGCTGCTCGACGCGACCCCGGACGCCGCGCCGATGGCGCCGGTGCCGCTGCCCGCGCGTGACGCCGAGAAGCACGATGACGGCCGGTTCTGGCTCTCCCCCGGCCTCGTCCTGCGCGGCGCCCGCGCGGGTGTGGGCGCCGCGACGCATCCTCGTCAGTCCTTCGACCGCGCGCGGGCAGCCGTCGAGCTCGTCATCAAGGACGAGGTGATCGGCGCGCCGCAGTCGAGCCTCAACCGGCCGCTCAGCGGGACGCGGCACTTCGCG
>JBKJRO010000056.1:0-5990 GCA_046594555.1 Solirubrobacteraceae bacterium
GCCACGCAGTGCGTCGACGGCAAGATCCTGGTGCTGGCGCACGGCGCCGGACTGACACTCTCGCGCCTGAACGACAACGGGACGCTCGACGCGACGTTTGCGCCCGGCGGCACCCCGGCGGGCGTCGCCAACTACGTCCCGGATCCGACGCAGCCCAGCGCCGCGATGGACCTGGTGCTGACGTCCGCGGGCGCGTACGCCACGGGGATGCGCCGCATCAAGGTCGGCGACGTGTTCACCGATGTTCCACAGCTCCTGCGATTCTCGGCCAACGAGGCCTGCTCAGGTGGGGCGCCGGTCACGACGCCGCCCGTCACGACACCGCCAGTCACCACCCCCTCCGCCGCCCCGGTCGTCAAGCCGGCAGCAACGATCAAGGTCGCCGACCTCGTCGTGTTCCCGTCGACAAAGAAGTGCGTCAGCCGCCGGCGCTTCCAGATCCGGCTGCGCGTGCCGGCCAGCGCCAACGTGGTCTCCGCCGACGTGCGCGTGAACGGCAAGAGCGCGGGCGTGCGCAAGGGCAAGCGCCTGCGCTCGACGGTCGACCTGCGCAACCTGCCCAAGGGCCGCTTCAGCGTCCAGATCGTGCTGAAGCTCAAGAACGGCAAGACGCTCAAGGCGACGCGGCGCTACAAGACCTGCGCGCCAAAACGCCGCTCGCGCTGACGGTTCTCCCGCAACGTCCGGGGAACTTCTCGGCCCGCTCGCGCGGGTCCGTCCCCAGCTTCCCGCAGGATGCGGGATGAACTGCTTCGGGGCCTACTCTGAAGGGGTACAAACCCGCGCTCCGCAGCCACCGTTCCGTCCGGCCTCGCTGAGAGGGTCAGTGGTTCCGCCGGACACCCGTAGAGGACGCCGCAAACCACCCGTTTTCGCGGCAGGAGACAGGAGCAGAGGACCATGACGATGACCCCGCAGACCAGTCAAGCGACCCTGATCGAGGACGTGCGCCAAGGGCGCGCGATGAGTATCAGTCGTCGCTTCACGAGTCCCGGGGTGCATCCGTTCGACAGCGTCGAATGGGAGCTGCGCGACGCGCGGATCGGCCATGGCGACAAGATCGCGTTCGAGCAGCTCGGCGTCGAGTTCCCGACGACCTGGTCGCAGAACTCGACCAACATCGTCACGCAGAAGTACTTCCGCGGTCAGGTCGACTCGCCGGCCCGCGAGCGCTCGGTCAAGCAGATGATCTCGCGCGTGTCGGGGACGATCGCCGACTGGGGCCGCGCCCGCGGCTACTTCGCCACCGCCGACGACGCCTCGGCGTTCGAGGACGAGCTGACGTACATCCTGCTCCACCAGATGGCGGCGTTCAATTCGCCGGTCTGGTTCAACGTCGGGTTCGAGGAGCAGCCGCAGTGCTCCGCCTGCTTCATCCTCAGCGTCGACGACACGATGGAGTCGATCCTCGACTGGAACACCAAGGAGGGCAAGATCTTCCGCGGCGGCTCCGGCTCGGGCATCAACCTCTCGAACATCCGCGGCTCGATGGAGACGCTCAGCAAGGGCGGCACCGCCAGCGGCCCGGTCTCCTTCATGCGCGGCGCCGACGCGTGGGCCGGCACCATCAAGTCGGGCGGCAAGACGCGCCGCGCGGCGAAGATGGTCGTGCTCGACATCGACCACCCGGATGTCCAGGAGTTCATCTGGTGCAAGGCCAAGGAGGAGGACAAGGCCGCTGCGCTGCGTGACGCCGGGTTCGACATGTCGATCGACGGCGAGGGCTTCCACTCGATTCAGTACCAGAACGCGAACAACTCGGTCCGCGTCTCCGACGACTTCATGCACGCGCTGGAGACCGACGGCGAGTGGAGCCTGAAGGCCCGCGCGACCGGCGAGGCGATCGGCGAGCCGATCCGCGCCCGTGACCTGATGCGCCAGATCGCCGAGGCCGCGTGGCGCTGCGCCGATCCGGGCATCCAGTACGACACGATCATCAACCAGTGGCACACGTCGCCGAAGTCGGGGCGCATCAACGCGAGCAACCCGTGCTCGGAGTACATGCACGTCGATGACTCGGCCTGCAACCTCGCCTCGCTGAACCTCATGAAGTTCCGCCGCCCCGACGGCACGCTGGACACAGCGGCCTACGAGCACGCGACGGACATCGTCTTCCTCGCGCAGGAGATCATCGTCGGCCCGTCGAGCTACCCGACCGAGCAGATCGGCGTCAACGCCCGCGCGTTCCGCCAGCTGGGCCTGGGGTACACGAACCTGGGCGCCTACCTGATGGCCAACGGCGTGCCGTACGACTCCGACGCCGGCCGCGGCACCGCCGCCGCGATCACGGCGCTGATGACCGGCCGCGCCTACGCGCAGTCGGCGAAGATCGCCGCCTCGGTCGGCCCGTACGAGCGCTACGACGAGAACCGCGAGGGCCACAACACGGTCATACGCATGCACCGTGACGCGAGTTACGCGATCCCGGATTCGCAGGTCGCCGACGGCGAGCTGCTCGCCGCGGCGCGCCGCTCGTGGGACGACGCCGTCGACCTCGGCGACCAGTACGGCTACCGCAACGCGCAGGCGACCGTCCTCGCGCCGACCGGCACGATCTCGTTTCTCATGGACTGCGACACGACCGGCATCGAGCCGGACTTCTCGCTCGTCAAGTTCAAGGAGCTCGTCGGCGGCGGCCAGATGACGATCGTCAACCAGACGGTCCCCTCAGCCCTGGCCAACCTCGGCTACACACCCGAGCAGGTTGAGCAGATCGAGGCGCACATCGCCGAGCACAACACGATCGTCGGCGCCCCCGGCCTGACGGACGAGCACCTGCCCGTGTTCGACGTCGCCGTCGGCGAGCGCGCGATCGCGCCGATGGGCCACATCAAGATGATGGGCGCCGTCCAGCCGTTCATCTCCGGCGCGATCTCCAAGACCGTCAACATGCCGGCCAGCTCGACGGTCGAGGACATCTACGACGCGTACGTCGACGCCTGGCGCCTGGGCGTCAAGGCGCTGGCGATCTACCGCGACGGCTCAAAGACCGCGCAGGCGCTGCGCACCGACGCGCAGGACGACGCCGCGCCGACCGCCGGCGAGCCGATGTTCACGCAGGCCCAGGTCGACGAGGCCATCGTCAAGGCCAAGGGCGAGGTCGGCCCCGCCCGCCGGCGCATGCCGCGCGAGCGCCAGTCGATCACCCACAAGTTCTCGATCGGCGGGCACGAGGGGTACATCACCGCCGGCATGTACGAGGACGGCAACGTCGGCGAGATCTTCCTCACCGACATCGGCAAGGAGGGCTCGACCCTCCGCGGCATGATGAACTCGTTCGCGACCTCGATCTCGATCGCGCTGCAGTACGGCGTGCCGCTCGAGACGCTGGTGCAGAAGTTCGCCTACATGCGCTTCGAGCCGGAAGGGATCACGCAGAACTCCGAGATCCCGTTCGCGAAGTCGATGCCCGACTACATCATGCGCTGGCTCGCCTCGCGCTTCCTCGGCGTCGATGTTCAGGAGGAGCTCGGCATCATGACCGCCGAGGTCCGCGCCCGGAAGGCCGCGCAGGACGCCGCGACCTCGTTCGTCTCCGACACCGCCGCGCCGGTCGCCCTGCCGACCGCTGCGCCGGTCGACGAGGACGACGACGGCGATGCGCTGCCGCCGGCGGCCGCGTTCACCGACACTCCGCCGGTCCTGCCGGCCAAGATGAGCGGCCTGGATCTCGGCCCGGCCTGCAGCCAGTGCGGCGGGATGATGCAGCGCACGGGCGCGTGTTACACGTGCACGCAGTGCGGCAACAACACCGGCTGCGGCTGAGCGCGCTCCCGGCGGCGCCTGACGCCACCCGCGACTGACCACCGTGCTTGCGCACTACCGGTCAGGTCGCATGCGGCGTCAGGCATCCGCCGGATCGCACGCTCAGGGCGCCGGTGGCGGGCGCGGCGGGCGACCTGGGCGCGGCCACTTGAGTCGTGCAACGCATGTTGCAGCCCCCAGCTCGCCCCCGACCCCCGACGACACCCCTGCCGCGTGGCCGTTTTCGACCCGTTCGGGCGCGGTCCACCCCAAACGGCATTGGTGGTTCGCGGGCGGCCAAGCCCGCGAATGCTTGCCGCGGAGCGTCGATGAGCCTATGGTGCCGCGCTTCAGGGTGACCGGCCGGCAGCACGAAGCGTCGCCGTTCGGATGACCCGTATCGCAAGGACGCAACCGGGGGGAAGCAGTCTTGTCGCAGCTCAAGCAGGTTCAGCCACGGACGGCTCACCGGCTCGTCGTCGCGCTCGTGACGATGCTGGCCGTGCTCGCGGCCATGGTCGGCGCGGGCGCAGCACGGGCGGACTTCCCGCCGCCCGGCGACTTCTCACCCTCGATCTGGAGCGACCGGGCCGACTATGCCCCGGGCGATCACGTCGTGCTGTCGGGTGGCAACTGGCAGTTCGGCGAGTCGGTGCACATTGTGGTCAACGACGACGCCGGCAGCACGTGGAACCACTCGATCGACGTCACAGCGGACGCGTTCGGCAACATCACCGATGAGTTCGACCTGCCGTCGTGGTTCGTCGCGCATTATGCGGTCACGGCGACCGGCAGCTTCGGGGCGGTGGCGACCGCGGGGTTCAGCGACGGCAACGTGAAGAGCGCGATCGTTGGCGGCAGCGTGTCGCCCCTGACCGAGACGCTGTACACAGCTGCCACGACCTGCACCGGCGCTGTCAAGTCCGGATTCCCGAAGACGTTCAGCAGTTCCACCGGCGACAGCGTCGGCGTTGGCGGCAGCGAGTCGGTCCGACTGGACGTGCCGGCCCACCCGGATGCGCCGAACGCCGCGAAGGTCTTCCGCGGCTGGTCGAGCACTGACGCGCCGCCGATCTCGTTCACCGTGATCCCGGGTACGAGCGGCCGGAGCATCTGCGTCGCCGGGTTCTCCAGCGGCTCACAGAACTTCGCCGCCACCTACGCCACGAACAACCTGCCCGTCGCGGTCGCCAACAGCTACTCGACGAATGAGGACACCACGCTCACCGTCCCAGCCAACGGCGTCCTCGCGAACGACACCGACGCCGACGGCGATGCATTGGCGGTCGCGACACCTCGTCCGGTGAGCGGTCCCGCCCACGGGGCGCTCACCCTGAACGCGGACGGCTCGTTCACCTACGTTCCGACGGCCAACTACAACGGTCCCGACTCGTTCACCTACAAGGCAAACGACGGCTTCGCTGACTCCGCGACCGCAGCCACCGTCTCGCTCACCGTGAGTTCGGTGAACGACGCGCCGAGCGGTGCGGACAAGACGGTGTCGACCCTTGAGGATTCGGCGTACACGTTCGCCGCTGCTGATTTCGGGTTCAGTGATGTGAGCGATTCGCCGGCGAACGCGTTGGCGGCGGTGAAGGTGGCTGCGCTGCCTGGCGCTGGTTCGCTGAAGCTCAATGGTGTTGCCGTAACGACCGGGCAGGTTGTGCCGGTTGCGGACATCTCCGCGAACAAGTTGTCCTTCGCGCCGGCTGCGAATGCGAACGGTTCGTCGTATGCGACGTTCACGTTCCAAGTGCAGGACACCGGCGGCACTGCCAATGGCGGCGTCGACTTGGACCAGTCGCCGAACACGATCACGATCAACGTGACGTCCGTGAACGACGCGCCCTCGGGCTCCGACGCGACGGTCACGACGCTTGAGGACTCGGCGTACACGTTCTCTTCTGCTGATTTCGGGTTCAGTGATGTCAGCGATTCGCCGGCAAACGCGTTCGACGCGGTGAAGGTCACATCGCTGCCGGCCGCTGGCTCATTGAAGCTGAACGGTGTCGCGGTCGCGGCCGGCGACCTCGTGAGCGTCGCGGATATCGCGGCGAGCAAGCTGAAGTTCCATCCCGGCGCGAACGCGAACGGTGCCGCGTACGCGGACGTCAAGTTCCGCGTCAAGGATGACGGCGGCACCGCGAACGGCGGCGTCGACCTGGCGGCTGCCTCGAGCACAATCACGATCGACGTGACGTCGGTGAATGATGCGCCGAGCGGTGCAGACAAGACGGTGTCGACCC
>JBKJRO010000094.1:0-15108 GCA_046594555.1 Solirubrobacteraceae bacterium
GGTCGGCAGGGCGATCGCGGCGAGAATGCCGATGATCAGGATGACAACGAGAAGCTCGATGAGCGTAAAGCCCTCATCGTCCTTGCGCAGGTTCTGCAGCATGTACGTGATCCTCCTGGGATCTTGAATTGACCTGACGCCAGTTCCTCGCTGACCTCCGACCGGCAGCCCGGCCACCTCGATTGCTCGAGGCCCGTGGACTTTGCGACCCGCCCTCACGAGCGGTGTGCCATTGGCGTCCGGAGGATCTGGCTACTACTTCCAGATCCGGTATCGGGTCCAGACCCCATCCCCTTGAGGGTTCTGGACGTTCGTACTGGTGGCAGCACCCCAACCTGCAGATCCGCCGGGCGCTACCAGTAGTTGCCGGCGGCGTCGGCGGTCGCGCGGCAGCCGCCCTGGCCGTGGGCCAGGCAGTCGCGGGCGTAGCCCGACGTGCCGGTCACCCGGCCGATCGCGAACACTCCGCCGCTGCGCGAGTACGCCGCGACCGCGAACGAGTCAGGCGTCGCCGAGAAGACGTTGACCTGGCCGACCGAGTTGCCGTAGGTGAGACCCGTCGAGCCCAGCTCGCCGGACGAGTCGCACAGCGTGTAGTCCTGGGTGTCGGCGAAGCACGACTCGACGTGGGACACCAGGTTGCGGGCATCGGACTTGGCCGACGCGTCCTGGCTCTTCTTCTGCTGACCGAGGAAGGTCGGCAGGGCGATCGCGGCGAGAATGCCGACGATCAGGATCACGACCAGCAGCTCGATCAGCGTGAAGCCCTCATCGACCCCGCGCGGTGTGCGCACCATCTCCGTGTCCCCTCTGTCGCCGGCGGTTCCGCCGCCGCTTCCCTGCAGGAATATCGACCTGCGCACTCGCGAACCTGCCGCGGAACGGCAGCTTCTGGACGGTTGTCCGGTCCCACAAGCACGAGGACCCGCCGAAAGGGCGGGTCCGCGTCCCTGAGAAGGTCTTGCTGATGGGGCTATCGGCCCCGCGCGCCGGCGCCTTGAGCCCTGCAACGCGCCGTTGGACAGCCGGCCGAGGTGCCGCGGATGCGCCACACTCACGCCATGTCCTGGCGGCGCCCCCTGCTCACGCTGCTCCTCGTCATGCTCGCGGTCTCGGCGCTGTCCGCCCCCGCCCGCCGGGACAGCGGTTCCGCCGCGCCGTCGGCGGCCGCGCCCGGCGCGGCAAAGGCTCCGCCGGTGTTCCGCGTCACCCTGCCCGCCGCCGGCGACCTCCGCGTGCCCGAGGGCCGCGTCGTCGAGCTGCGCGTGACGAGCCTCGTGCCGGACATCGCGCGGATCGATGCGCTCGCGCTCCACGGGCCGGTGGGACCCGGGCTGGATGGCCCGACGATGCGGTTCGTCGCGGCGCCCGTCGGCCGGTACCAGGTCCGCCTGGACATCAGCGGGACGAGCGCGGGGACGATCGAGGTCGTCCCCGCGACGTCCTCCTGAGCCCGCGCGCGGTCAGTCGGTCTCGGGGGCGGGCGCGGAGGCCTCGTCCGCGGGGCGCCGCGCGGCCTGCGCGTCGTGGCCCGGGATCTGGAATCCGGTCCCTTCGCACCACGGGCACGGAAGCGTGTGCTGCGTCCCGCCGGCGCCCGAGAGCACGCTGCCGGTACCGCGGCAGGGCGAGCACGGCACGGGGGCGGTGGGCTGATCGTCCTCGGAGGCCATCGGCGGGGCACCATAGCCGGGTCCGCCCGCTGATCGGCCATCATCGCGGCGATGACCGAGCGGCTGATCTTGACCGGCGCGCGCCCGGCGAACGCCGACGGCCGGTTCGCGCCGAGCCCGAGCGGGCCGCTGCACCTGGGCAACCTGCGCACCGCGCTCGCCGCCTGGGCACTCGCCCGCGCCCAGGACGCGCGGTACATCCTGCGCATCGAGGACCTCGACGCGGGGCGCTCGCGCGCCGCCGTCGCGGAGGCACAACTCGCTGACCTCTCCGCCCTGGGCCTCGACTGGGACGGGCCCGTGGTCCGGCAGTCCGAGCGCTCCGAGCTGTACGCGCAGGCGCTCGCGCAGCTGGACCACGCCGGCCTGCTCTACCGCTGCTGGTGCACGCGGGCGGAGGTCCGCGACGCGGTCAGCGCCCCGCACGGAGCGACCGTCGATGGCGGCTATCCGGGCACCTGCCGGGACCTCGCGGCCGCGCAGATGGCGGCGCGCGAGGCGACCGGCCGTCCCGCCGCCCTGCGCGTGCGGGCCGGCGCCGAGCTGGTGCGGTTCGACGACCGCGCGTCCGGGCCGCACGTCGGAGTCGTCGACGACTTCGTCGTCCGCCGCGGCGACGGCGCGCACGCGTACAACCTCGCCGTCGTCGTCGACGATCACGAGCAGGACATCGGCGAGGTCGTCCGCGGCGCCGATCTGCTGCGGACGACGCCGCGCCAGGTCTGGCTGCAGGAGCGGCTGGGGTTCGCCCGTCCCTCGTACCTCCACGTCCCGCTGCTGCTCGGCCCGGATGGGCAGCGGCTCGCCAAGCGGCACGGCGCCGTGACCCTCGCCGACCGTGCCGGGCTCGGTGAGACGGCGGCCCAGGTGCGCGCGGACCTGGCGCGCCAGCTGGGTCTCGCGCCTCCCGGGGGCCTGGCCGACCCGGACGCGATCGTGGCCGCCGCGCGGGCGCTGGTCACGGCGGCCGCGTAGGCTGGCGCGTCGTGTCCCGTTCCGACGTCATCACCGAGTTCGCCGACCAGGCTCGCCGGACCGGCCGCCTGGGCATCGACACCGAGTTCATGGGCGAGGGCCGCTACCGCTCGCTCCTGTGCCTGATCCAGGTCTCGGTCCAGGAGACGGACGACCCCTCGGGCCCGGCCCGCGTCGAGGTGCTGGACCCGCTCAGCGGCACGCTCGAGCCGGGGCCGCTCGCCGCTGTCCTGGCCGACCCGGACGTCGAGATCTACATGCACGCCGCGCGCCAGGACGTCGCGCTGCTGCGCCGCGAGTGGGGCACGGAGATCACGGCGCTGTTCGACACGCAGGTCGCCGCCGGATTCGCCGGCATGCGGGCTCAGCTGGGCTACGACGCGCTGCTGCACGAGCTCGTCGGCGTCCGCCTGGGCAAGAGCGCGAGCTTCACCCGCTGGGACGCGCGCCCGCTGAGCGCGGAGCAGGTCGAGTACGCGCGTGAGGACGTGCTGCACCTGATCGAAGCGGCCGTCGAGCTGCAGCAGCGCCTGGAGCGCCAGGGGCGCCTGGCCTGGGCGCGCGAGGAATGCCGCGCACTGGAGCAGGCCTCCGATGAGCGCGACCCCGAGGCGATCTTCGCCCGGCTGCCGCGCGTGGCCTCGCTCGCGCCGGAGCAGCGCGCCGTCGCGCTGGAGCTCGTGCGCTGGCGGGATGACACGGCGCGCGAGGAGGACCGCCCGGTCCAGCAGGTGCTGCAGGACGCCGGGCTCGTCGAGATCGCCAAGCGCCGCCCGGCCGACAGCGACAAGCTGCGCCAGATCCGCGGGCTCCACGAGGGCACGGTGCGCCGCCGCGGCCGCGGCATCCTCGACGCGGTCGAGCGCGGCCGCGCTGCCGAGCCGATCCCGTCCGACGGCGTCAAACCGCCCCCCGGCCACCCCGGGGACGCGGCGCTGATCGTGCTGTCAGAGGCGCTGGTCCGCGCCCGGGCCGCGCAGGCCGAGCTCGCCTACGAGCTGCTCGCGGCGCGCGCCGATCTGCAGCGCATCATCACCTGCGTGCGGCAGGGACTCCCCGAGCCCGACGTGCGCACGCTCCAGGGCTGGCGCCGCGAGCTGGTCGGCGACGAGCTGCTCGAGCTGCTGGCCGGCGCTCGCTCCCTGCGCATCGACGAGCGGCTCGAACTCGTCGTTGACGACGTCTGACCCGCCGACCCGGATCCCAGCACCCCGGGCGACGGGGTGGCCCGGATTGACGTCCAGATACGGGGTGATTGCAGGCCACCCCCTGCCTGCGGGAGTGGTCAGGCCGGTTCGCAGAGTGCGTCGGCCGCGACGCGGGCTCCGGCGCGCATCGCGGCGATCACGCGCTCGCGGTCCAGTTGCAGCCTCTTGACGAGCGGTGTGCCTGGCGCGGGCGCGAGTTGCACGACGCGCCCGCCGAGTTCCCCCTCCCCCGCGCTCGCGCTCGCCAGCAGGTCGGCGTCGGCGTCGTAGAGCGCCGGCCGGGCGCGGATCATCGACGGCACCAGGCCGGGCTCCCGGTTGATGACGCGGTCCTCGAGCAGCCCGTAGATGCGGCCGCGAGCCCCCTTGCGGTAGGTCGCATCGCGCGAGCGCAGCGCCAGCAGGTGACTGACGCCCTCGGCCAGCGGCGTGTGGAACGGCACCGACTCCAGCAGCCCGCCGTCGGCGAGGCGCACGCCGTGCAGCGCGACGACCTCGCGGGAGATCACCGGGATCGCGCAGCCCGCACGCATCGCCAGCACCAGCTCATCCGGCCCCGCGAAGCCACGGAGCGTCCGCAGCCGCCCGTCGTCGACCCCGGCCACGACGATGCGCAGGTCCGGCCGCTCGCGCTCCAGCGCGCGCTCGATCGGGTGGTGGCGGATCAGGTCGAACAGCACGTCGAGCGACAGCACCGCGCGCCCGCGCAGCGCCCGCCGCGGGTCGATGAACGCTCGCGTGCAGGCCGCCGGGAACACCTGCGTGGCGCCGGTCATCTCCCCGGCTGCAAAGTGCGCGGCGATGATGCTGCCCGACGACACGCCGTAGACCGCGTCGAACGCCGCCGTCGCCCCGAGGCGCTCGAGCACCCAGGCCATCCCGCAGGTCATGGCGGTCGCCATGCCGCCGCCCTCGACGCCGAGCGCGAGGGTCGCCCCGTCCGCTGGCGGGGGCTCGCCGGCCACGAGCGCGCGCGTGCGCTCGGCGACGATCCGCATGACCGGATCGGTGATCGCACCGGGGTCGCGCAGGACCAGCGGGCCCTCGAAGAGGTCCGGCGGCGCGGCGCGCTCAGGGCTGACAGCCATCATCCGCGGCGACGATACCCGCGCGCTAATGTCGCGCGCCCCGCAGATGCCGCCCGCCACCCCACCAGACGATCGCGGCGGCCCATACCGCCGCAGGCGCCGCATCGCGGCGGCCGTCGGCGCGGGCGTCTTGATCCTCGTCGCCGCCGCAATCGCCGCGGGGAACTCGGGGCCGCGCTGGGATCCGGAAAGCCTGAGCAGCGCCGTCGTCGCGGCGGGCCCGCGGGTCGCGCTGGACCGCCAGGCCGCCCTCGCGCGCCGGGAGATCTCCCAGCGGCGCGCCGCCCGGCGACGCGAGACGGTCGGGCTGGCCGCCATCGCCGCACGCTCGCCCTACGTCCGGCGCGGCGGGCCGCAGGGACGCCGGGTCGCGCTGACCTTCGACGACGGGCCCGGCCCCTACACCCAGCGGGTCCTCGACGTCCTGCAGCGCGAGCGCGTCGACGCGACCTTCTTCGTCCTCGGCCGCCAGCTCGCGGGGTTCCCCGCCCCCCTGCAGCGCGCCATCGCGCAGGGCCACGTGATCGCCGATCACACGTGGAACCACCGCGACCTCGCCCGTCTGCGCCCGCGCGACCAGGCGGCGGAGATCGACAGCCTGGCCTCGGCGGTGCAGGCCGCCGGCATCCCGCGCCCCACCCTGTTCCGCCCGCCCTACGGCACCTACGACCGCGAGACGCTGCGCATCCTGCGCCGGCGGCACCTGCTGATGGTGCTGTGGACCGTCGACACGAGCGACTACTCGGCGTCGGCCACACCGCCGCAGGTGGCGGCCCGCGTCCTGTCCGAGGTCGAGCCCGGCGGCATCGTGCTGATGCACGACGCGGGCGGCGACCGGGCCGTGACGGCGCGGGCGCTGACGCTGGTCATCCGCGGGCTGCGGCGCCGCGGCTACACGCTCGTCACCGTCCCGCAGCTGCTCCTGCGCACGAAGGTCCCGCGCCGGCAGGAGTACGTCGCGCCGTCCAGCGGCGCCTAGGGCTGCAGCGAGAACGGCGGGTAGCGGTCCGTCGTCAGCAGGAAGGCGTAGGCGCTGACGCGCGTGCACCAGCGGCCGACGCCGACGACGAAGTCGAACAGGCCGCGCGGGTAGCGCCCCGTGAACAGGATCGCGAACCACGCGATGATCACGCAGACGACGGCCGCGATGCCGAGGAAGAACAGCACCACGTAGTGCGGGATCGCCAGGAACCACTTGACCAGCGGCATCCCGCGGCGCAGGTCGCGCTCGACGTCCGGGTAGGCGATGTCCAGGCGCAGCGACTGCTGCTCGTCGGTGGACGGGTAGCGGTCGTCGAGCAGCGTGGCGTACACGGCGACGCGGCCCGAGAACCGGCTCAGCTCGAGGTTCCAGTCGAACCACCAGCGCGGGTACTTGCGGCGGAACAGGATCATCAGCAGCGGGCCCGCGAACAACAGGCCGCCGGCGCCGACGGCGACGGTGCTCGTGCTGTTGCCGGCATTGCCGGAGTACGTCTGCGTCGCGCCCGAGACGGTCGCGAGCACGATGCCGATCGGGATGAGCACCAGCGGCCGGAAGAACGTCGTCAGGCGGTTCAGCGGCCGGTCCGGGTACGCGACGTCGAGCTGGACGGGATAGGCGGTGGGAGCGGTGGGAGCGGCGGGACTGTCCATGGTGATCGGCCTTTGGGTCGCGGGCGCGGCGAGTATCGCGGCTCCCCCGGCGGACCTGCATCCGTGATCCGCCGCAAGCGGCCGGCGGGCCGGAGCGCGAGCCGCCTACCTGATGTTGTCGTAGACCTTGAACAGCGGCAGGTACATCGAGATCACGATGAAGCCCACCATGCCGCCGACGAAGACGATCATCACCGGCTCGAGGATCGAGGTCAGCGACTTGACGGCCGTGTCGACCTGGTCCTCGTAGAAGTCCGCGACCTTGGAGAGCATCGCGTCGAGCGCGCCGGTCTCCTCGCCCACTGCCACCATCTGCACGCCCATGCCCGGGACCACCGGGGCCTGCTTCAGCGGGTCGGCGATCGTGCCGCCCTGCTTGACGGAGTTGACGACGTCGGTCATCGCGTCCTCGACGACGCGGTTGCCCGCGGTCTTGCCCGTGATCTCCAGCGCGGCCATCAGCGGCACGCCGGCGGACACGAGCGAGGAGAGCGTGCGCGACCAGCGGGCGATCGAGACCTTCTGGACGATGTCGCCGATCTTGAACGGCGTGCGCAGGCGGAACGCGTCCCACTGCCCGCGGCCCTTCTCGCTGGTCTTCCACTTCTTGAAGAGCTTCCAGCCGCCGACGCCCAGGGCGATCATCAGCCACCAGAAGTGGGTGAAGATGTCGGACAGCGCGACGGTGAACTTCGTGATCAGCGGCAGGTCGCCGCCGAACTGCTTGAACGTGCCGACGAACACCGGCACGAGGAAGGTCACGAGGGCGATCAGCACGATGCCCGCGAAGGAGATGACGACGGCCGGATAGACCATCGCCGACTTGACCTGACGACGCAGCGCGTCGTCCTTCTCCAGCTGGTCGGCGACGCGCAGGAGCGAGGCCTCCAGGACGCCGCCGGTCTCGCCGGCGCGCACCATCGCGACGAACAGCGGCGTGAAGACCTTGTCGTGGCGCTCGAGCGAGTCGGACAGCGGGAGGCCCGCCTCGACGTCCTTGCGGACCCCGGTGATGACCTCCGCGAGCTCCTTGTTCTCGGTCTGCGCCTCGAGGACGTAGAGCGAGCGCAGAATCGTCATGCCGGAGCTGACCATCGTGGACAGCTGACGCGTCATGATCGTCAGGTCGGCGGCCTTGATCCCCTTCTGCATGAAGGAGATGTTGATCTCCTTCGAGCTGTGCTTGTCCGCGATGTCGAGGACGATCAGGCCGTTGGACTTCAGCTGGTCGGAGACCGCCTGCTTGCTCTCGGCCTCGATCTCACCGGTGGCCTTCGCCCCGGTCTTGTCCATCGCCTTCCAGACGTACGTCGCGGACATGGGCTACGCCGCCATGCCGATGCCGGTGCCGATCAGGCGCGCGAGTTCGCTCGGCGTCGTGGACCGGGACTCGGCGAGCGCCTTGGTGATCTTGCCCTGGCGCACGAGCGTCGCGAGCGCGGCGTCCATCGTCAGCATGCCGACGTTCGCGCCGGTCTGCATCGTGGATGCGATCTGATGCGTCTTGCCCTCGCGGATGAGATTGCGCACGGCGGCCGTCGGGACCAGCGCCTCGACGGCCACGACGCGGGAGGCGCCGTCGGCGGTCGGCAGGAGCTGCTGCGTCAGGACGCCCTGGAGCGCGACGGACAGCTGCACGCGCACCTGGTCCTGCTGGTGGGCCGGGAAGACGTCGATGATGCGATCCACGGTCTGCGGGGCGGCCTGCGTGTGCAGGGTGCCGAACACGAGGTGGCCGGTCTCCGCCGCGGTCAGCGCGGTCGCGATCGTCTCCAGGTCGCGCATCTCGCCGACGAGGATCACGTCGGGGTCCTGGCGCAGCGCGGCGCGCAGCGCGGAGGCGAACGTCGGTGCGTCGGCGCCCAGCTCGCGCTGGTTGACCATGCACTTCTTGTGCGAGTGCAGAAACTCGATCGGGTCCTCGATCGTGAGGATGTGCTCCTCACGCGTCTCGTTGATCTGGTTGATCATCGCGGCGAGCGACGTGGACTTGCCCGAGCCCGTCGGGCCGGTGACGAGCACCAGGCCGCGCGGCTTGTGGCACATGTCGTGCGCGATGGCCGGCAGGCCGAGATCGTCGATCGTGCTGATGTTCGCCGGGATCAGGCGGAACGCGGCGCCGATCGAGGCGCGCTGGAAATAGGCGTTGACGCGGAAGCGGGCGGTGCCCGGGATCGCGTATGCGAAGTCGATCTGCCAGTCCGTCTCCAGGCGCTGGCGCTGATCGTTGGAGAGGATCGAGTAGACGATCTCGCGGGTGTCCGACGAGTTGAGCGTCGGGAAGCCCTCCATCGCCGTCAGGCGGCCGCGCACGCGCACCATCGGCGGCCGGCCGACGGTGATGTGCAGGTCGGACGCGTTGCGCTCCAGGACCTCCATGAGAACTTCTGCGAAATCGATGTCCACGTTCGCCCTATCGGTCGGGGGTGTTCAGCGCTTGAGCGATCCACGGATTCGCCCAGGAAGACGGTGGATCACCAGGCTTCCTCGACCGCGTCCGTCGCGCCGGTGCCGGTCACGCGGGCGACCTCGGTCACCGACGTGACGCCCTGGCGGATCTTGTCCAGGCCGTCGTCGCGCAGCAGGCGCATGCCCTGCTTGATCGCGACCTCGCGGATGCGCTCGGCCGAGGCCCGTTCGATCGCCATGTCGCGGATCTCCTCGGTGACGAGCATGACCTCGTACAGGCCGACCCGGCCCTTGTAGCCGGACATCCCGCAGCGCGCACAGCCGACGGCGCCCCAGGTCTCGATGTCCTCGTCGACCATGAAGCCGTTCTCGATCAGGATCTGCTTGGAGATCGTCTGCTTGGACTTGCAGTTCACGCAGAGGGTCCGGGCCAGCCGCTGGGCGACGATGCAGCCGATGGCGCTGGCGACGAGGAACGGCTCGACGCCCATCTCGATCAGGCGGGTGATCGCCGTCGGGGCGTCGTTCGTGTGCAGGGTGGAGAGGACGAGGTGGCCGGTGAGCGCCGCCTCGACGGCGATCTGCGCCGTCTCGCGGTCGCGGATCTCGCCGACCATGATGATGCCGGGGTCGGCGCGCATCATCGATCGCAGCCCGGTGGCGAACGTCAGGCCGGCGCGATTGTTGACCTGGACCTGCGTGATGCCCTCGATCTGGAACTCGACCGGATCCTCGATCGTGATGATGTTCTTCTCGGGCGAGTTGACCATGCCGACGCCGGTGTAGAGCGTCGTCGACTTGCCCGAGCCGGTCGGGCCCGTGACGAGCACCGCGCCGACCGACTGGTTGATCGCGCGCGAGAAGCGCTTCTCGTCGCGATCGGCGAAGCCGAGCGACTCGAGCTTGTGGACGACGCCCTCCTGGTCCAGGATGCGGATGACGATCGATTCGCCGTGCACCGCCGGCAGGGTCACGCAGCGCAGGTCGACGTGCTTGCCGTCGATCGTCATGCCGACACGGCCGTCCTGCGGCATCCGCCGCTCGGCGATGTCCATGTCGCTCATGATCTTCACGCGGCTGATGGCCCCGGGGGCCATGCGCTTGGGGATCGTCGTCGTGTCCTGGAGCACGCCGTCGATGCGGAACCGCACCCGCAGCGACGATCCGTCGTTGGCGAAGTGGATGTCGGACGCGCCCTGCTCGACCGCCTGGGCGATGATCTGGTTGACGAGCTTGATGACCGGCGCGTCGTCGGCCGACTCGCGCAGCTCGACGACCTCCGCCTCGCCGGATGCCTCCTCCTCGGCCAGCGCTGCGGACTCGACGACGTCGTCCAGCCGCGTCAGCCGGCTGATCAGGGAGAGGATGTCCTCCTGCGACGCGACGACCGGACGCACCGTCAGCCCGGTGATCATCGTGATGTCCTGGACCGCGACCACGTTGCGCGGATCCGACACGGCGACCATCAGCACGTCGTCGCCGACGTTCGCGATCGGGACCGCCGCGTACTGCTTGGCCTTGGCGCCGGAGATCATGTTGGCGGCGGACATGTCGACCTTGAACACCGTCAGGTCGACGTGGTCCAGCCCCTGGCGCTCGGCGATCGCGCGCGCCAGGTGATCCGGCGTGACGACGCCGGACTCCACCAGCTCGATGTCCACCGGGCGACCGGCCTCGACCGCGGCCTGGGCGGTGCTCCTCGCACGCTCGGCGTCGGCGAAGCCCAGGTCGATGAGCATCTCGACGAGCGGGCGCCCGCTGCCCATCGTGCTGCGCGGGCGGGTGATGCCGTCCCAGATCTCGGCCGACTCGGGCGGCGCGGCGGAGGCGTCGGGCGGCGCTGAGGCATTCTCGGCCTCAGGATTGAGTGGCACCACCTCGTTGATGGGCCGGACGTTCTGATGTTCGGGGTTCATCGTCGTCTCTTGCAGCCAGGCGCATCTCGTGGAGTGACGGCTGGAGACCGGTCCACGACTGCAGGCTCAGTGCGCCCTGATGCACCAGGACATCGAGGCCGTCGACGACGCTGCACCCCTGTCGCCGGGCGGCGGTGAGGAGTGCGGTCTCGGGGCTGCGATAGACGAGGTCCACCACGCACGTATATGTGGACAGATGATCGGCCTTGACAGGGAGGTCCTTGAATGTCTGGGACGAATCGTCCAGGCCGACCGAGGTGCAGTTCACGAGCACGCTCCCAGCTGCCGATAGACGTTCGTTCGGGTCCGCTCCCCCGGCGGACGAATCTCCGAGCCGGACGGCGACGGCTCCCAGGTCTGCGGCGACCCGCTCGGCCCGTTCAGGGGTCCGGTTCCAGACCCGGACGTGCGCCCCGGCGTCCAGCAGCGCCCAGACGACCGCGCGGGCACTCCCGCCGGCTCCCAGGACCAGGGCCGACATGCCGGCGGGGTCCAGCCCCAGCGCCGCGATCAGTCCGGGCGCGTCGGTGTTGTCCGCGTGGATCGATCCACCGGGTCCGAACGTCAGCGTGTTCGCGGCGCCGATCGCGCGCGCCCGCGGAGTCGCCTCGTCGGCGACGGCGAGCGCCGCCTCCTTGTGCGGGATCGTCACGTTCGCCCCGCGGAAGCCCGCCCCGGGCAGCCCGCGGACGGTCTCCTCGAACAGCTCCGGCGGGACCGGAAGCAGCTGGTAGCGCCAGTCGTGCAGGCCCAGCGCTGCGAGCGCGGCATTCTGGATCGCCGGCGAGCGGCTGTGCGCGACGGGCCAGCCGAGCACGCCGAGGCGCGTCACGGGCATCGCGACGGGTCCTTGCCGCCCAGCTCGGCACGCTTGGCGTCATAGGCCGCGACGAGCTTCTGGAACCCGGCATCGGTCGCGGCGAAGCTCAGGGCGCCGTTGCCGCAGGGCTTGACGATGAAGAAGAAGTCCTTGGTCCGCAGCGGGTTCGCGGCCGCCTCGATCGATCCCAGCCCCGGGTTGCCGATCGGCCCCGGCGGCAGGCCGGTGCGCTTGCGCGTGTTGTAGGGCGAATCGCTGTTCAGCTCGGACACGCGCAGCGGGCGGGAGAAGTTGTCCACCGCGTAGCGCGTCGTCGCATCGCTGCCCAGGGACACCCCGGCCTTCAGACGGTTGTAGAAGACGCCGGCCACGCGCCGGCGGTCGCGCGGCAGGAACACCTCGCGCTCGATGATCGACGCCAGGGTCAGGACGTCGTACGCCGTCAGGTTCTTCTTCCGGGCGCGGCGCATGTCGATCTGCGCCAGCGCGTCCTTGAACGCCTTCAGCTGCTCGCGCACGAGCCGCCGGGCCGAGGCACCGCGCGGGAGCTGGTACGTCGCGGGGTAGAGGAAGCCCTCCAGCGACCGCGTGCGCTTCGGACCGCCGTAGCTGCGGGGGTTCAGCTCGGGCGAGCGGACCGACGCCGCGAGGTAGTCGCCCGTGACGCCCTGGGTCTTCACGCGGACGGCGAACTGGCGCCGGCCGGGACCCTCGGGCAGGACCACCCGGATCGTCGGCGCGACCGGCGGCGCGGTCGTCAGCGCCTCGAGCGCCTTCCCGTTGCTCATGTCGCGGCGCAGCGTGAACGTGCCGGAGCGCAGCGCGTCGCGCTTGCCCGCGATTCCCGCGCGGAGCGAGAAGAAGAGGCCGGAGTCCACGACCCCGTTCTCGGCCAGCAGGTTCCCGATCGCGCGTGCCGAGGACCCCGCCGGGACGCGGACCACGACGCGGCCGGAGCCCGCGCCCTTCGTCGGGGTGAAGACGCCGTTGGCGAGGTACAGGCCGGCGATGAGGACCAGCGCGATTACGGTGACGGCCGCGATCCGCAGACCGTGGCGGCGCCGCGGGCGCGGGATCGTGACCGGGCGATGCGGCATGCCCGGCGCCCCGGGCTGCGCGGGCGGATGGTCGAAGTCGTCCTCGATGACCTTCGGGACGACCGGGGCGCCCGCGGTTGCCTGCGCCGCACGGGCCTCGTCGGCGGCCCGGCGCGCCGCCTCGCGCTCCAGCCGCGCCGCCTCGCGCTCGGCCTCGCTGCGGTCGCTCACGCGGTCGCTCCGCCGGCGTGCTCGTGGCCGTGACGGGCGAGCCAGTCCTCCAGCAGCACGGCCGCCGCCCGTGAATCCTCGGCGGTGTCCTGCGCGCCACTGCGCTGCGCGATCGCGGTGGTGAAGCGCTCGTCGTAGAGGTCCACCGGCACGCCGGCGCCGAGCGCCGAGCGCAGCCGGTCGGCGAAGCCGCGGGCCTCGCGCGTCTGGTCGCTGTCGGAGCCGGACAGCGACAGCGGCAGGCCGACGACGATGCGATCGACCTCGCGCTCGGCGACCAGTTCGCGCAGCGCGCGGATGCCGGCCTTCGTCGCCGGCCGCTCGACGACGGCCAGCGGGGTGGCCAGCGTGCCGGTCGGGTCGCTCAGCGCGCAGCCGCAGCGGGCCGCGCCGTAGTCCAGGGCCAGCACGCGCATCCGTCGATCAGCTCAGCGCGGCGGCGATCGCGTCGCGCGCCGCCCGGAGCGCCTCGGGGAGCTTGGCGGGATCCTTGCCACCGGCCTGCGCGATCGTGTCGCGCCCGCCGCCGCCCCCGCCCGCGACCTGCGCGGCGGCCTTGACGACGGTGCCGGCATGGACGCCGCGGGCGACCAGCGCCGGCGTGACCGCGGCGACGAGGTTGACCTTGTCCGCCCCCGCCCAGCCGAGGACCACCGCTGCCGACTCGCCGAGCAGGCCCTTGACCTTGTCGGCGACGGCGAGCAGCTCCTTGGGGTCCTCGATGTCCACGGTCGCAGCCAGGACGCGGGCGCCGCCGATCTCCTCCGCGCCGGCGGCGATCGCAGCCAGGTCCACCCCGCCGCCGGCGGCGGCGCCCTTGGCGGCCTTGGCGGCCTTGTCCCGCAGGGCCGCGATCGCCTCCGGAACGTGCTCGGGCCGGGTGCGGAGCTCGTCGGCGGCCGTGCGCAGCAGCGTGTCGTGCTCGCGCAGCAGGCCGACGGCGACCGGGCCGGTCACAGCCTCGATCCGCCGGACGTTCGCAGCGCTCGAGCCCTCGCTGGTGATGCGCAGCAGCCCGATCTCCGCTGTGGAGCGCACATGGGTCCCGCCGCACAGCTCGCGGGAGAAGGAGCCGTCGCCGATCTCGACCATGCGCACGACGTCGCCGTACTTCTCGCCGAACAGCGCCATCGCCCCGAGTGCCTTGGCCTCGTCGAGCGTGGTGGTGATCGGGCGAACCGGGAGGTTCTCGAGGATCTGGCGGTTGACCTCGTCCTCGACTGAGCGGCGCTCGTCGTCGCTGAGCTTGGCGGTGTGCGTGAAGTCGAAGCGCAGCTTGTCCGGCCCGACATAGGAGCCTGCCTGGCGGACGTGGTCCCCCAGCGCCTCGCGCAGCGCCGCCTGAAGCAGGTGGGTCGCGGTGTGGTTGGCGGCCGTCGCGTGCCGCGTGCCGCGATCGACGGTCGCCACGACGCGGTCGCCGACCTGCAGGGGCTCGGTTCCGGGCTCGGCCTCGACGACGATCGCCTGGTCCTCGCCCGCGCGCACGACGTCGGCGACGCGCGCGGCGCCGTTCGCGCCCTCGCGGGCGATCGTCCCGGCGTCGGAGATCTGTCCGCCGCCGGCGGCGTAGAACGGCGACTCGGCGAGTTTCAGGAAGGTGCGGCCGTCGTGCTCGGCGATGCCGGCGACCACGGTGTGCGCGACGAGGTCCTCGTAGCCGGTGAAGACCGTCGCGTCGGCCGCGACCTCGCGCACCAGGTCGTCGACGCGCCCGACCTTCTCGCCGCCGCCCGCCGCCGCGGAGGAGCGCGCGCGCTGGTCGTTCATCAGCCGGTCGAAGTCGTCCTGGCCGCTGAACGGCACGCCGCGCTCCAGCGCGATCTCGCGCGTCAGCTCGATCGGGAAGCCGTAGGTGTCGTGCAGCTGAAAGGCGTCGGCGGCGTGCAACTCACCCTTGGCGAGCAGGTCGTCGAGCAGCTTGGTGCCCTGGTCGAGCGTGCGCTGGAAGCCCTCCTCCTCGCCGCGGACCCACTTCACGATCGTGGCGCGGCCGCTGACCAGGTCCGGGTAGGCCGCGCCCATCGTGTCGATCACGGTCTCGGTGAAGGCCGGGAGGAAGGTGCCCTCGATGCCGATCCGGTGGCCCTGCTGGATCGCGCGGCGCATCACGCGG
>JBKJRO010000104.1:0-10012 GCA_046594555.1 Solirubrobacteraceae bacterium
TCGACGACCTCGAGCACGGTGACCTCGTCGGCCGGCCGGGCGAACGAGTACCCGCCCTTGACCCCGCGCTGCGAGCTGAGCACGCCGGCGCGGCGCAGCGTGGCGAACAGCTGCTCGAGGAACTGCACCGGGATCTCGCGGCGCTTGGCCAGTTCGCCGATCGGCACGGGCGCGTCCTCGCCGGCCAGGGCGAGTTCGGTCAGCGCCTTGAGCGCATACGGGGACTTGGTGGTGATCGAGATCATCGCGGCGGCCTACGCTTCCCCACCGATCCTATGGCACCTCCCGGAGCGCCCAGCGTCGTCGCACGATTCGCACCGCCGCTGGCGCTGATGGCGCTGATCTTCGCGCTCAGCGCCCAGCCGGACCTGAACTCCGGCCTCGGCACGATCGACCTCGTCGGCCGCAAGCTCGTGCACATGACCGAGTACGGCCTGCTGTGGCTGCTGTGGCTGCGCGCGTTCGGGTGGCGGCGCCCCTTGGCCGCCGCGGCGATCGCCGTCGCCTACGCGATCACGGACGAACTGCACCAGACCACGGTCCACGGCCGCCACGGGTCACCGGTCGACGTCCTCATCGACACGACCGGCGTCGCCATCGCGTGGCTGCTGTGGCGGCGGCGGGCAGCCGCCTCACGCACCTGATGGCAGTCGTCGGGGTCGAAGGTTCCGACCGCCGGACTGGTGTCGGCACGGCGCGGCGATCGGGCGGGCTGCCAAGGACGCAGGCGCAGCCGATGGCCCAGCTATCGGCAAGCCGAGGACGCCGGCAGCGCTCCCGAGCGTCTGCCGAGCCGGCGGCAGGACGCGCGGTCGGGGCCTCCGGCCCCGACCTAGAGCCAGCCGCGCTCGGTGGCCATCAGGACCGCCTGTGCGCGGTCGACGGCGCCGAGCTTGCCGTAGATGTTGTGCAGGTGCGTGCGCACGGTGCTCGTGGACAGCTCGAGTTCGTGGGCGATCTGCTTGTAGACCTTGCCCTCGGAGAGCCGGCGCAGGACGTCGGTCTCGCGGTTGGACAGCGGGCACGGCTCGACCTGGCGGATGCGCCCGGTCGCCGGGAACGGCAGGTCGTACATCACGGAGCGCAGCTCGTCGGCACCGAGGCCGATGGCGCGCGCGCAGCGCAGCAGCTCCGTCGGCGAGACCGCGCCGCCCTGGGCGTAGTGCGCGAGCATGTCCGCCAGGCGGACGAAGGCGACCTCGTCGCTGGCGTCCTCCGCGTGGTGGCGCTCGATGACGGCGGCGACGCTCTTGGGCAGTCCCCAGCGGCGGGCGAGGACGCCGCCGACCAGCGCATGGTCGACGCCGAGCTCACGACGCTCGCGGTGGATGCGCTCCTCGGGAGTGCGGGCGCCCTGGTGGACCTGCGCCGGGTAGCCCGGGTAGGCGTGCATCAGGACGAGCTTGCCGATGTCGTGGAGCAGCGCGGTGACCATCAGGCGGTCGCGCTCCTCGTAGCCGGTCTCGATCGCCAGGCGCTCCGCGGCGCGCTGGGTGGCGACGCCGTGCAGGCGGAAGCGCTCGGGCGCCGCGTCCCACACGGACGAGCGCTCGAAGAAGTCGAAGGTACGGGCGCGGGCGGCGATCGACTGCACGGCCTCAGGCGAGAGCACGTCCACGGCCTGGACGATCGACTCGACCCGCGACTTGTGCTTGCCCTCGGCCTGGTTGGCCAGGCGCAGCACCGCGATGACGAGCGCGACATCGCCCTCGACCGCGTTGACGACCTCGCTCATGTTCAGGTGCTCATCGCCGACGAGCCGCAACACGCGGTCGCGGGACTCGGCGAGAGCCGGGAACGCCTCGAGCGCCTCGAACGCGGCGGTCAGCCGGCGACCGTGACCCTCGTTATGGCGGCGCGGACCGGCGTCGGACGAGGAGTCCTGGCCCGGGAGCGGCGTGGCGGCGGCGTTCTGCGACATGGATTCTCGGTTCGGGATGCGGGTTGCGGGCCGCATCGTGCGACCCAGACCCCCTATCGGCAGGAGCACTGGACGAATTGAGCGTTCTCGTGCAACCCGCGGGGGTGCACCGCCGTTCGGCGCCGCCGCTCCGCCGTCCGGCGCGGTCAGGTTCGTGCAGGTGTGGCACGGAGCCGGCGCAGCGTCGCCTGGCGTTGACGCGTCACGTCCCGCCACGTGAGCCTGATGACCGTGAAGCCCGCAGCGCCGAGCAGCTCGTCACGCCGGAGGTCACGTTCGCGTGCCCGCTGATGCCCGTGGTGCCGGCGGCTGTCGAGTTCGACGATCAGCCGCGCTTCCCCGAACAGGACGTCGACCTCGAACGTCTCGTCGCCGGCGTCAACGCGGCAGTTGAAATCCGCTGCTGGGAGCGGCGGCGCCGCGCTGCGCACGAGGTCGAGGAACCGCTCCTCGAGCGGCGAGCGGGTGCGCTGCGGTCGGTGGTGATGGCCGAGCGCGATCGCCGCACGCAGCCGCCGCTCGCCGCACCTGCCGCAGGCCCGCCCACGCGCAGCTGCCAGCTCGTGCTCGTCGTAGAGGTCCGCCATCACCGCCTCCTCGAGCAGCCGGACGATGCGCGCGGTCGCGAGCGTGTCGGCGAGGTCGACGACGGTGCGTGCCCATGTGGTCGTCGGAAGCCCGTCGACGACCGTCGTGTCCGCGGGGTCGAGCCGGCGCGAGCGGTGGACCACGACGCGCTGGAGCGCACCGCGTGAACGCGCCGCCGTGACATGCGGGCGACCGTCCCAGCGCAGCAGGCCGTGAAGGGCGCCGGCGGACTGATGGCTCAGGACGGAGCCCGGTCCGCCTGCCAGGACCGCCGCCATCTCGGCGCCGCGGCGGGTACGCCCCGCGTGACCGACCGCATAGACCCCGCGGTGCTCGATGTATAGCCGGCCGGCTGCAACGTGGTCGCCGATCGTCCGCCCCGGCACGCCCAGGCCGAGCAGTTGCGCGCGGGACACCCTGCCGTGCTGCCTGGACGCAAGCTCCGCGACGGCCCGCGACCGAGCCGGGCTGCTCCCGATCGTCGGGTGTGGGCTGGATTCGATGCGGTATGTCGCCCCAATCCGGCCCACCCCCTCGGAATCGCGGTCCTGACCAGCCGCCGTTCGCGCCATGCGCCAACGCTCGCGGACCGCGACGCGCGCGTGGGCACCGCTCCGTTACGAGAGTGCAGCGTCGATGCGGCGCAGCGACTCGTCGCGGCCGAGCACGACGAGGGTCTCGAAGATCCCCGGTGAGATCGTCGTGCCGGCGAGTGCGACCCGCAGCGGCTGGTAGACCTCGCGCGGCTTGGCCTCGCGGGCGGCGATGACCGCGCCGAGCGCGGGCTCGATCGCGCCGGCGTCCCAGGTGCCGAGTCCGCCGAGCGCCCCGCGGGCGTCGCGGAGCGCGGCGAGGCCGTCCTCGCCGAGCCACTTGGCGCGCGCGGCCTCGTCCTCGCCGGGACCGTCGAAGAAGAAGCCCGCCAGCGGCCAGAAGTCGCTGAGCGTCTGAATCTTCTCGGCGCTGATCGCCGCAGCGTCGGCGAGGCCCTCGCGGCCGGTGAAGGCCTCCAGGCGCGCGACGAGGTCGGCCGGCGCCAGTTCGCGCACGTAGCGGCCGTTCATCCAGCGCAGCTTCTGCTCGTCGAACTGCGCGGGGTTCTTGGAGACCCGGTCCAGGGAGAAGCGCCGCGCCAGCTCGTCCGTCGCGATCAGCGTCTCGTCGTCGGCGTCGCCCCAGCCGAGCAGCGCCAGGTAGTTGCGCACCGCCTCGGGCAGGTAGCCGGCGTCGCGCAGGTCCTGCACGGACGCCGCGCCGTGGCGCTTGCTCAGCTTCTTGCCGTCGGGGCCGTGCAGCAGCGGCAGGTGGGCGAAGATCGGCTTCGGCGCGCCCATCGCCTCGAGCACGAGCAGCTGCTTGGGCGTGTTGGAGATGTGGTCCTCGCCGCGGATCACGTGCGTGATCTCCGCGTCGTGGTCGTCGATCGCGACCGCGAGGTTGTAGAGCGGGCTCCCGTCCGCGCGGGCGATGACCGGGTCGTCGAGGTGCGTGTGCTGGAACACGGTGTCGCCGCGAATCAGGTCGTGGACGACGGTCGAGCCCTCGTCGGGGACGTGCAGGCGCACCGCGCCCTCCCCCTCCGGCGTCCCGCGGTAGCCGCGCTCGGCGCCGTGCCGCTCCTTCCATGCGCGGACGTCCTCGCCGGCGGCGGTGGTCCGGTAGGCCTTGCCGTCCTCGAGCAGGCGATCGACGACCTGGCGGTGGCGCTCCTCGTTGTCGGTCTGCGACAGCGGGCCCTCGTCCCAGTCCAGCTCCAGCCAGCGCAGCGCCTCGAGGATGTGCGCGACGTTCTCCGGCGTCGAGCGTTCGCGGTCGGTGTCCTCGATCCGCAACACGAGCCTCCCGCCCGATCCCCTGGCGACCAGCCAGTTGAAGAGGGCGGTGCGGGCACCGCCGATGTGGAGCTGGCCGGTGGGGCTGGGAGCGAAGCGGACGCGCATGTCGGTAGGAATCTAGGGAATGACCCGACCGACCCCCTCCGCGCTCCGATGCTGATCGGCGCCCACGTCTCCCCCGCGGGCGGCCCTGCGAAGGCCGTCGAGCGCGGCGCGGCCCTGGGCGCCGAGGCGATCCAGATCTTCAACCAGAACCCGCGGGCATGGAAGCCGACCGTGTACTCGGATGAGCAGGTCGAGGCCTACCACGCAGCGCTCGACGGCAGCCCGATCGGCGCGCTGCTGATTCATGCCGTCTACCTGCTGAACGCCGCGAGCGAGGACGGCGACATCCGCGCGAAGACGCTGACGTCGCTGATCGCGTCGCTGCGCGCCGGTGACGCGCTGGGCGCCACGGGCGTCGTGCTGCACCCGGGGTCCGCGAAGACCGGCGAGGTCGGCCCGGCGATCGAGCGGGCCGGCGCGGTCATCGCGCAGGCGCTGGCGGAGTCCGAGGCCTGCCCGCTGCACCTGGAGAACACCGCCGGCGCCGGCGGCACGCTGGGCCGCTCGTTCGCGGAACTGGCGGCGCTGATCGAGGCCGGCGGCGGCGCGCCGCGGCTCGGCGTGTGCCTGGACTCCTGCCACCTGCTCGCGTCCGGCCACGACGTGCGCGACGCCACGGCGCTGACGGCGACACTCGACGACTTCGACCGCGAGGTCGGCATGGACCGCCTCGGATCGCTGCACTTCAACGACAGCCAGACGGAGCTCGGGTCCAACCGCGACCGCCACGCGAACATCGGTGAGGGCGAGCTGACGATGGACGGCTGCCGGGCCTGGCTGCGCGAGCCGCGATTCGCCGACCTGGCCTGCGTCCTGGAGACGCCGGGGCCCGATCGGTCAGGGCCGACGGCCGCCGAGCTGGCGCTGTGCCGATCGCTGCGTGACGGCGGTTGATGCGCCCCGCTTGCGGGACCTTTCTGACCGGTCAGACAGTTGCACGGACAACCGGAGCGTGCCTATGGTGCGCCAGGGTCCCCTGTTCCACCGCTGGACCGGGGGCGGGGGACCCTTGACGTCGCGGCGGGCAGGATGCCCGCCGCGATTTCCTTTTCAGGCCGTCGCGCCGTGCGCCAGCGGGCCGAGCACGTGCTCGAGTTCCGCGCGCAGCCCGGGCGTCGGGGCGACGCGGTACTCCTCGCCGAAGCGCAGCCGGCGCTCGCCGGACGACGTGCTGATGTCGAGCACCACGTCGAGCTCGCCGGCGTGGTTGCCGAGGATGTGCTTGAGCTCGTCGATGATCGCCGGGGACACGCCGGTCGCCGCCGCGTCGAGCCGCAGGCGCAGCGGCTCGGGCGGCAGCGCGGCCTTGACCGCGGCCTGCTCCGCGGCCTCGACCTCCTCGGGCGAGGGATCGAACCGCTCGACGCTCTGCGCGACCAGGCAGGTCTTGCCCTTGTCCTTGTGATCGACGCGGCCGCGGACGAGCACGATCTCGTCGACGCCGAGCGCGCCCCCGTACTCGTCGAGCGACTTCCCGAAGACGATGATCTCGACCTCGCCCTCGAGGTCGTCGAGCGTGGCGAACATCATGTGGTCGCCCTTCTTCGTGCGGATCTTCTTCGCCTGGGTGATGATGCCGCCGGCCGTCACCCAGTCGCCGTCGCGCCGCTGGCCGAGCTCGAGCAGGGTGCCATCGCAGGCCGACCGCAGCGCCGCCTTGACGTCCTTCAGCGGGTGCGCGGACAGGAACAGGCCGATCGACTCCTTCTCGGCCGTCAGCAGCTCGCGCTGCCCGAACTCCTCGGGCGGGATCGGCGGATGGGCGGGGCGGAAGGCCGCGGCGGCGCTCGACCCCGCGCTGTCCATGTCGCCGAGGTCGAAGATCGACCCCTGGCCGATCTGGGCGTCGTGCTGGCTCTGCTGCCCCGACGCCTGCGCCTGCTCGAGCACGGCGAGCATGCCCTTGCGGCTTGCC
The DNA here is from genome assembly GCA_046594555.1 of Solirubrobacteraceae bacterium. Classification (GTDB taxonomy): domain Bacteria; phylum Actinomycetota; class Thermoleophilia; order Solirubrobacterales; family Solirubrobacteraceae; genus F1-60-MAGs163. The sequence goes on from JBKJRO010000104.1 coordinate 6,365, forward strand.
CCGGTCGTCCCGAACGCGCCGCACTTGACGAGCGCCTCGATCGCCTTCTTGTTGACCAGGCGCTGATCGACCCGCGCGCAGAAGTCCCAGAGCGATTCGAACGGGCCGCCCTCCTCCCGCGCGGCCTTGATCGACTCGACCGCCTGGTAGCCGACGCCCTTGACCGCGTCCAGGCCGAAGCGGATGTCGCCCTCGACGACGACGAACTCGTGGTCGGAGAGGTTGACGTCGGGCGGCAGGACGGAGATGCCCATGTCCTCGCAGCGGGCGACGAAGAACGGGACCTTGTCCTTCGTGCTCATCACCGAGGAGATCAGCGCCGCCATGTACTCGGCGGGGTAGTTCGCCTTCAGCCAGGCCGTGCGGTAGGCGATCAGGGCGTAGCAGGCTGCGTGGGAGTTGTGCGAGACGATCCCGTTGGCGATGAAGTTGAGCGGTCCGTTCGGCGCCATCTCGACGTCGAATGTCGATGCCGGCCCGAACGGCTCGATCGCAATGACGAGATCGCCGTTTTCAACGTGCGCCTCATCGCCAGCCAGATGGTTGCCCACGATCGAGCGAAAGTCTTCGGGCGTCACCACGACGAACGGGAGCTCGCCGTACTTCTCCTCGAAGTACGACAAGGACCTGTCCATCCCGTCCATTTCCCAGTAGCGACCGTCGAAGTAGAAGTCGCAGATCCGACCGTTCGCGAGCACCTTGTGCATCTCGAACGCAACGTCTTGCTCGATGAGCCACTCGCACATATCGCGTTCAGGCGTGCTGGCGCACCACATCCCGTTGGAGGCGATCGAGCAATGCCCGTAGCCCGGTCCCGTGTCGTACGCCTCGCGTACCTGGGCGAGGCTTCGCGCCATGAACGCTGCGCGCCACTCGGGATCGTTCGCGTGAAGCCACTTGAGTCGCTCGTGCATCGCCGCGACCCCGTTCCGCGTCAGGTCCGGATGCTCCGTGTGCATGCGCTTCATGTGCGCGACCTTGTCTTCGATCGGACGCGTGGCCTGATGGGCACGCATGCGAACGGACTGCCGGCGATCCAATGCTTTGCGCTCCGGACTGTGCGCCAGCCGCGTCATGGTGCGCCGCCGCGCCTCCCGCTGCTTCTCGGAGATCATCGGCAACGTGATCAGCTCGGTCTCGCCGACCCGGAACTCTCGGACCTCGCGGTAGCCCTCGGTCGTCATCAGGCGGTGGTCGAGCGTCACCTTGATCTGCCGCCCGCTGGCGCAGCGGACCCGGACGACCTCCTTGCGGCCGGTCTTCACGATCTTCGCAACCTGGTGCGGACGAACCTCGCCGTCAGCCCACATCGCCATCAGCTCCGGCGGCTGCAGGCGATATGCCTCCGACAGCCGGAGCCTGGTTCCGTCGGGGAGCACCACGCGCGTGTCGGCTGATGCGCACTTGTTGAACGAGTAATCGGCGCTGCGCTCGTTCGTCTCCCAGATCCAGCTCGTGACGCCCGGATCCGTGCCCGACGCGGCGCACCCTGTCCGGAACTCCGGCTCGAGCAGGGCCATCGCCTTGCGGTTCTTCTTGCCGATCGCCTTGCGCAGGTCGTCCGCCTTGGCGCCGCTGAAGCCGGCAAGCGACTTGGCGATCTGCATCGCCTGCTCCTGGTAGAGGATCACGCCCTTCGTGCCGCCGATGATCGGCGTCAGGCGCTCGTCGCGGATCCGCACGGACTCGGGGTCGCGCTTGCCGCGCGCGTAGGCGGGGATCTGGTCCATCGCGCCCGGGCGGTAGAGCGCCACGAGCGCGACGAGGTCCTCGAACTCCGTCGGCTGCACCTGGCGCAGCGCGCTCTGCATGCCCTCGGACTCGAACTGGAACACGCCGACCGAGTCGCCGCGCCCGAGCATCGCGTAGGTCGGGACGTCGTCGAGCAGCAGCGTGTCCATGTCGTGCCGCACGCCGGTCGAGCGCTCGATGATGCTCAGCGCGTCCTCGATCACGTCGAGGTTGCGCAGCCCGAGGAAGTCCATCTTCAGCAGGCCGATCTCCTCGATCGGCTTCATCGAGAACTGCGTGACGACCTTGTAGACCTTGTCGCCGTGCTCGTCCACCTCGCCCGCGTCGGCGAGCTGCAGCGGGACGATGTCGGTGAGCGGGCGGTCGGCGATCACGACCGCGGCCGCGTGGATCGACGAGTTGCGCACGATCCCCTCGAGGCCCTGCGCGACGTCGAGGATCTCCTTGGAGACGTTGTCGCTGTCGTACTCGGTCCGCAGCGGCTCGCCGACCTCGAGGCACTCCTTGAACGACGGCGAGCGGCCCATCTGCGGGTCCGGGATGAGCTTGGCGAGCTTGTCCCCCGCGCCGTAGTCGTGGCCCAGGACCCGCGCCGCATCGCGCGTGGCGGCGCGCGGGAACATCTTGCCGAAGGTGACGATCTGCGCGACCGAGTCGCGGCCGTACTTCTCTGTCACGTAGCGCATCACGCGCTCGCGGCCGCGGACGGAGAAGTCGATGTCGATGTCCGGCATCGAGACGCGCTCGGGGTTCAGGAAGCGCTCGAACAGCAGGTCGTAGCGCAGCGGATCGACGTCGGTGATCCGCAGGCTGTAGGCGACGATCGACCCGGCTGCCGACCCGCGGCCCGGGCCGACGGCGACGCCGTTGTTCTTCGCCCAGGTGACGAAGTCCCAGACGATCAGGAAGTACGCGTTGAAGCCCATCCGGTCGACGACTTCGAGCTCGTAGTCGGCGCGCTCCATCGCGCTCGCCGGGATCGGGTCGCCGTAGCGCTCGCGCAGGCCGGTGAGCACGCGCTCGCGGAGGTGGGCGCGCTCGTCCTCGCCGTCGGGCAGGAAGCGCGGGATCAGCATCTTCCCCAGCTCGATCTCGACGTCGCAGCGCTCGGCGATCTCCAGCGTCGAGGCGAGCGCCTCCGGCATGTCGGCGAACGCCGTCGCCATCTCGTCGTTGTCGCGCAGGTAGAACTCGTTCGTGTCGAACGTCATCGACGGGTTGGCGAGCGTCGACTTGGTCTGCACGCAGAGCAGCGCCGTGTGGTGGTGGTAATCCTCGCGGCGCAGGTAGTGCACGTCGCCGGTGCCGACGATCGGGCGGCCGACCTCGCGGGCGATGCGGATCGCGCCCTCGTTGACGATCTCCTGCGGTGCCAGGCCGTTCTTCTGGACCTCGAAGTAGACGTCCTCGGGCCCGAACACCTGGATCAGGTCATCCGCGTGCGCCCGGGCCTCGTCGTCGCGGCCGTCCACCAGGCGCTGGGCGATCCGTGAGGCCAGGCAGCCTGTCAGCGCGATGATGCCCTCGGCGTGCGTGGCCAGCTGCGCCAGGTCGACCGTCGGCTTCCCGCGGCTGAGCCCGTCGAGGAACCCGGCCGAGCAGAGCTTGACGAGGTTCTTGTAGCCCTGATTGGACTGGGCGATGAGCGTCAGGTGATTGCGCTCGGTCCGCCCGGGCCCGCGGGCCGTGTGGTCGTCGACGAAGTAGACCTCGCAGCCGATGATCGGCTTGACGCCGTGCTTCCTGGCCGCCTGGTACAGCTCGACGGCGCCGTTCATGACGCCGTGATCGGTCAGCGCGAGGGCCGGCTGACCGAACGCCGCCGCCCGCTCGGCGAGCGCGTTGATGTTGCAGGCGCCGTCCAGCAGCGAGTACTCGCTGTGGACGTGCAGATGG
>JBKJRO010000136.1:0-3124 GCA_046594555.1 Solirubrobacteraceae bacterium
CCGGATCCGACGTGACCTTGATCAGCTCGACCATCGCCGCCAACGGCGCCGGCCCCGGCGGGCCGGGCGGGACGGCATCGGGTGGCAAGGGCGGCGGCGTCGTGAGCGCCGGGCAGGCCGGCGACGGCGGGAACGTGGTGGGTGGCGTGGGCGGGAACAGCGGGCAGGCCCCCGCGGCTCGGCTCGTCGGCACGACGAGCTTCGTGCACGCGACGATCACGGACAACTACTTCGAAGTCGGCGGGGCCGGGGCAACCTCGACCGCGGGGGCCGGCGGGAGCGGCGGAACCCCTGGTCTCGGCGGTTCGGCGACGCCGGGCTTCAACGGATCGCTGCCCGGCGGCGGCGTCGTCTTGCAGCTCTCCGGGTCGGCGACCCTGCGCAACAGCGTCGTCGCCGGCAACAGCTCGCCGGCCTGCTCCGGCGTGATCGCCAACGGCGGCCACAACATCAGCCTGGCCGACGCGACCTGTCCTGGGGCAAACGCCGATCCGCTGCTCGGCGCGCTCGCCGACAACGGCGGCCCGACGCAGACGCGGCGGCCGGACTCCGCCGGCCCGGCGATCGACGCGGTGCCATCGAGCGGGGCCGGCTGCGCTGCGACCGACCAGCGCTCCGTGGCTCGGCCGCAGGGCGCCGGCTGCGACATCGGTGCCTACGAGCTCGCGCCCCCGGAGGTGTCGATCGCCGATGCCGCGGGGACCACGACCGACAGCGCCACGCTGCGCGGTGAGGGCAACCCGAACGCCCGGTCCAGCAGCGCACGCTTCGAGTACGGCACGACGACCGCCTACGGGACGTCGACGGCGATCCAGACGCTCGCGGCCGGCGTCGCGCCGGTCGCGCTCAGCGCGACGGTCACCGGGCTGGCGCCAGGGACGACCTACCACGTCCGGCTCGTCGCGAGCAACGCCGATGGGACCGGCGCGAGCGCTGATCGCACGTTCACGACGGGCGTCGGCGGTACCTCGGTCGATGACCGTCAAGCCCCGGTGTTCGCCTCGGCGGCGCTGAAGCCGGCCGTGTTCGCGGTCGACCGGCGCGGCGCGTCGGAGCGCGTCGTCGCGGCGCGGGTGGCGCGCGGCACGACCTTCAGCTACCGCCTGTCCGAGCAGGCGCGCGTCGTGTTCACGATCGAACGCGTCGCTCCGGGCCGCCGAGTGGGGCGCGCGTGCCGCGCACCGGCGCGGTCCAATCGCGCGAAGCGCTCCTGCTCGCGCTTCATCCGCCCGCGCCGCTTCGCGGCCGGGGCGAACGCCGGCGCGAACAGGAAGCGGTTCTCCGGTCGCATCGGCGGCCGCGCGCTGGCTCCTGGCGCCTACCGTGCCACGCTCGTGGCGACCGACACAGCCGGGAACCACTCGGCCCCCAGGCGCCTGCGCTTCAGGATCATCGCGGCGCGCTGATCCAGGCGACGGGCGCATCGGGACGCACGCGCAATCCGCGCGCCCGCTGCCGCTGGCACAATCGCTCGCCGATGCGCATCGACCGCGAGCAGCTGCTCCGTCTGGCGACGTTCTGGCTGCGCCCGGACTTCCTGCTGCGCGTCGTCGCGCGGTTCCAGAGCATCGCGGGATTCGACCGCGCCATCGCACTCGCCTCCACCAGCCTGACGGCGATCATCCCGCTGACGATCTTCCTCGGCACGATCTTCGGCGACAAGGGGACGGCGGACCGGATCATCGCTCGCTACGACCTGACCGGGAGCGGCGCGCAGGCGGTGCGCGACGCGTTCGCCCCGGCCGCCGGGACCACGAGCATCGGCATCTTCGGCGCCGTCTTCCTGCTCGTCGCGGTGCTGAGCTTCACGCGGGCGGTCCAGCGCCTGTTCGAGCAGACGTGGGAGCTGCCGACGCTGAGCGTGCGCAACAGCGTCAACGGGGTCAAATGGCTCGGCGTGCTGATCGTGTACATCGGGATCTCGGGCGCGATCCGCGCGTCGACCGACCACGCGGTCGGTGCGCTGCTCGCGATCTTCGTGCTGATGCCGCTCGCGGCCGGCTTCCTCGTGGTGTCCGGCCGGCTGCTGAGCGGCTGGCGGATCGCGTGGCACGCGCTGATCCCGTTCGGTGTCGTCGGCGCGGTGTTCCTGGCCCTCTACTCGATCGGCGCGGCCGTCTACCTCCCGCACCTGTTCAACACGTATGCCGGGCGCTACGGCGTGATCGGGGCGGTGTTCGCGATGATCTCGGCGCTGTTCGCGCTCAACTGCGTCCTCGTCGGGTCCGCGGTGGTGGGTCGCGAGGTGCGGGTCGAGCTGGACAACATCCGCGACGGGATCCGCCCGAGCGACGACGAGGTCCGCAAGCAGTGGGACATCATCATCAGCGAGTCCCGGACCCGCTGGCACGCCGTGCGCGACCAGCTGCACGAGCAGCGCGAGCGCTGGCGCACGCGCGGGAAGCCCGGCGCCTGACCTGGTGTCCTGCATCGTGCGTTCACGACGCTACCCGAGGGTGGCGGCGCGGCGCTCGAGCTCGGCGCGCTCGACGTCGTTGGTCGTCAGCTCGATCGCGCGGGCGAACGCGGTGCTGGCGTCGGCACTGCGCCCGGCGCGGCGCAGGAGCTCGGCCGCGGCGGCATGGAGCGGCTGGTAGCCCGCCAGCCGGGCGTCGGTCAGCAGCGGGGCGAGCACGCCGAGCCCCGCGCCCGGCCCGTCGGCCAGGCCGACCGCGACCGCGCGGTTGACCTCGACGACCGGCGACGGCGCGATCCGCGCGAGCTCGCCGTAGAGCGCCGCGATCTGCCCCCAGTCGGTTGCGGCCGAGGTCGGCGCCCGCGCGTGCAGCGCCGAGATCGCCGCCTGCAGCTGGTAGGCGCCCGGGCGGCGCAGGCGCACAGCGCGGTCCAGGGTGGCGAGGCCCTCGTCGATCGCGGCCCGGTCCCAGCGCTCGCGGTCCTGCTCGTCGAGCGGGACGTAGCGCCCGTCCGGGTCCTGGCGAGCCGCGCGGCGCGCGTCGTGCAGCAGCATCAGCGCCAGCAGCCCGAGCGCCTCGGCGTCGTCGGGCATCAGCGTCGCGAGCAGCCGGGCGAGGCGGATCGCCTCGGCGCTGAGGTCCTCGCGCACGAGCGCTGCTCCGGTGGTTGCCGCGTAGCCCTCGTTGAAGACGAGGTAGATGACGGC
>JBKJRO010000137.1:0-47317 GCA_046594555.1 Solirubrobacteraceae bacterium
GCGCCTGCGAATCCGCACGGCAGCTCCGCACTCACGGTTGCCAACGGGCCCCTTGCCACAACCGGGACGCGTTCGTTCGCGCGAAAACGACAGCGGCGACTCGCTGCGCAGATGCCAAGACGCGTGATAACGAGATCAATAGTGCGGCTGTCGTACTAGGAGCTGCTGCCATACGGAGAACCGTCGGCGAGGACCCTGTGAAGGGTCACCGAGCCCGACTGGGTGTACGAGAGCGGCTCGCCCGTGTGGTTGGGCGCGCTCGCAGGCACGGTCCCAGACAGGTCCCAGCTGAAGCTGACAGACCGGCCGGAGAGCAACTCGGCGGTCGAGACCTGCTTGACGACGAGGTTCGGCTGTGCCTGACCGAAAGTATGGGCCCCGCAGGCGTCGTTGGAGACGTCGCCGATCTCAAGGCCCTCGGCGAAGAAGTTCAGATTGGCCTGCCCCTCGGGATGTGCGGGGTCGATCTCCAGGTAGGCGGCCTGGGCGAGGTGTGGACGCGTGTCCGTCTCGTAGGTGTGGCTGCACGGCGGGGTGTCGCGACCGACGGTCCCGTTGAACGTCCGGGTGGCCCCGACCATGACGTTGCTCGTGCAGCTGCCCGCGGTTCCGTAATCGCACGACACGGGCGAGACCTGCGGGCCATTCGGGCCGTACGTCTCCGTGAAGTTCGTGGTCCCGTGGAAGTTGCCGCTCTTGGTGATATCCACGCTGTGGGAGTACGCGGTGACGCTGAAGTACAGCTTGTCGTTGTCGTAGACGACCGTCACGGTGCCGCCGTGCCCCTTGCCGCGGCGCGAGATGTGGCTGAGCTGGACGACGTCGGTTCCGCCGGCGGGCGCGGTGGCGAGCGCGGCATATGTGAAGGTCGCGTTGGGGTTGCCCTGCGTCGCGGTCGGCGCGACCCGATCGGACCCGTTGTACGCAGTCATCGGACCGGAGAACGTCGTGCTGCCCTGGTCGGTGAGGTGGGCCACGATCGCCACGCTGCCGCCCGGGATGACGTGCACCTGCTCGGCGTCGGGCACGATGTTGACGCAGGCTCCACCGAGTACGCGGACCTGCAGCGGATCGAGGACGCGCTCCTGGATGTCGAGCCCAGGAAGGATCGTCACGAGCGCCCCCAGGTAACCGCCCGACGTCGCGATGCCATCGTCGGTGCCGGTCGTCACGGCGGTCTTGAGATCGACGAAGTTGTTGAATGGCGGCCCGCTGGCGCCTTGGCGGAAGTTGGTCGCGGCCACCGTGCCACTCACCGACCGGCGTGACGCCTTCCCGCCGGTCGTGTACGACCATGTGCCGTTGACCTCGACGGACGCGATGCGGGCGTTGTCGGCGAAGTGGGCGGTGATCGTGCCGTCAAACGTGCTCACCTCGGTGAGGACGACCTGCCCGACGACGCTCGTCTCGCGCAGGCTGAAGGCGAGCGTTCCGTGGGCGATGCCACTCGCGTCGGGGCAGCGGTTCATCAGGTACTTGACCTTGATCCGCTTCGTCTTCTTCGCGGGGCTCTTCACGCGCTTGCCGGCCGTCTCGGACGTCACGTCGTACTCCTGCCCGACGTCGCGCTCGTTGGTGTCCCACTCGGTCGTGTCGTAGTGCAGGATCGTTCCCGTCCCGGGAGGCCCGGCGACCGGTGCACTGCTGCTGTCGTGCGTCACGTTCGCTGCCCGGGCGACGGGCCTCAGACGGGCGCTGAGCGCCGCGTCCGTCGCGCCATCGGCGGTCAGCACCTGCCGGGCGGCCGGGCTGCCAAGCGCGCGCACTACCGACCTCGGCGCAAGGCTCAGCGACGCCAGACGCAGCTTGCGCAGCACATCCGGCAGCGAGGCCGCGACGCTCGTCGAACGCGGAACGCACCCTGTGGCATGGTGCTTTGCGCCACCGGCGCGCCGCACGTAGACGACCTTGCTGATGACCTTCCCGGTGCTGCACCGCGGTGCCCGCGGCGCGCTGTGGGCCCCGGCAACGGCGAACGTCGCCCCGGTCATCGCGGCCAGACACACCAGTACAAGCACGCTGCGCACCGACCGAGTATGGCCTAGCGTCGGCGCCGGGACGAATCTTTCGCCCAGGCGCCTCCGCGGCCGCGCTCAGCGACCACCCCGCGAGCTCGAACCGCTCGATCAGCAGCTCGCGCGCTCCACGGAGGCTCGGATGAAGTGACAGCACTACTTGTGGACCCGGCCGGTGGAGGCTGACGCCTTCCTGCACCTTTGAGCCGGGCTGGGAGTCTCGCGGAGATGGTGGGGTTTGGTGGGTTCCTCTGTTGAGCTGGTTCCTCGAACCGGCACACCCACGTTTCGTAGTCGTGGTCCCTTGAATTCGAGAGCCGCTTCAAGATCCGGAAGAACGACAACGATCGAGGAGCGCGGGCGGCTCCGCCGACGACGACTCGGTTGAGAACGGCTCCCCCCAGCCCGGCTCTGGGCTCCGATTGGGACGCAGCGACCCGAACACGCGTCCGCCGCCGGAGAACGGCAGTCGACCAAAATCACTCATTACCAGGGACTTCCCCGATGGCGAGACCCGGACTCGAACCGGGGACACCACGATGTTCAGTCGGCGGCGTTGTGGCGCCGATTCGGCTTGTTTACGGGGCGCCGGGCCGCTGCGGGCTCGCTCGCGAGTCCACGGATAGCAACGGTTTGCGTTGACATCGTGTCGTGAGCAGCCGGTCACGTCACAAACGGCTCGTACATCCACTCCGTCGAACAGCGTGGCTCACTCAAGCCGGGCTGCTCCCACCAGGTGCGGGCGAAGATCGTTCTGAAGGTCAAGAAGGCCCGTGCCGGGCCGCGTAGCGGTGCAACCGGTGTCGGTGAGACCGTCGTGATCTCTCCCCCCCAGGGGGCTATGGTCGTCTGTCCTGCGATGGCGCCCGGCGTGTTGGTGTCATGCTTTGTCGTCCACCCTCGACCGAAGAGGCTTTGTTGCTTCAAGAACCCGCGCGTGAGGCGATCCCGCTCACGTCGCTCGCCGAGACCGCCGTCGCCGACCTGCTTCCGATCGGTGCCGCGCAGGTCGATGCCGAGCGCCTGCGCGACGCCGTCCCGCTGTGGTTTCATACGTTTCAGTTGTCTCCGGGCGTCTACACCCCGGGCATTGCTCGGGACCACCGCTATCGGGTCCCGGCGCTTGGTTGCAAGCGCTTCGCCGGCCGCAGCGTCCTGGACATCGGGACCTTCGATGGCTTCTACGCCTATCTGGCCGAGGCGCAGGGTGCCAGCCGCGTTGTGGGGGTCGACAACGAGCAATACGTCGACTGGATCCGCGGCCGCTTCGGCATCGAGCTGGAGGCGTCGGCGGGCTTCCGGGCGATCGGTGAGCTGCTGGGCTCCCGGGTCTCCTACGAGCAGCTAGACGCGCTGGAGGTCGGCCGGCTGGACGAAGCCTTTGACGTCGTGCTCTGCTTCGGCATGCTGCACCGCGTCCACGACCCGGTCGGGATGCTGGGCGCGCTCGCCGCGGTGCTCGAGCCCGGCGGGGAGCTGGTGCTGGAGACCTACGGGTCGCGGCTGGCTCAGGACAGCGGCGCCGTGGAGGTCCGCGAGTCCGGGGACGTCTACGGCGGCGACGAGTTCACGTACTGGGGCTTCCCTGCCGAGGGCCTGCGGCGCCTGGGGCGCCTCGCCGGGCTGGACGAGATGGACGTTGTCGATCGCGTCGAGGTCGACGGACACCCGCGGATCATCGCCGTGCTGCGCAAGACCGCCTGAGCGCTCAGGCGGGCGCCACGGCGTCGAGCAACGCCGCCGTGGCGTCGGAAGTATGGCCTCGACCCCCAGCCTGGAGCGCGAGCTCGGCGTCGTCGATCGTCCCGGTGCCCACGCGGCCAGCGGGCCGCGTGCGAAGTCGGCCCACACCACGAGCCGCCCCTGCACACCCCGGCGCGCGGGGGCGATCACCGCTGCGGCATGGAAGGACAGGACCTCGACCCGCTCGCCGGTCGGGCCGGTGGGCCAGTGCCCGGCAGACGGCCGCGATCGCGAGGGCGGCCCCACCGTGGGCCTTGACCTCCAGCTGCACGACGAGCTGACGCGGCGCAGCGCCCAGGCGCTCCTCGATCACCTGACGACGCATCTCCGGCGGGTACCTGCGGGGCATCTGAATCTCCGTATCTACCGGACGACTCTAGAAACCCAACTCCACCAATGCCGGGGTAGATCACTTCAAGGACTTCGCCGGCGAGTGGCTTATGGAGGAGACCCCCAGCGGGGAACCAAGGTTCACATTCAAGGTCGGGATCGACCCAGGCGCGTGGGTTCCCGGGCATATCGCACAAACGCTCAACCAGCAGATCCTGCGCGAGTCCGTCGAGCGACTGAAGACAGAGGTGGAGCAGCGCTTACAGGAAGCCGAGCGGGAGAGCGACCTGCCGCCGGCGTGAGATCTCGCGTGAGCGACTGCTCTCAAGCGCGTTGCCCCACCCCGCAGTGCCATCTCGACCGTGAAGCCAAGGGGTCGATCAGCCACGCCGACCGGTGCATAGAGAATCGCAGGATCGACAGCATCCGCTCCCCTGCGCCCCGGAGAAGCAGCGCGAACTGTTCGCCGCGGTCCGCGACTTCGCGCCGATGCGCTGATCCGCTCCGTAGTTTGCCGCCCCGGCGATGCGGTTTCTTCCCCTTACCTCCACGAGTGGGGTTACCCTACGGTCCGTAGGACTTGTTTCCCTGCTTGGAGGAGTGAAATCTTCGATGATCCGTTTCGCGTCCCTCGCCGCGGTCGTGGCCGCGCTGCTGACGGCCGGACCGGCCGCAGCGTCCCCGTTCGGCCAGAGCGTCGCGGCCTGCGCCACGACGTCGCTTCCGCCGCAGCCTTCGCCGCCTGAGGTCACCTGCACGCATCACGGGGAGAACCACACGTTCGCGACCTTCGGCAAGATGGTCGCGCACATGCGCGAGCACGGCGGCTGAAACGAGATCCGGCGTTGCCGTCCGCGACCGGTCCGCCACTGGTGAGCGCGCCGGCCTTGTCGAGCACGACGGTGCCCAGCGGCGCGAAGGCACCTTTCGCATACGGCAGCACCGTCCCGCTGATCACCATGGCGGCCGGCGATGTCGCCTGAGCCGCCGCGGCGCCCAGAGCTCCCGCGCGCCGGGCGCGATCGCGAACCGATGCGCGTGCGGTTGCGCCTCGCCGACATCGGCCTCGTCGTGATCGACGCGACCTGGGGCACGATCAGACCCATGCAGCCTGCAGACGGGGTCTGCACCGTCGGCGAGCTGGAGGTCATGGAGCACCTCGCCGCAGGCTGTCGCTCATCGACACCAGACCCGCCGAGGCCTGCGGCTCATGCACGATACCCGGGGCGCGCAACAGGCTGCCGGCTCCCCGCATCATCCAGGCCATGCCGCATCATCCAGGCCACCGCGAAGCTCGTCTGAGGGCCCCGTCGAGGTGCTCAAGGCCCGCTAAGCCCGCGGCGGGCTGACCACCGGGCGGCGAGGGCTGCGAGCGCCACAGCCAGGACGGCCACGCGGATGATCAGCACGGATGGCGAGACCCGGACTCGAACCGGGCGAACGCCGCTTCCGGGTAGTCCGGTCGTTCGGATGTGTCCGGTTCGTCCGGTGGCCGCGATGCATCGGACAGGACGGACCGACACATTGTGGGTGCCACGAGCGGTACCAATCTCGGCCGTCGCCGTCCCCCCGAGGAGCGCCACCGTCGAGGGTCCAGTCGCCGAGCTCCGAACCGCTACTCGGGCGCGCCCGCAACAACAGAGTGGGCGTCCCGAACCTTGTCGCGCTCGATCGCCTGAGATCTGGGATCGCCTTGATGTGTTTCACGAACCGACAGGACGTGATGGTGTCTCGGTTCTTCGCCAGCTCGCGGTCGCCACCGGGCGTCGCGCCGCTGAGTCGTCCTCGTGGGCGCTGAGTGCCTTGGCCTTCGCCGACCGCCGGGACCCTTGAGGAGCGGGCGTCAGGACGAGTCGACGGACAGCCACGTCACCGGGTCGTGCCAGTCGACGAGGAACAGGTCGTACTTGTCCTACGGGCGCCGCGCAGGACGCCGCCGACCAGTGCCAGGGCTCACACATCAAGGGGCGCGTGACGGACTCCTTCAAGGAGAGCGTCGACAGGTGATCGAGGTCCTTGCGCCCCCTTGCCCCTGGCCGTGAACTTCACGCTGCGAAGCTCACGGCTCTCCCGCGTCGAGCCGGCGCCTACGAGATCAGCGCGGCTTGACCGACGCACTCACGGTCTGGACCTTCCCCTTCGCGGGCGTGAAGGTGACCGTCAGCCCGACGGCGGCGCGCTGGCGGTTGCGCAGTCGCACGGTGAGCGTCAGCGTGCGGATCGCCTTCGACGTCATCCGGACGGAGCCGAGCACGGCCTTGCGCCCGCTCTTCTTGCGCACGACGGCGCGGACGGTGCCGGCGCCGGGGACCGCGACCTTCACCGTGAGCTTGCGGCCGATCAGCCGCGGGCGCCCCGAGATCGACAGCCGCTTGACCACCGGCGTCCGGGCGCTCGGACTCGCCGGGGGCACGACACCCACCACTCCGCCGCCGGGCGAGATCGCCGGCGGCGGCGTGACGACCGGCTCGTGCGGCGCCACCGGCTGCCCGTCGATGGTCACCAGCGGTGCGCCGCCGGGCGGACCGGGCGTCAGCTCGAGGGTTCCCCTGAGTGGTCCGTACGTCAGCCTCGCACCCTCACCTGCGTCGGTGATCGGGGCGTACGTAAAGCTCGCGCCGTCGAGCTTCAGGGTCATCGTGACGGGCTCGCGGTCGTCGGTCACGACCACCACGCGGTCGGGCAGGTCGACCACATCGACCAGCGCTGCCTCCTCCGCGCTCTGCGGGCTCATCGCCGCTCCCGTCGCGACGCGCTGGGTCGAACGGCGCTGGGTCGCGACGCGCGGCGCCGGCACGCCGAGCGTTCCCGGCTCGAACACGTAGGTGCCACCGCTGACGCCGCACTGGCCGGGCAGCAGCCGTGGCACGCGACCGAACAGGATCCAGTTGCTGTACGCCCGCATCACCTTCGGATCGTTGGCGAGCGGCACATGCGAGACGCTGCACGTGTTCTGGATGTGGATCGGGTCGGCCGGCGCCGCCGGCAGCGGACCGATCGGTCCCTGCGTGGCGCTCAGCCCCGGCACCGTCCCGTCGCCGTTGACGTACGCGACGTCGACCTTGGACGTCCCGTCCGGCTGGTGCAGGAAGTTCAGCCGCCCGAACGTGGGGACCCCGGTCCCGACCACGGATTGCACATCGATCCTCCCGCCGTTGTCGTAGAAGCGGTCGTAGATCGCGTTGTGGTAGCCCTGCGCCTGGGTCAGCAGGGCGGCGTTCCCGCCCAGGGACGACACGAACCCGCCGAGATCAGCCCCCGCGCCGTCGACCTGCAGCCACCCGGGCGTGTACTTCGGGCTCGGATACAGCTGGTAGAGGCCTGCGAGGTTGACCGCCATCTCCTGCAACTCCGAGTTCTTGAAGAACAGGTCCATCCCGAGCCCGCCCTCCGGCGTCTCGATCCCATAGGCCAGCGAGAAGAGCGACTTCGGTGCACCCCAGGACGGGGTCCCCACAGTCAGCACGCGAGCCACCTTGTCCGGATGCAATGCGAGGTAGGTCCGGATCAGCAGCCCGCCGTAGGAATGACCCCAGAGCACGACGCGCTTGGCCTTCTGCTCCTTCCATCTGCCGGGCGCGGCCAGCGCGTCGTCGACCGCCTTGTCGAGCCTGTCGAGCGACTCCTGGGGGCGCATGCGCCAGTCCCAGCCGAACATCGTGCCGCGGCCCGGCTCGAGCGTGTTCTCGACGTACCGGCCGACGGTGTTGTAGATGTCCTGCGTGAGCACGGTACGCAGCACGTCGCCCGGCTTCGCCGCCGCGCAGCCGACGTTGTCGAGCCCGCTGGGCCCCAGCCGCATGCCCAGCGCGTTCGGGAGCGGCATGTGGGGCCACAGGTCGGTGCCGCTGCAGTCGATGATCGAGCCCAGGAAGCCCGGTACGAAGATCACCGGCGAGACCTCTGGCTGCACGTCCCACGACACGCGCCCGGGCAGGCTGCCGGTGCCGACCACCCCGACCCGGTCACGCCAGTCCAGCACGAAGCGGTCCGGCTCGCCCGCGCGGATGTCGGCCTCGGGGTCCTCCAGCATCCGGTCCGCGACGCCGCAGGCGGGCGGACCGGTTGGGCGCGGCAGGCAGTCGGTGCGCAGCAGCCCGTCGCCGCTGTTGGAGAAACGGACGAGCTGGTTGTTCCACGTGCCCTGTCCCGTGGCGACGCCGCCGACGTCACCGGCGAAACCTTCGAAGCCGGCTCCGCTCAGGACGGTGTAGCCGAACTTCTTGCCGTCGGGTGACACGTCGTAGTCGAAGATGAGCCCCTTGGCCATCTGTGTGGCGCCGCCGCCGCCGAGCGGCTGGCGTGCGAGATACTGGCCTGCGCTCGAGAACATGGCGACCATCACGTCGTTTGTGCCTGGGATCCACAGGGTGCCGTTGGTCGGGTACGGCGGCTCCTGGGTGTAGGACGTCGCCCTCGACTCCACCGCACCCGAGAAGGCCGGGATCGTCCACAGGTTCTGGCCGGAGTCGCCGAAATGCCCGGTGTCATCCGGGGTGACGTAGAACTGGCGGATGAAGGCCAGCGTCCCGCCGTCCGGGCTCCATGCAGGCGACCAGTCCGAGGCCGAGTGCGCGACGTACGTCGGGCTGGGGTTGTCGTCGACCAGCGTGGTGATGGGGTGGGTGATCTGCGTCGAGGTCATCGTCCGCAGGTCGAAGACGAAGATCGCCGTGTGCTTGACCGGGGTCGGGGAGTTGCCCGTGCCATCGACCGACTTGGCGTAGGCGATGCGCGTGCCGTCGGGCGACCACACCGGAACCGACGGCGAGCCCAGCGAGATCGTGTCCTGAGTCGGGAACGCGTAGGTCTCACTGTCGGCGGTGAACACGCCCGCCTTCTCGTCGTCCGGGTTGGCCGCGGCGTCCGACGGGTCCCACACCTTGAGGATCTGGGGGTCCGTTCCCGTGATGTACGCGATCTTCCCGGAGGAGCCCTCGAACGATGCGAGGGCCGGCGCCGCCAGCAGGAGGAGCAGCAGGGACGCGGCAAGGCCGACGGCGAAAACGACCCTCCTCGGCTGCGCCATGGTGCCTCCTCGTGTCCGACCCTGCGGCGTTGGACCGCGAGCGTATTGGTCCGTCGCGAGGACTTCCACCCGGGCGAACGCCCCGCCGTTCATCCGCAGACGAACACGAGCCCGCGCGTCAGGCCGGCGGGGCCTCGGCAAACGGCGGCGCGTTGCCGCCGATCTCGTGCCAGCTCGCTACCACCGCGGGTACCGCGGGCTACGCGGAGGTGCCGAGGGCCCCGTTCTCACGGGCCCCTCGTCCATGGCGAGACCCGGACTCGAACCGGGGACACCACGATTTTCAGTCGTGTGCTCTACCAACTGAGCTATCTCGCCGAGGCCGGTCAGGGTAGCCGACGGGTGGCGCGCCGCGCTCTGCCGCACGTGATGAATCCGTGCCCCCGTCTACCGTATCGGTCATGTCCCAGGTGCGGCTCCTCTTCGTCTGCATGGGCAATATCTGCCGCTCGCCGACGGCCGAGGCGGTGATGCGCGACCTGGTGACGCAGGCCGGGCTCGAGCGCGCCGTCGAGGTGGACAGCGCCGGCACCGGCGGCTGGCATGCCGGCGACCCGCCCGACGGCCGCTCGGTGGCCGCCGCCGCGCGCCGCGGCATCGCGGTCGGCGGCGCAGCGCGCCAGGTGGCGCTCGCCGACTTCGAGGCCTTCGACCTGCTGCTGGTGATGGACCACGCCAACGCCCGCGAGCTGCGCGCCCGGGCGCCGCACGCCGGCGGGGCCGAAAAGGTCCGGTTGCTGCGCGAGTTCGACCCCGCGTTCGCCGGGGAGTTGGAGGTCCCGGATCCCTACTACGGCGGGGGCGAGGGCTTCGACCTCGTCATCGACCTCGTCGAATCGGCCTGCCGCGGCTTGCTGGACGACGTCCGCCTGCGGCTCCGCGCGGGGTGACTACGACAGCCCGTCCCACGCCCGCAGCTGCGCGAGCGGGTCGATCGGGCGCGTGTGCTTGATCTGGCGCCAGCCGTCGGGCCAGATCTCGAAGTGCAGGTGCGGACCGCTGGCGACCCCGGTCTCGCCGACGTCGCACAGCCGCCCGCCGGGGCTGACGCGCTGGTCGGGCTTCACGACGGTGGAGTGGCGCACGCAATGGGCGAAGAACATGTCGCGGCCGTCGTCGGCGTGGAGCACGACGTACTCGCCGGCGGCGCCCGCCTGGTACTGGGTGAACAGCACCGTGCCGGCGACCGGCGCGACGACCGGCGTCCCGCGGGCGGCGCTCACGTCCTGGCCCTCGTGGGTGTGCCCGGTGCGGCCGGCGCCGAAGCGCGAGTCCTCGCCGCCGTAGGTGTGGAAGCCCTGGACCGGGAAGACGCCGCCCGCGACGGTCGGCGGTGCGACGACGAGCGGATCGGGGGCCGGGGTCGGTCCGGGCGCGGGCTTCGGCCGCGCGACCCGCGGCGGCGCGACGATCCGCACCCTGGCGACGTCGCGGCCCTGCACGGCGTGCTCGCCGCGGCGGCCCAGCGCCAGCAGCCGGACCCGGTAGCGGCCCGGGGCCAGGTCGGCGCTGAGGCCGACGCGCACGGTGCGGCCGGTCGGCAGATGGCCCAGGTCGACGCTGAGGCGGCGAACGCCGTTCCCGGCGATGACGGCGCGCAGGTGCACGGTCGTCGCGCGCTCGCGGTCGACGCGGACGACGAGCCGCACGGCCCGCCCGGCGGTGACGCGCGCGGCGACGGCGCGGATCGAGCGGATCCGCGGGCGCCCGGGCAGGCGGTGGCCACCCGCGCCGAACGCGGCACCGCCGGTGGTGCCGGCGTTGTGGGTCACCGTCCCGGGGTCGGCCGAAACGCCGCCCGCCTCCGGAGCGGCGGCACCGGAGGCGGGGGCCATGAGGAGGAAGAGCGTCCCGACCAGTGGGACGATGAAGCCCTTATGAGGGGGCAGCATCATGGCGTCCATCGACGCGCGGGCCGCCGCGCCTGAGCGCCGCGGCTGGGTGCATCACCTCGGCCGGAAAAGCTCCACCGAAGCTCCAGTCAGGCGTGTGCCGACATCCGCTCGAGCACCTCGAGCGCGCCCGCCTTGGCGAGCGGCTCGTTGAGGTTGCCGCACTTGGGCGACTGCACGCAGGACGGGCAGCCGTCCTGGCACGGGCATTCGGCGATCAGCAGGCGCGCGTCGCGGACGAGGTCGCCGAACGCGAGGAATCCCTGGCGCGTGATGCCGACGCCGCCCGGGTGGCCGTCGTAGATGAAGATCGTCGGCCCGCCCGTCTGCGGGTGGCCGTTGGTCGACAGGCCGCCGATGTCCCAGCGGTCGCACATCGCCAGCAGCGGCAGCACGGCGATCTGCGCGTGCTCGGTCGCGTGCAGCGCGCCGAGCAGCAGCTCCGGCGGCAGGTCGGCGAGGACCTCGCCGCCCAGCTCGTACCAGAGCGCCTGCGTCGTGTACTCGGTCCGCGGCAGGTCGAGCGCCGTCAGGTCCAGCACCTCGCGCGTGCCCAGGCGCTTGCGCTGGAAGGCCTGGACCTGCTCGCTGACGATGACGGTGCCGAAGCTCAGCTCGACGCCGTTCACCGTGCGGCGATCCAGCAGGCGCTCGATCTCGGTGTCGATGTCACGCTTGGGCTGCGTGTACCAGTCGCCGGTGTGCGCCTCGACGACGGCGCGCCGCAGGTCCAGGTCGAGGTCGCGGACGGCGTATGACCGGCCCATGTGGAGGTAGATCGCGCCGTCGTGCACGGTCGAGCAGGCGCGCGCAAGCTCGACGGTGCCGAGCAGCTCGCCGCTGCCGCCGTCCACGACCGCGACGCTGTCGGGCGATGCGGAGCGCAGCGCGACGCGCGCGGCCGGGAAGTCCTCGGCCTGGCGCAGGACGAAGGCGCCGCGGCGCTCGACGAGCTCCCCGCCGGCGAACAGCGCCTCGCAGTGCGCGCGCACGCGCGGCCCGAGGATGGCGGCGTCGCGGTCCGGGTCGATCGCCTGCTCGTGCGCCGCGCAGATCAGGTGCGGCAGGTGGATCTGCTCGTTCTCGTAGTGCAGGATCGCCGACTCGACCGGACGCTCCAGGAACTCGTCCGGGTGGCGGCAGAAGAACTGGTCCAGCGCGTCCTCGCCGGCGACGTACACGGCCAGCCCGCGCCCGCGGCGCCCCGCGCGGCCCCACATCTGCCGCAGCGACGCGACGGTGCCGGGGAACGTGACGCAGACGGCCGCGTCGAGCGCGCCGATGTCGATGCCGAGCTCCAGCGCGTCGGTGGTGACGACCGCGCGCAGCTCGCCGTTGACAAGGCGGGCCTCCAGCTCGCGGCGCTGCTGGGGCGTGTAGCCGGCGCGGTAGGCGGCGACGCGGCCCGCCAGCTCGTGCTCACCCGTGCGCTCGAGCTCGTCGGCGGCCAGCTTGGCGACCAGCTCGACGCCCTTGCGCGACTTCATGAAGCAGATCGTCCGCGCGTCGTCGCGCACCAGCCGGGCGACCAGCTCGGCCGCCTCGGCGATGACGCTGCGGCGCGTCTGCAGCGCCTCGTCCTCGATCGGCGGATTCCACATGGCGATCTGGCGCCGCGCGCCGGGCGATCCGTCCTCGTCGATCAATCGCACGTCGTCGAGGCCGGTCAGGCGCTCGGCCAGTTCGACGGGGTTGGCGATCGTCGCGCTCGCCAGCAGGAAGCGGGGCGTCGTGCCGTAGTGCAGCGCGATGCGCCGCAGCCGGCGCAGGACGTTGGCCACGTGGGATCCGAACACGCCGCGGTAGACGTGTGCCTCGTCGACGACGACGACGGCGAGGTTCGCCAGGAAGTCGCCCCAGAGCGCGTGGTGCGGGAGCACGCCCATGTGAAGCATGTCCGGGTTGGTGAGGACGAGGTTCGACGTGCGGCGGATCTGCGCGCGGTCCTCACGGCGCGTGTCGCCGTCGTAGATCGCGGGCCGGATCTGCTGGGACAGCCCGAAGGCGTGCAGCGCCCGGGCCTGGTCCTGGGCCAGCGCCTTCGTCGGGTACAGGTACAGCGCGCGCGCCCGCGGATCGCCGAGCAGCACGTCGAGCGTCGGCAGCTGAAAGCACAGCGACTTGCCCGACGCGGTGCCGGTGGTGACGATCGTCGTCGCCTCCCAGGCGCTCTGGAGCGCCTGGGCCTGGTGGCGGTAGAGGGCGCGGACGCCGGTGTGCGCGAGCGCGTCACGCAGCCGCGGGTGCAGGTCGGCGGGGATGTCCGCGTAGACGGGCTCGCGGGCGCCCTCGAAGGCCTCGCGGACGATGCGCCCGTCCTCGCGGGCGTCGTCGACCAGGGCGGTCCAGGGGTCGGTGCGCCGGGTGACCGCCATCGGGTCCGATGCTACGCGGCCACGCCGTTCATCCCGGTCGCCGAACCCGCTCCGAGCGGCCAAAGCAGCGGGGTGGCCCGTGATCACCCCAGATTTGAACGTCATGACGGGCCACCCCTCGGCTACAGCGCGCGCAGGCCCTCCTGGCCGATGGCGAGGCCGACGACGATCAGCAGCACGCCGCTGACGACGGCGTGGTGGGCCAGCAGCCAGTCGCGGCCGGCGCCGAGCAGCCGGGCGGCGTGGTCGCGGCGCGCGGCGTACAGGGCGATCGGCGCCAGCAGCCCGAGGCTGGCGACGATGGCGAATCCGAATGCGCCGGCTGCGATGCCCGGCGCGGTCAGGCCGGGCGCGCGTGCGAGCGCGGCGGCGCCGGCGACGATCAGCGGCAGCTCCTTCGGGCTGACCAGCGCGCCGGCGAACCCGGTCAGCGCGGCATGGTGCGGCGCGAGTCGCTCGGCGCGGGCGAGCAGCCGCGGGAGGTGATCGCCGCGGACGATCAGCGCGCCGATCCCGAGCACGACGAGCAGGGCGCCGAGGCCCGCGAACAGCCACGCCTCGCCCCGCGGCAGGCGCCCCCCGTGGTCGCCCCCGTCGAGCAGCGATGCCAGCACCGCGACGCCGGCGAAGCAGGCGGCGAACCACGCCGCCGTGAACGCGAGCGCGTTGCGCAGCGCGTGCTCGGACAGCAGCATGAGGATCACGAGCGCGATCGCCAGCGGGCTGACGGCGATGCCGATCGCGCTGGGCAGCATGTCGGACGCGACGCTCGCGAGCGGCGGGGGCACCGCCCGGACCCTACGGCCTGCTAGAACCGCCGCAGTGCGCTGCCTCTACGTCGACATGGACGGAACGCTGCTCGGCCCGGGCGGCGGGCTGCTCGCCGAGCAGGGCGGCGGCGTCACGCTGCTCGGCATCCGCGCGATCGAGGCCTGCCTGCGCGCGGACGTTGAGGTCGTCGTCATGTCCGGCCGGCGCCGCGTCGTCGCGACGGAGGACGCGCGGCTGTTCGGCCAGCGCTGCTGCATCTTCGAGACCGGCGCGGGCGTCGTCTTCGACGACGAGACGCAGTGGCTGACCGCTCCGTGGCTGCCGGGCGAGACGACGATCCACGAGCAGATCACGGCGACCGGCGCCCCCGCGCTGCTGCTGGACCGGTTCGCCGGCCGGCTCGAGGAGCACGCGCCGTGGCACAGCGGCCGCGAGGTCTCGCACCTGCTGCGCGGCCTGGTGGACGTCGACGAGGTCCAGGCGGTGCTCGCCGCCGCGGGACACGCCGACCTCGCGCTGGTGGACAACGGCGTCGTCCGGCGCCGCTCGCCGGCGCTGGCCGCCCTGCCGGAGGTCCGCGCCTACCACCTGCGCCCGGCGGGCATCTCCAAGGCGGCGGCGGTCGCTGCCCACCAGCGCATGCGCGGGCTGGACCCGGCCGACTGCATCGCGGTCGGGGACTCGCGGGAGGACCTCGCGGTCGCCGCGACCGTGGGGACGTTCTGGCTCGTCGCGAACGCGCTCGAGCACGACCCCGCGATGCGGGACCTTGCGTCCCGCCACGCGAACGTCCGCGTCGCCGATGCCGCTCACGGAGCGGGCGTGTACGAGGCCGTCGTCACGACGCTCAGCGGCGCGTGAGGCCTCGGGCGCTCGTCGCAGCCGCTGCGCTGGTCGCCGCGCCCACGTCGATCGCCCCGGCCGCAGGGACGCCGGCGCCGCCCTACCCCGTGGCGACGGAGCGGATCGGGTCCTCCGTCGAGGGCCGCCCGATCGGGCTCGTACGCGTCGGCGACCCGCTGGCCGCGCGGACCGTGCTGGTCATCGGGTGCATCCACGGCGACGAGTGCGCCGCGCGCGCGGTCGTCGCCCGGCTCGCCGCGACGGACCCGGCGACGCTTGAAAGGACGCAGCTGCTGCTGGTGCGCAACATCAACCCGGACGGGTTCGCGCACGGGACGCGGCAGAACGCGCACGGGGTGGACCTCAACCGCAACGGCGCCGTCGGCCGCCGGCACCTGGGCCCGCCCGGCTCGCGCTTCTACGCGGGCACGAAGGCCTTCTCCGAGCCGGAGTCCCGCGCGATCCGCGCGCTGATCCTGCGCGAGCGACCGCAGGTCGTCATCTGGTACCACCAGCCGCTGACGCTCCTCGACGCGCCGGAGTCCGGCTGGGACGGGCGGGCGCGGCGTTACGCACGGCTCGTCGGCCTGCCGTTCAGGCCACTCGCGCACTACCCGGGCAGCCTGTCGCGCTGGGTCAACGCGCGCGTGCGCGCCGGCAGTTCGTTCGTCGTCGAGCTGCCGCCCGGGCCGCTTGCGCAGCCGTCAGCACGGCGCCACGCGGACGCCGTGCTGACGCTGGCGCGCGGCTGACCGCTAGCCGATCACGGACCGCACGAGCGGCTCGTAGCCGAGCTTGTGCCCGTTGCGGTTGGGGTGGTAGCTGTCGCCGGTGGGGCTGGACAGGCCGTTGAGCCACTCGGTCGACGAGCACACCGCGTGCCCGGTGAACGGCGGGATCGCATCCTTGAATGTAAAGCCGGCCGCCTGTGCCCGCGTGCGGGTCGTGTCCCGCAGGATGTCGGCGGTCGTGTTGAGCTTCGTCAGCTCGCTGCTGCTGAAGAACGTCCCCGCGTTGCAGTCGCTGCCCATGAACAGCCGCGGGTAGCCGAGCACGACGACGGTCGCGCCCGGCGAACGCGACCTGATCGAGTTGTACACGGAGTCGAGCTTTGCCGGCAGCGTGTTGCGGATGTAGTTCTGTGCGGTGGTGATGTCGCCGTCGCAGGTGAACGGCCACGGCAGCGCGCACTGCGTGATGACGCTGCTGAACCCGGCGTCATTGCCGCCGATGGTGATCGTGACGATGTTCGTGCTCGCGGTCAGCGCGGTGACCTGGCTGGCCAGGACGTCGCCCGTCTTGGCGCCCGAACAGGCCTTGAACGTCAGGGTCGTGTTCGGCCGGTCGGCGTCGATCAGCGCGGGATAGGCGTACGGCCCGCGCTGGCAGGTGCTGTCGTACGAGTAGTCGCGGGTGCCGGTGCCGGACGAGTAGCTGTCGCCGAGGGCGACGTACGAGTCGGCATGGGCGGCCTGGGCGCCTGCGGCGCCCAGCAGAACGACGGCGAGCAGCGCGCCGAGCAGGCGGCGGTGATGGTGCATGGTGGTGGATCTCCTCCCTCGCGCCGGCCTCTGCGCGGTGCTCTCACCGCCCGGCCGACCGAACCTACGGTCGCGGGCACGCGCCGCGCAACCCCCGATTCGCGCCCACCCGGTTCCTACACTGCGTTGACATGGACCAGTCGATCGTGCACGCGCTCAACAGCTTCCTGCTGCATCACGACGGCGTCGAGGACCCGATGACCGCCTACATGGCGATCTCGCAGGCGCTGTTCGCGGGCCTGCTCGTCGTGCTCGTCGCCATCGTGCCGCTGCTCACCCGCCGCCTCGATCTCGCTCGCGCGGGCGTCGCCGCCGGCGTCAGCACCGCCGGCGCGCTGCTGATCGGGCAGGTGCTGTCCCACGCCGTCGATCGCAGCCGCCCGTTCGTCACCGACCCGGGCTCGGTCCACCTGTTCTCGCCGCACGTCGCCGACGCGAGCTTCCCGTCGGACCACGCGACCGCGGCGTTCGCGATCGCCACCGCGCTGTTCCTGCGCGATCGCCGGATCGGCGTGCCCGTGCTCGTCGCCGCGGCGCTGCTCGCGGCCGGCCGCGTCGCCGTCGGCGTGCACTTCCCGACCGACGTGCTCGCGGGCGCGGCGCTCGGCGCGTCCGTCGCCTGGGTCGTCCACGCGGAGCCGATCCGCCGCCGGCTCGACGCCCTCGTCGACCGCGTCGCCGCGCGCATGCCGGTGCGCTTCGACGGGCTCGCCTCGGGCTAGCCCGGCCGGTCGCCGGGCGGCAGCTCGACGGGCGCCACCCGCCGCGGCCGGGAGATCCGCGCCCACAGGCGCCGCCAGAAGCCACGTCGCACCGGCGCCCGCCAGCGCGCTCGCGGCGGCACGGTCGTGCGGACGAGCGCGACCCAGTCGTCGAGCGGCAGCTCACCGGAGATCAGCCGCGCCAGCCCCGTCGTGACCGGGGCCTCCAGGTGCGCGTCCTGCAGCGCGCGGGCCAGCAGCGGCACGGACTCCAGCGACTCGACGGCCTGCCCGACGCGGGCCGGGATCTCGTCGGCGGTGACGCCGTCGGCGAGCAGCTCGCCGGCCCGGCGGTTGCGGCTCCCGGGGGCGAGCACCGTCGCGACCAGGTCGCCGGTGCCGGCCAGGCCGATCATCGACTCCGGCCGCGCGCCCTGCAGCTCGGCGAAGCGCCAGACCTCGGCGAAGATGTGGCCGGCGGCAGCGCCGGCGGCGTTCAGGCCCTGGCCCTCGGTCGCGCCGCTGGCCAGCGCCGCGGCGTTCTTCGCGGCGCCGGCGAGTTCGACGCCGACCGGGTCGTTCGACTCCTCGCAGACGACGCCCGCCTTGATGAACGTGCGCGCCAGGGTCCGCGCAAGCTCCTCGCTGGCCGACGCGGCGACGAGGCCGGCGCCCTCGGTGACCATCTCGCGTGCGTGTGCGGGACCGCCGATCACGGCGACGCGCTGGTCGCCGAAGATGTCGCGCAGGACCGCGGACGGCGCGCGGCCGTCGGGCGGGACGAGGCCCTTGGCGAGCGAGATGATCGCGGCACGGTCGCGCAGCCCGCGCTCGGGCAGCGTCGTCAGCAGCTCGTCCAGCCCGCGGGACGGCACGCCGAGGAACACGAGGTCGGCGCGCGACAGGCCGGCGTCCGCCGAGTCGATCCGCAGGTCGGCGGGGAAGGTGATGCCGGGGAGGTAGACGGCGTTCTCGCGCGCGGCCTGCAGCTCGGCCGCCTGCTGCGGCGTGCGCGTCTGCAGCGTGGTGCGCAGACCCCCGCGCGCCAGCAGCACCGCGATCGCGGTGCCGAACGAGCCGGCGCCGACGACGACGGCGCGGCGGCCGCCGGGGAGGAAGGTGCGACTGCGGTCGGGCATTCCCCCGGAACGTACCCGGCGGCCCCGCCGAGGTGACAGGTTCGTGCTGCCGCCGGCGCTCATACACCGGATTCCAACCCGGCTTGGCCGAGCGTCTACCCCACTGGTGCACGGTTCCGCGATCCGGTCGCGGTGGGCGACCGGGAGAGAGGGAGGTTCATCGATGTCCAGCAAGCTCACGCGTTGCACGCGCCCTCTGGTGGTCGCGCTCGCGGTAGGTCTCATGGCCGTCGCGCCCGCGGCGGCGGCGCCCGCTCGCGACGTGCCGGCGCCGAACGTGCGCTCACCGCACGTGCAGGACTCGGCGCGTGCGGTCGCCTCCGGCAGGATCGCGATCGACCTGCGCTCACCCGACGCACGCGACGCCGCCAGCGGCACGCGGGCTGCGGCGCAGCAGCCCGTGCAGGGAACGCGCGCCGGCGATCGCAGCACGTTCGACTGGGGTGACGCGGGGATCGGCGCCGGGGCGATCGTCTCGCTGGTGCTCGTCGCACTCGGCGGCATCGTCCTCGCGGGCCATCGGCGGGATGAGAGGCACGCCGGCGGTCGCGGCCGCCACATCGCCCACTGACCGGCCGCCAGGAGGTCGCAGCACGGCGGGCGGCGCTGCGGCGCCGCCCGTCAGTGCCCGCGCCGGGACCCGGCCCCGCGCTGCCGCGGTCCGGTCGTGACCCAGACGGCACCGCCTGCGACCCCGACGTCGCGCAGGCCCGGCCCCAAGGTGAATGCGCGAACCGCGTTCGTGCGCGCGTCGATGCGCGACAGCGTGCCGTCGTCGCTCGCAACCCAGGCGAAGCCCCCGCTCGCGGCGAGGCGCAGCGCGCCGCGGCCGATCCCGATCGGGATCGTCGCGACGATGCCGCGGGCGCGCGGGTCGATCCGCGTGACCGTCTGCGAGTTGGCGTTGAGCACCCACACCGAGCCCGCCCCCGCCTCGACGGCGACCGGATAGGGCGCCTGGACCCCGGGCCGGCTGACGATCCGGATGCGATCGGTCACCATGCGGGTCCGCGGATCGACGCGCAGCACCTCGGACGCCCGGCCGCTGATCGCCCAGACGGCTCCCGCGCCGATCGCGACGCCGTTCAGCCGTTCGCGCACGTGCAGTACGGCCGTGATCCGTGCTCGCCGCGGATCGATGACGTGCAGGCGCTCCGAGCCGTCCGTGACCCAGACGCCGCCGGCGCCGGAGGCGATCGACCAGGGTGAGCGGGCGCCGGAGCGGCGCGCCGCCGTGCGGGCGTCGCGGCGACCGCTCAGCCGGACCGGGCGCGTGGCGGCACCGGAGGCCGGGCTCAGCCGGGTGACCGTCCCCGCGGACCCGTCGAGGGTCCAGACGGCGCCCTGGCCGACCGCGATGTCGCTGAGGCGACCGGGAGCTGGGCTGAACCGGGTGACGCGCATGTGCGCCGAGACTGCCGCGAGAGTGTGCGAGCCGGCCGACGCGACCCAGACCGCGCCGCGCCCGGCAGCGATCCGGGCGGGGTCGCCGGCCAGCCGGACCGCGGCCTGCACGTGTCCGCTGCGGGCGTCGATCCGCCCGATCGAGGTCGGCGCCAGCGTCGCGCGCGCCCGCCGGCCGCTGTCCGACCTGGTCAGCACGAGGAACCCGAGCAGAGCCACCAGCGTGACGCCCGCGGCCACCAGGCGCCGGCCCGTGGCGGCGCGGTGCTGCGTCGCGAGCCGCGCGGCGATCCGCCGGCGCGGCGGCGGGTCGAGCGCGGGAGCCTGGCCGAGGATCGCGTGCTCGCGTTCACGCAGGCCGGGGCCCGGCGCGAGCCCGAGTTCCGCGCCGAGACGGCTGCGGATCCGGCGATAGACCTCGAGCGCCTCGGCCTGGCGACCGGAGCGGTAGAGCGCGAGCATGAGCTGCTCGTGCAGCCGCTCGCGCAGCGGCTCCTCGCGCGTCAGCGCCTCCAGCTCGGGGACCAGCTCGGCGTGGCACCCGAGCTCGAGGTCGGCGTCGATGCGGTCCCCGAGCGCCGCCATCCGGAGCTCCTCGAGTCGTGCGATCTCGCTGCTCGCGAACGCGTCGAACCGGAAGTCCGCCAGCGGCGGGCCGTGCCACAGCGCCAGTGCCGCGCGCAGGGTGTCGGCGGCGCCGCCGGGGTCGTCGCCGGCGAGCAGCCGGCGACCGTCGGCGACAAGGGCGTCGAACTGCTCCACGTCGAGTGCCGCGGGGTCGACATCGAGGGCGTAGCCGTGCCCGTGCGTCGCCACCGCGTCACGGCCGAGGACCTTGCGCAGGTGCGAGACGTAGACGTGGACGCTCTTCTGTGCCGAGGGCGGCGGCCGCTCGTCCCAGAGCTCGTCGACGAGCCGGTCGATCGAGATCGTCTCTCCGCGGTGCAGGATCAGGAGCGCCAGCAGCGCGCGCTGCTTCGCCCCGCCGAGCGGAAGCTGCTCACCGTGATCTCGTGCCTCGATCGGGCCAAGGATGCGGATGTCCATGGGTCCCCCCGTGGAACGTCCTCATCCTAGACCCGACGGGCAGCCAGCGCCAGGGTGGGGCCGAACTCAGAGGGACGACGCCAGCGCCTCGCCCGCGTCCTCGAGCGCCGCGATCGTCGGCGCCTCGCGGACCGTCTGCAGGTCGATCATCCGGCGCCCGAACAGGTCCAGGGCATCGCTGCCGACGATGGCGTGGCAGGGCACGCCCGCCTGGCGTGCCCGCGTCGCGAGCTCGCCCGCGATCTTGCCGTCCAGCGTGGTGGCGTCCAGGCGGCCCTCGCTGACGACGAGCGCACGCGACGCGCGCATCCGGGCGTCCGCGTCGAGCGCGCGCAGCACGAACGCCGCGCCGGGCTCCAGGTGGGCGCCGAATCGCGCCCACAGCCCTCCGGAGAGCCCGCCGGCGCAGCCGGTCAGCGGCACGCCGCGCGGGTCGCGCTCCCATGTCACCGCAAGCGCGTCCAGGCGCCGGCTGAGGCGCCGGGCCGCGGCCGGGTCGGCCCCCTTCTGCGGTGCGAAGCGCTCGGCCGCCAGCTCGAACGGGGCGCGCACGTCGCAGAGGACGACGAGCCGGGCCCCGCGCAGACCGCCGCGCCCTTCGATCGCCTCGATCGCGCCCGCGCCGCCGTCGGTCGTGGCGCTCCCGCCCACCGCCACGAAGACGACCTCGGCACCCGCGTCGATCGCGGCGGCGATCAGATCGCCGGCGCCGTGGGAGGTCGCGGCCTCGGCATCCCGCTCGGCCTCCGCGACGAGGCCGAGGCCGATCGCCTGCGCGGTCTCCACCAGCGCGCCCGATCCGCCCTCGAGCAGCGCGAAGCCGGCGCGGCGCTCACGGCCGAGCGGGTCGCGGGCGGTCGCGGCTGCGGTCTCGCCGCCCAGGGCCGGCAGCAGGACCTCGATCGTGCCCTCGCCTCCGTCGGCGACGGGCATGAGGTCCGGCGGCACGAGCCCGGCGCGCTCGATCCCGCGCCCGATCGCGGCCGCGACGACCGTTGCGCTGAACGTGCCCTTGAAGGCGTCGGGCGCGACGAGGACCTGCCGCGGCTCCGGGTGCGGCGTTGCGGGGGCTGCGGCCGGGGGCACGGTCCGGCATCCTGGCAGGCGCATGGCCCGCACCGACGCGACGACGATCCTGGCCGCCGGCCGCGAGGTGCGGCTGTCGAGTCCGGGCAAGGAGCTGTTCCCCGCGTACAGCGGCCGCCCGGCTGTGACGAAGCTCGACCTGGCCGAGTACTACCTGCAGGTCGCGGACGCGGTGCTGCTCGGCGTGCGCGAGCGTCCCACGGTCCTCAAGCGCTGGGTGGATGGGATCGGCGGGGAGTTCTTCTTCCAGAAGCGCGTGCCCGACGCGCGGCCGGAGTGGCTCGAGACCGCGACCGTCACCTTCCCGTCCGGCCGGACCGCAACGGAGCTCGTCCCGAACGACGCCGCGCACCTGATCTGGGCGACGAACCTCGCGAACATCGACTGGAACCCGTGGCCGGTGCGGCGGTCCGACCTCGACCATCCCGACGAGCTGCGGATCGACCTGGATCCGTCCGACGGTGTCGGCTGGGAGACGGTGCGCGAGGTCGCGCTCTGCGTCCGCGACGTGCTCCACGACTGCGGCGGCATGATCGGGTTCCCCAAGACGTCGGGCTCGCGCGGCATCCACGTCAACGTGCGGATCGAGCCGCGCTGGGACTTCACCCAGGTCCGGCGCGCCGCGCTGGCCCTCGGCCGCGAGGTGGAGCGGCGGCTGCCGGGGAAGGCCACGACCAGGTGGTGGAAGGAGGAACGCGTCGGCGTCTTCATCGATTACAACCAGAACGCGCGCGACCGCACCGTCGCCAGCGCCTACTCGGTGCGCCCGGTCCCCGATGCGCGCGTGTCGTGCGGGCTGCACTGGGACGAGGTCGCCGAGTGCGACGCGGCCGACTTCACGCTCTTCACCGTCCCGGCGCGGCTGGCCGACGTCGGCGATCCGATCGCCGCGATCGACGACGTGGTCCACGACCTGTTCCCGCTCCTCGAGCTCGCCCGGCTCGACGAGGAGTCCGGGCTCGGCGACGCGCCCTGGCCGCCGAGCTTCCGCAAGCAGGCCGGCGAGCCCAAGCGCGTGCAGCCGAGCCGGGCGAAGAAGCCCGCGGAGTGATCGGTGGCGGGTCGTCGCGCGGTGGTGCCGCGCGAGGCGCCCGGGTGTCGGCTGGCTGGGAGGGCGAGGGAGCCAGCGTGGTCGGTCTCCCGTGCGCGTTGCGTCGGGAAGCGCGCGTGTTCCGTTGCGGTTCAGCCGTCCTGCGCGGTCGAGGGTGGGAGTTCCCTCCGGTATGCGGACGAAAGTCCCAGGTCGGCGAACGAGCGCCCGTCTGACGTCCTCCTCACCGGCCGAGACCACCACGCCTCGCGCAGGACCAGCACGCCAGCGCCTACACGTCGAGCTGGTCCACGGTGCACTCTCGCGCCGCCTTGTCGTCGCGCCAGCGCTGAACCTTGGCGCCATGCCGGATGCGGCCGTTCGAGGTGTGGTCGAACGTGATCTCGGCGACGAGCTCGGGCCGCAGCTCGACCCATTGCAGATCCTTACCGCCGGACCAGCGGCTCGGCTCGCCTGATCCGCGCGCGCCCGTCTCCAGCGGCGCCAGCAGCTCGGGCAGCTCGCGCTTCTCCTTCGCGGTGAAGCCCGACGAGTGGCCGACCTCGCGCAGCGTGCCGTCGAGGGTGTAGAGGCCCAGGATCAGCGCCCCGACGGTGCCCTGCGCCTTGCCGGGGCGCCAGCCCATCACGACGACGTCGATCGTGCGCACGCGCTTGATCTTCAGCATGCCCAGGCGCTCGCCCGGGCGGTAGGGCGCGGCCAGGTCCTTGGCGATGACGCCCTCGGCGTCGTGCAGCCAGTGCTGCGCCTCGGCGGCCGTCCGCACCATCGGCGTCAGCTCGACGGGGACGTCGGACCAGGCCGGCTCGGCCAGCAGCGCCTCGAGCGCGGCACGGCGCGCGGCGAGCGGTCGGTCGAGCAGGACGTCGTCGCCCTGCGCCAGCAGGTCGAAGGCCAGGAAGGTCGCCGGCGTCTCGGCGCTCAGGCGCTCGATGCGCGAGGCCGCCGGATGGACGCGCTGGCCCAGCGTGTCGAAGTTCTCGCGGCCGTCGGGACCGCGGACGACGATCTCGCCGTCCAGCACCCAGCGCCCGCCAGGGAAGCGCAGCTCAGGGAAATAGCGTGCCAGCGGCCGGCCGTTGCGTGACTGGAGCTCGCAACTGTCCCCGTCGACGAACGCGATCGCGCGGAATCCGTCCCACTTCGGTTCGAAGGCCCAGCCGTCGCCGTCGGGCAGCGTGCGCTGACCCTTCGCGAGCTGGGGGAGCAGTGGCGACTTCAGCGGCAGCGTCATCGGCTCGGACACGCTGGGACCGGCGCATCTGGAGCCCGGCCACGGCGCTCACGACGAGCGTACCGCCGAGCAGCTGGAGGGGGGACAGCGCCTCGCTGAAGGCCGCAGCGGCGAGCACGCAGGCGACGACCGGCTCGAGCGTGTTGAGGATGCTCGCGGTGCTGGCGCCGACGAGCGGGAGGGCGAACAGGAAGGCCGTGATCGGGATGACCGTGCTGACGACGGCGAGCGTGGCGATGACCAGCGCGCCGGTCGGGTCGAGCGCGTGGAGCGAGCCGGTCGCGACGCCGAACCCCGTCGTGCTGGTCGCGGCGCCGGTGGTGACCAGCGCGGCCAGGACGAGCGGGTCCACGCGCCGCGTCACGCTGTCGGCGACGAGGACGTAGGTCGAGTACATGACGGCCGTGGCGAGGGCGAGCGTGACGCCCAGCCCGTCGAGCGCGCCCGCGCCCGCGCCGGCGATCACCAGCACGGCGCCCGCGATGGCGACGGCCAGCGCGACCGCGCGGTCGCGGTCGGCGCGCTCACGGCGCAGCGCCACGGCGCCGGCGACGACCAGCACGGGATAGGTGTAGAGCAGCAGCGCGACCATCGAGACGTCGAGCCGCGTCAGCGCGGTGAAGTACAGGCCGGCCTCGGCACCGTAGAAGCAGGCGCCGAGCAGGAAGCCGGCGACGAGCACGCGCCGGGGCGGCAGCACCGGCCGCCGGACCGCCACGATCGCCCAGAGCAGGACCGCGGCGATCGTGAAGCGGCCCGACAGCAGTGTCAGAACACCGGCTCCGTGCGCATAGGCGACCTTTGCGAGGACGCCCATCGCGCCGAAGCCGGTGGCGGAGATGAGGGCGAGGGCGACGCCGCGGGCATGGCCGGCGGCGTCATCGGCGGGCGCGGTCAACCGCGCCGCGTGGCTGCTCAACGCCAGGACCAGCCGGCGGGCGCGCTGCGGTCGCCGGCGACGAGGCTGTCACGCGTATCCGTCCGCGTGTCGACGCCATGGCGCAGGGCCAGCACGGCCAGCGTGATGAAGAGGACGAAGAGGGTGGCGATACTGATGAGGGTGATGAACATGGTGCTCACATCCGGTGAGATGAGGGACAGGGTGACTGCAACGGTACGCCGCACAAGCTATGGGTGGTAGGCTTGATCTCCTTCGGGAAGTCAAGGCAAAGCCTATGAATATCCAGCAGCTCCAGTACGTCCTGGCCGCCTATGAGCACGGCTCGTTCACCGCGGCCGCCGAGGAGCTCCACCTGGCGCAGCCGTCCGTGTCCGAGCAGGTCCGCCGGCTGGAGGACGAGCTCGGCGTCCAGCTCTTCCGCCGGGTCGGCCGCGGGCTCGTGCCGACGGAGGCCGGCCGCACGCTGCGCCCGCACGCGGAGGCCGTCCTGGGCGCCGTCGAGGCCGCTCGCGAGTCGGTCGTCGCCGTCCGCGAGCTGCGCGGCGGGACGCTGAGCTTCGGGACGCTCTCGACCGCGCGCGACTACCTCGGCTCGGGCATGGTCAGCGACTTCCGCCGCCTGTACCCCGGCGTGCGGGTGCGGATCGTCGGCCTCAACTCGTCCGAGGCCGCCGACGACGTCCGCGAGGGCCGGCTGGAGGCGGCGCTCGTCGGGCTGCCGGTCAACGATGAGGGCCTCGCCGTCCGGCCGCTGCTCGACGACGAGCTGCTGTTCGCCAGCGCCGACCCCGAGAAGCTGCGCGAGCCGATGACGATCGAGCGCCTGGCGCAGATGCCGCTCGTGTTCCCGGACGCGAGCTTCGGCATCGAGGACCCGACGCGGCGCAAGCTGGCCGAACTGGCCCAGCGTGCCGGGGTGACGATCGAGCCCGTCGTCGACGTGGAGACGGTCAGCACCGTGCTCGACCTCGTGTCCGCGGGCGTCGGCGACACGATCATGGAGGCCGGCCTGCTGAACGCTCCGGGGCGCCGGGTCTCCAAGCGGATCGGCTGGGTGCCGTTCGCCGACCCGGTCCACCTGACCTTGGCATTCGCCTTCCGCCGCGGCGCGCCGCTGTCACCCGCGGCGCGCGAGATGGTGGCGATCGTCGAGCGCCGCCTGCAGGCCACGGCCGACGTGCTGCGAGCGGCCCCGCGTGAGCGGCTGCCCGGCTGATCGTCCGGTGCGACCCGGCGCGCCGGGTACCTTCCGGCCGATGCATCGCTTCGCCCGTCGCGCCGCCACGCTGGCGCTCGCCCTCGCAGCCCTCTGGTCGCCCGCCGCCGCGCGCGGCGCCGTGTACCAGGCGGCCGACTCGGGCGAGCTGACCGCAGCGCTCGCGTCCGCGCATGCGACCGTCGAGGCCGACACGATCAACCTCGCCGCGAACACGTTCGTCGGCCCGTTCTCCTACAACGGTTCAAGCCCGATCGAGATCGTCGGCGCCGGACCCGGCCTGTCGATCCTGACCACGGGCGGGAGCTACGCGCTGCTGCTGCAGGGCGGCGCCGTCGGCGACCGCGTTGCAAACCTGACCGCGACGATCACCGGCGGGACCACGGTGCGCGGCATCTGGGTCGGCGCGGCGTCAGCCACCGTCGAGGACGTGACCGTCACCAGGAGCGGTGGAACGAATCTGTTCGCGATCGTCCTGGAGGGCAATGACGACGTCGTACGCCGCGCGACGGTCGACGGCGCGTTCAGCCGCTCGTTCGAGGTCCAGGGGATGGGTGCGACGCTGACGGACATCACGGCGCGCAACGGCGCATTCCAGGGCGTCGGCATCGAGGTGGACGCGAAGCTGGCGACCGCGACCGCGCGCCGGGCGCGGATCAGCGGGATGGGCACCGGCGTCATGGCCTCGTTCAGCGGCCAGCTGACGCTGACCGACTCGCTGCTGGACATGCGCGGGCCGGCTGGGAGCGGCATCGTCGCCGGCGACAGCGGGAACTCGGCGGCGAACACGAGCGCGGTGACTGCGGACCGCGTCACGGTGATCGGCGACGCGATGAGCGGCTACGGCGCGTACGTCGGCGTCGGGACGTCGAACGAGGCCGACGACATGACGATCGCCATCCGCGACTCGATCGTCAGCGGCATGACGGTCCCGTTCGGGTGCTTCGAGAACGGGGCCGTGCCCCAGGGCTCGATCAGGGTCTCCGACACGGCGAGCACGGGCGCCACCACCAACACCTGCGCGGACGGCATCGCCGACGCGGGCATCAGCATCGTGAACGGGACGACCGCGGTTCCGGGCTTCGTCGACGCCACCGCGGGCGACTTCAGACTGCGCTGGGACTCGCCGCTGGTCGACCTCGGGGGGACGACCCCCGCACCCGCCAGCACCGACCTCGGCGGGCTGGAGCGCGTCGTCGACGGCGACGGCGCCGGCATCGCGACCACCGACCTCGGCGCCCACGAGTACCAGCGCCGCGCGCCGGTGATCGGGTCCGCGGGTGCCGACCCGGCGACGGCGGCCATCGGCGCGCCGGTCGTGTTCTCGGCCGCCGCGACGGATCCAGACCCGCTCGAGGGCGCCCTGCTGACCTACGCCTGGGCGTTCGATGACGGAGGCTCGGCGACGGGCCCGGCGGCGAGCCACGCGTTCGCCTCCGCCGGATCGCACGTGGCGACCGTCACGGTCACCGATCCGGCGGGCGCGACCGCCAAGCAGGACGTGCTCGTCGGCGTTCCCGCGCCCGCTCCGGCGCCCGCCCCCACGCCGGCACAGGCCCCGAGCGTGAAGCTCCCGTTCAGGGCCGCCAAGGCGCTCGTGTTCCCGAGTTCCAAGGCCTGCCTCAGCCGGCGGAGCTTCGCGATCCGCGTGCGGATCCCCAAGGGGCTGACCGCGAAGGACGCTGCCGTCACGATCACCGGCCGCAAGCGCTTCGTGGTCAAGGGCCGGTCGCTCACCGCGCCGATCAACCTGCGCGGCCTGCCCAAGGGCACCTTCAAGGTCACGGTCACCGTCCGCACCACCGACGGCCGCAAGGTCACCGGCACGCGGACGTACCGGACCTGCGCGCCGCAGCGACGCTAGGCGGGCGGCGCGCCCGCGCGGGCGACGGACTCGGCGAGCTCGAGGTCCTCACGCCGGTGGTCCGGGCCCCCGCGCCGTCGCTGCGGTCCCACGCTCAGTCCCGGCGCGGTGCCGCGGTGTCGCCGCGCAGGCGGCGCAGCAGCGCGTCGCTCGCCTTCGGGCTGACGTTGTGGGCGATCTGCAGCAGGCGCACGAGCGGCGGGTAGTGCAGCGACCGTGCGTCGGACTCGATCGCGTCGATGATCCGGTGGGCCAGCTCGTCGGCGGGCGCGGCGTCGGGCCCGCCGCGGTACCAGTCCGGCATGCTGTCCTTCTCGTGGTCGTGCAGGTGCGTGGCGATCTCGCCCGGGTAGACGGTGGTCAGCGACACGCCCGTGCCGCTCAGCTCGTGCCGCAACGCCTCGGCGAACAGCCGCTGGGCCGCCTTCGTCCCGCCGTAGACCGCGGCCCAGGGAAACGAGCGCAGGGCCGCGCCCGAGGACACGACGACGACGTGGCCGTGCGCGCGGTCGAGCAGGTGCGGCAGGCCGTAGTGGACGGTGCGCAGCGTGCCGTGCCAGTTGACCTCGCTCATCTGCAGCTGCTGCTCGAGCGACTGGTCGCGGTACGGGCCGTAGTGGGTGATGCCGGCGTTGGCGACGAGCAGCTCCAGGCCCCCGGCGGCGGAGACGAACGCCTCGACGGCCTCCTGCACCGACGCGCTGTCGGCGACGTCGCAGGCCAGGACGTGGTGGGTCCCCGGCAGGCGCTCGGCCAGCTCCTCCAGCTCGGCGGTCGATCGCGCGGCCAGGCCGACGGTCGCGCCGCGAGCCGCGAGCTCCTGCGCGAGCGCGGCGCCGATGCCCCGCGAGGCGCCGGTGATGAACGCCCTGGTCTGCGGTGTGATCTGCACGGCGCCGAGCCTATCGGCCGCTGCGCCGCGCCCGGTACGATCGCTGCATGTCGAGCGACCACGCGACCGAAGCCGAGGAGGAGTACCTCCAGATCATCTTCTGGCTCGATGAGGCCGGGCTGCCGATGACGGCGGCCAACGTCGCTCGTGCGATGCAGCTGTCCGCGCCGACGGTGCACGAGATGGTCCGCCGCCTGGAGCGCGACGGCTACATCGCACGCGGGGACGACAAGATGATCTCGTTCACGCCGACGGGGCGCGAGCATGCCGAGGGCATCGTCCGCCGGCACCGGCTGATCGAGCGCTTCCTGACCGACGTCCTGGGCATTCCGTGGGACGAGGTCCACGAGGAGGCCGAGCGGCTGGAGCATGCGATGAGCCCGGTCCTCGAAGCGCGGATGCTTGCCGCGATCGGCGATGCGACCACGTGCCCGCACGGCCACCCGATCAACGTCGGCCAGCGTCACGCCGGCGTTCCGCTCGCCGACGTCGAGGTCGGCGCCAGCGTGAAGCTCCTGCGGTTCGAGAACGAGGCCGAGGACCTGCTGCACTACCTCAAGGCCGCGGGCGCCGAGCCCGGACTCCAGGGCACGCTCGCCGCGCGCACCGGCGACGAGGTCGTCGTCGAGGCCGCCGACGGCACGCGCGTGACGCTGACGGTCAGCGTCGCGGAGACGGTCAGCGTCGCCGCCGATCCCAGCCCGCCGGCCCGGACCGCGCTGCCGGAGCAGCTGGTGATGGGCACCGAGAAGTACGGCCGCTGAGGCTGAAGTTCCCCGGGAACGACAGCGACGCAGTGCCGAGCCGCCTGGGGCCCCTCGCTCCGGTTCGTCGCGCGCCTTGCGGCGACGCTCAGGACTTCTTGCCGAACAGCTCCATCACGCACGACTTCTTCCGCTTGCCGTTCGGGCCGGCGGACGTGCAGGACGAGCCGCCCTTCTTGCCGTTGGCCTTCTGCAGCTCGGTCGCGTCAGGCCGCCGGGGGAAGTCGTTCGTGCTGCCGAAGGCGATGACGACGTTGTCGTCCTGTTGCAGCACGTAGGCGGCGGGGTCGCTGATCTGCGCGCCGTCGACGAACGCGCGCAGCTTCCGATCGCCCGACGCGTGCAGGCTCCCCAGCCAGCCGCCGCCGAACTTGACCCCCCAGATCGCGAAGACGTCGCCCAGGGTGGCCTTGAACGGCTTGTCGGCCTCCATGTGGATCACGCCGGGCGTGTCCGCGTGCGTGTGCAGCCCGGCGGCGACCTTGCGCTTCAGGTCGAGCCCGATCAGCGGCGCGACGTCGATCAGCAGGCCCTCGTTGTAGATCCGCAGCTGCTCGTGGATGTGGAACTTCTCGCCGCCGGGGTCCGGGATGCCGAGCAGCCGGGCGCGGCGCGCGAGGTGCGTGTAGTTCGGCTTCCACGGCGGCGGCGTGGCGCTGATCTGCGGGCCGGTGACGACCTGCTCGCCGTTCACGGTGGTGCCGCCGGATCCGCTCCCGCAGGCGCCGAGGGCGAGCGACGCGGCGAGGACGGCCGCGAGGGCGAGGGGCTTGCGCATCGGCCGGAACGGTACCGGCGCCGCCCTACGCGACCTGCCGGTAGGCCGCGGCCAGGCGCGAGACGCCCTCGCGGACCTCGTCGGGCGTGACGCCGGAGTAGGCCAGGCGCAGCGTGTTCTCGCCGCCCTCCAGCAGGAAGTCCGTGCCCTTGACGAACGTCACGCCGAGCGGGCCCGCGGCGGCGAACATCGCGGCGACGTCGGTGCCCTCCGGCAGCGTGACCCACATGAAGTACCCGCCCTCGGGCGCCACGAACGACGCCTCGGGCAGCTCGGTCGCCAGCGCCTGCGTCAGCGCGCCGCAGCGGTCCTTCAGCGCCGCCTTGACGGTCGCGATCGACTGGTCGATCCGACCGCTCGCGCAGAAGTCGTAGACGAGCGACTGGGCGACCATGTCCGGCGAGATGTAGGTGTTCGTCGCGAGCTTGGCGATCTCGGCGATCAGCTCGTCGGGACCAACGAGGTAGCCGACGCGGATGCCGGGGCAGACGGTCTTGGAGAACGAGGAGGCGTAGACGACGTGGTCGTCGCCGGCCATCGACAGCATCGTCGGCAGCGGCGAGCCGGTGAACCGGATGTCGATGTAGGGGTCGTCCTCGAAGATCGTGAACTCGTGCTCGGCCGCGAGGTCCAGCAGGTCCTGGCGCTTCTGGAGCGACAGCGTGTAGCCGGCCGGGTTCTGGAAGTTGGGGATGATGTGGGCGAGCTTGGGCCGCAGGCCGCCTTCGAGCAGCCCGCGCAGCTCCGTCGTCGAGATGCCGTCGGACTCCAGCTCGACCGCCGTGATCGCGGCGCCGCGCGAGCGCAGCCCCAGGAGCGTGCGGTCGTACGTCGGCTTCTCCACGACCACTGCGTCGCCGCGGGCGACGAGCGCGTCGAACAGGAAGGCGTCGGCCTGCATCGACCCGTTGGTGACGAGCACGCGCGACTCGTCCACGCCGTGCTTGTCCGCGATCCAGCGGCGCAGCGGGACGTAGCCGACTGAGGTGCCGTAGGCGGTGGTCCCTGCGGGGTCGCGGTCGAAGGCGGCCGTCGCCGCGGCCTTCAGCCCCTCGACGTCGACGATGTCGAGTGAGGGGGCACCGCGGGCGAAGGAGATCGTGTCGGGCATGCACCCAATCTACGAAAGTCCCGCGGGCCCGGCCGCCGGGCTCAGCCGGTGACGTCGGCGGCGAGTGCCGGTGGACCGTCGAACGCGCGGTCGATCGTGCGGCGCGCAGCGACGACGGCCGGGCTCGCGGAGGCGCGGTCGCCGGCGAGGAGGACGAGGCGGCGAGCGAGCGGGTAGCGCCCCGACAGGAGGTTGGCGGCCGTGGGCCGCACGCACGTCCCGCCGGCGCGGGCGGCGATCGCCAGCGCCCGGAGCTGATGGTCGGAGTCGTACGACAGCGCTGCCTGCCGCGCCCCCGCGCGAGCGGCGCGGATCAGGGTGGCGGGCGGGAGTTCGTCCGCGCGTGCCGCCTCCCGCGCCGTCCGGGCGCCGCGTTCGATCGCCCGCGCACGGGCGCGGGTCGCGCGCGCCGACGTGCGATGTGCGCTCGGGCGCCCGGGCGCGGACAGGCTCAGGCAGCGCCGACCGCGCCGGCCGCCACGGCGGCGACTGACGACGCCGGTGGCGCTCACGGTCACGCTCGTCACGACGGCGGCACCGCGGCACGGACGCGCGTCGGCGTCGGCGGCGGCGACGACGGCGGCGACGGCGCGTCCGGCGCAGACCGCGGCGACGGCGGCCGGGCCGGTGCTGCGGCGGACGGACCCGAGCGGCAGGCCCAGCGCGTCACCGACGACCAGCAGCTGTCGCGTCCCGGCCGTGGGCGCCGGGCGGGTCGAGTCCGACTGCTGGCTGCGCAGCACCGCGGCCGCCGCGCCGGCTGCCAGCAGGAGGATCAGAAGCGGGATGAGCCAGCGTGCCCGGCGCCGGCGCCGCGGCGGATCGGGTGTGTCCCACGGGGGGCGCACGAGGGCCGGGGTGGTCTCCAGTGGCAGGTTGGGAACGAAGATCGGCGGACGCTCGGGCGCCGCATCCGCCGCCGCCGCGGGCTCCGTCGCCGGCTCGATCGCGGGCGGCTCGGGCTCCTGCTCGTCGGCCGGCGCGCCCGGGGCTGCCAGCCGCGCCACGCGCACGAGCAGCCGCCCGTAGTCCTCGACGAGGGTCTGGGCGGTGTCGCGGAGGTGGTCGTTGACGTCCACGAGCCCGTCGAGCGAGTCGTGGAGCGCGGCCGCGCGGACCCGGGCCTCGTCCACGAGGACCTCGATCTCGGCGGGGACCGGGATCGCTGCCGGCTCAGGGGGCGGCTGCACGACGGGGGTCTCGGCGGCGACCGGCGGCGGCTCGGCGGCGACCGGCGGCGGCTCGGCCGAGGGCTGGTCGGGCACGCCGGCGCGCAGCTCACGCTCGAGGTCGCGCAGCCGCTGCTCCAGCTGGCTCAGCGTCTCGCGCGCGTCCTTTGGCCTGTCGCCCTTGCCCACGAGTGGGCAGCGTAGTCGCAGCTGTGGACCCTTCCGCCTCTCACGATCCTCTTATGCCCCGCACACACGGCTCCGAGGCCCCGGCCCGATCCTGCGCTCATCCCACCTCCCCGACCAACCCCGAGGCCCGCCATGACGCTCCCGACCACTCCCACCGCCCACCGAACCGCCCGCCGCGCCCGGACCCACCGCATGCGCCGCGGGGTCGCCGCGGGCGCGCTGACGCTGTTCGTCGGCGTCTGGGCGGGCCTGTCGACCCAGCTCGCCGGGCACGGCGCGGAGTCGAGCACCAGCCACGCCGCGACGACCGCGGTCGTCGCGAACACCGCTGCGGCGACGACCCCGTCGGCGGTGCCGACCTCCGTCACCACGACGGCGTCGTGAGCACGGCACCGCTGCACCGCTCCGCGACGCCGCAGACGGCGCGTCACGCGTGGGGGCCACTCGCCCGCAGCGGCGCGTAGCGTGTCACCGCGATGCGCGCCCTGGTCATCGAGGACGACGACGACGTGCGTGCCGCGCTGCGGCGCGCGCTGCTGCTGGGCGGCTACGAGGTCCTGCTCGCCGCCGACGGCGCCGAGGGCCTGCTGAAGGCCGGGACCGAGGTGCCGGACGTCATCGTCCTCGACGTCGGGATGCCGCAGATGGACGGCCTGCAGGTCTGCCGCGCGCTGCGCGCCGCGGGCAATCGCACGCCGATCCTGATGCTGACCGCGCGCGAGGCCGTGGCCGACCGGATCGAGGGCCTCGACGCGGGTGCCGACGACTACCTGACCAAGCCGTACGACGTCGGCGAGCTCGAGGCCCGCCTGCGCGCGCTGCTGCGCCGCAGCGCCGATGCGGACGGGCGCGTGCTGCGCTTCGAGGAGCTCGAGCTGGACCCCGACGCGCATGCCGTCCGCGTCGGCGAGCGCTCCGTCGAGCTGACGCGGACGGAGTTCCAGCTGCTCGAGCTGCTGCTGCTCAACCCGCGCCGCGTCCTGTCGCCCGAGCTCATCTACGACCGCGTCTGGGGCTACGACTTCGGGCCCGGCGGCAATGCGCTGCGCGTCTACATCGGGTACCTGCGGCGCAAGCTCGAGGCGGAGGGCGAGCGCCGCCTGATCCAGACGGTGCACGGCGTCGGCTACGTCCTGCGCGAGCCATGACTGCGCGCCATCGCTCGACCGTCGCGCCGGTCGACCCCGACGCGGGGCCCTCGCAATGAGCCTGCGCCGCCGCATCGCGCTCGCGGTCGCGGTGGCCGTGGCCGCGGTGGTCGCAGCGATGGGCATCAGCTCCTACGTCGCGACGCGCAGCAACCTGCGGTCCGAGATCGACCGTGCGCTGAACGACCGCGCCGTGCCGTTCGTGCGCGCGCGCGCCGACGGGCCGGCCGGTCCGAACGGTGGCCGGCCGGACGGCGGTCCGCGGCACGAGGCGCCCGGCGCGCCCGCCTTCGGCGGGGCACCGGGGTACTTCCAGTTCGTCCAGGCGGACGGCACCGTCGTGGCGGGTGACTCGGGCACGCCGAAGCTGCCCGTCGACGACCGGGTGCGCGCGGTCGCCCGGACCGGCACGGGGCACTATTTCGAGGACGTGACCGTGGACGGGACGCGCCTGCGGGTCCTCGTCGTCGGGGACCCGATCGACCACGAGGCGATCCAGGTCGCCCGGCCGCTCACCGAGGTCGACAACGTCCTCCGCGACCTGCTGGTGACCTACCTCGCGTTCGGCGCCGCCGGCATCCTGCTCGCCGCCGCGCTGGGCGGGCTCGTCGGCCGCGCGGCGCTGGCGCCGATCCGCAGCTTCATCGCGCGCACCGAGGCCGTTGCCGGGGCGCCGGACACGAGCCTGCGCCTGGAGGGCGGCGACGCGGAGGAGCTGCAGCGGCTCGCGGCGAGCTTCAACCGCACGCTCGACGCGCTCGAGCGCTCGGTCGCGGCGCAGCGCCACCTCGTCGCCGACGCCTCGCACGAGCTGCGCACGCCGCTCGCAGCCCTGCGCAGCAACGTCCAGGTGTTCCTGCGCGCCGACGAGCTGCCCGCGGGCGAGCGCGAGGTCCTGCAGCACGACATCATCGCCGAGCTCGACGAGCTGACGCAGCTGGTCTCCGACGTCGTCGAGCTGGCACGCGACGCGCGCGCGAGCGAGGAGATCGAGGAGCTGGAGCTGGCCCAGATCGTCACCGAGTGCGTCGAGCGCACGCGGCGCCGGGCGCCGGGGCTCGACTTCCACGTGGCGCTCGAGCGGACGCTCATCACGAGCGCGCCCGAGCGGGTCACGCGGGCGGTGACGAACGTGCTCGACAACGCACGCAAGTGGAGCCCGCCGGACGGCCGCGTCGACGTGGCGCTCGAGGGCGGGACGCTCAGCGTCCGCGACCATGGCCCGGGGTTCGACGAGGCCGACCTCCCGTTCGTGTTCGACCGCTTCTACCGCGCCGCGGGCGCGCGGCGGATGCCCGGCTCCGGTCTGGGGCTGGCGATCGTCCGCCAGGCCGCCGAGGCCCAGGGCGGCTCGGCGCAGGCCGGCAACGCCCCCGGCGGCGGCGCGCTCGTGCGCGTGCGGTTCACCCCGCCCGCAGCAGCCTGAGCGGTTCACACGAGCCTCTTACGGCAATCACAACCCCGCCTTCGGCCGCCCCCCGATGGTGGTTCCTGTCAAGCACACCACCCCACAGGAGCCATCAGACATGAACCACTCTCGAACCCTCAAGCGCAGCCTCGCGGCTGCCATGTGCGTCATGGTCGGCGCGACCGCCGGCATCGCGACCGGGTCGGCCGCGACGGCGAAGAAGAGCACCACCAAGGCCACGTCGTCGCAGACGCAGGCGGGCCGTCCGCCGGGCGGGCGTCCGGGCGGTCCTGCCGTCCACGAGGAGTCCGTCGTGCTGAACAAGGCCGGAACCGCCTTCATCACGCAGACCGAGGACAGCGGCGTCGTCGTGTCGGTCTCCGGCAGCGACGTGACGATCAAGGAGGGGACCGCCACGGTCACCTACAAGACCGTCACGATCAGCGTCCCGAGCGGCGCGACCGTCGTGCGCAACGGCGCGACCGCCGCACTGGCCGACCTGAAGGCCGGCGACCGTGTCCACATCGAGCAGTCCTCGG
Source organism: Solirubrobacteraceae bacterium (assembly GCA_046594555.1). GTDB lineage: Bacteria > Actinomycetota > Thermoleophilia > Solirubrobacterales > Solirubrobacteraceae > F1-60-MAGs163. Next base: position 36,181 of record JBKJRO010000137.1, read on the forward strand.
ACGGCGCCAGCGTCTTCGCCGGCGACGCGTCGTTCAAGCCCGCCGGTGGCCCGGGCGGGGGCCGGTTCCCGGGCCACGGTGGCCCGCAGGGCCCGCCGCCGGCCGGCGCTCCGTCCGGCGCCACTGGCGCCTCGGGCGCGACGTCGACGAACTAGCGACGAAGCACGCTCACACCGCGACAGCGGCACCGCACCACACGCGCCTCGGCGGCTCAGCCCGCCGGGGCGCGTCGCGGTTCAGCCGCCGAGGATCTCCACGGCGATGTCCGCGACCTGCGTCGGGGTGCGGCCGACCCGCACGCCCTTGGCCTCGAGCGCCTCGGCCTTGGCGACCGCAGTGCCCTTCGACCCGGACACGATGGCGCCGGCGTGGCCCATCGTCTTGCCGGGCGGCGCGGTGAAGCCGGCGATGTAGCCGACGACCGGCTTGGTCACGTGCTCGGCGATGAACTCCGCGGCCTGCTCCTCGGCGTCGCCGCCGATCTCGCCGGACATGACGATCAGCTCGGTCTCCGGGTCGTCCTGGAACAGGCCCAGGACGTCGATGAAGCTCGAGCCCGGGACCGGATCGCCGCCGATGCCGACGATCGTCGAGTTGCCGAAGCCGCGCTGGGCCAGCTCGTTGCCGATCTGGTAGGTCAGCGTCCCGGAGCGGGAGACGACGCCGACGTTGCCCTCCTTGAAGAACGACGCCGGGATGATCCCGACATTCGCCTTCCCGGGGGACAGCACGCCGGGGCAGTTGGGGCCGATCAGGCGCACGCCGGGCATCCGCTTCAGCTGCGTGAAGACGCGCAGTTCGTCGTGCGCGGGGATGCCCTCCGTGATCGCGATGATCGTCTCGATGCCCGCGTCGGCGGCCTCGAGGATCGAGTCGGCGGCGAACGGCGGCGGGACGAAGATCATCGCCGTGTTCGCGCCGCTCTCGTCGACGGCCTGGTGGAAGGTGTTGAAGACGGGGATGCCCTCGACGTCCTGGCCGCCCTTGCCGGGCGTGACGCCGGAGACCACGTTCGTCCCGTAGCGCCTGTTGTTCAGCGTGTGAAACGTGCCCTCGCTGCCCGTGATGCCGGACACGCACAGGCGGGTCTCGTTGCCGACGATGACGCTCATGATGCGGAGGCCTCCTTGGCCAGTGCGACGACCTTCTCGGCGGCCTCGTTCATCGTCGCCGCCGTGTGCACGCCGGGGAGGTTCGCCTCGGCGAGGATCCGCCGGCCCTCCACGTCGTTCGTGCCGTCGAGTCGCACCACGAAGGGCACGGTCGGGCTGATCGTGCGGAACGCCTCGATGAGGCCGTTGGCGACCTCGTCACAGCGCGTGATGCCGCCGAAGATGTTGAACAGGACGGCGTTGACCTTCTCGTTGGAGAGGATCACCTCGACCGCGCTGGTGATCGCCTCGGCCTTGGATCCGCCGCCGGCGTCGAGGAAGTTCGCGGGCTCGCCGCCGAACTGGGCGACGACGTCGAGCGTGCTCATGACCAGGCCGGCGCCGTTCCCGAGGATGCCGATGTCGCCGTCGAGCTTGACGTACGTCAGCCCGCGCTCGTGCGCCATCTGCTCCTGCGGGTCCTCGGCGCTCGGGTCGTGCAGCTCGGCGTTCTCCTTGTGCCGGAACAGCGCGTTGTCGTCGAGCGTGACCTTGGCGTCGAGCGCCGCGACGGTGCGCTCGGGCGTGACGATCATCGGGTTGACCTCGACGAGCATCGCCTCCTCGGCGACGAACGTGTCGTAGAGCTTGGCGATGAACGCGCCGACCGGTCGCACGAGGTCGGCGGGGACGCCGCCGTCGAACGCAAGGCGCCGGCCCTCGTAGGCCTGGAAGCCCAGCAGCGGGTCGACGTGCAGCGTCGCGATCGCCTCCGGCGTCTCGTCGGCGACCGCCTCGATGTCCATGCCGCCCTTCGTCGAGAACATCACGAGCGGCTTCTTCGCGGAGCGGTCGAAGATGATCGAGGCGTAGTACTCGGACTCGATCTGCGAGGCCCCCTCGATCCACAGCTCGTGGACGATGAAGCCCTTGATGTCCAGGCCCAGGATCGCGGTGGCATGCTCGCGGGCCTCGCCGGCGTTCTGCGCGATCTTGATGCCGCCGGCCTTGCCGCGCCCGCCGATCTTGACCTGTGCCTTGACGACGCACGGGTAGCCGATCTGGTCGGCCGCGGCGACGGCCTCGTCGACGGTGCGCGCCGGCATGCCGGAGGGCACGGGGATGCCGTGCCGGGCGAAGAGCTGCTTGCCCTGATATTCGAGAAGGTCCATGGCGGCGGGGACTCTAGTGGTCCCCCCGTGGCTGCCGTCGGCTCGCGCAAGGTCGCCGTCAGCGGCGCGCGGAGGCCCCCGGTCGTGGTGCAATGGGGGGTCGATGGCGCTCCATGGGTCACGAAGGACCGTGCTGCTCGCCGTGCTCGCGCTCGCAGGAGCTCTGGCCGCGGCGGCGCCCACCCCTGCCCGCGCCGCGGCGGACCTGTCGATCCGCATGGTCGTCACGCCCGATCCCGCGGTGGTCGGGCGCCCGGTGACCGAGGCGGCGGTCATCACGAACGACGGCGACACCGAGGCGTACGGCGTCAGCGTGCTGTTCGTCGTGCTGCAGCCGGTCGGGCTCTCCGGCCCGCCGAGCTGCTTCTTCCAGTCGCCGCTGTTCGTCCCGTGCTTCCTCGGCACGCTCGCGCCGAATGCGTCGCTGACGGTGCCGCTGTCATTGTCCGACGTCCGCCAGGGCATGCTCGAGGTCACGGCGACGACGACGATGAAGGACGCGATGGGGAACGACCTGAAGGACCCGACACCGGAGAACAACTCGGTCGCGGCGTCGACGACGGTGAACTTCCCGCCCGACCTGAAGCTCGCGATGACGAGCACCCCCGATCCCGCGCAGGTCGGCGACGACGTCACGATCAGCGCCGCGATCGCCAACGGCGGTCTCGGCCCCGCGCCGAGCGCCGTCTTCCAGCTGACGCTGCCCGAGGGCGCGACCGTCGCCTCGATGCCGGCCGGCTGCGCGGCGACCACCGTGAAGGTCGCGTGTGCGCTGGGGACGCTGGAGGCGGGCGCCACGGCCAGCCGCGCCATCGTCGTGCACGGGCTCCCCCAGGGCGTGCAGACGCTGCTGGGGTCGTTGTCGTCGGGCGTCGAGGACGTGGCGTCCGGCAACGATCGCGGGCAGGTCTCGATCAACGTCGCCGCCCGATCGCCCGGGAGCATGCCGACGACGACCAGGCGGCTCGGGCTCCTGCTGTCGGGGCTGCCGGCGCCCGGGGCGTGCCTCAAGGGCCGCACGCTCGTGCTGCGGATCAGGCCGCAGACACCGTCGATCAGCGCCTCGTCGATCTTCGTGTCCGGGATCCGCGTGCGTCATCGCCTGGGCGAGCGCCTGCTGCGGTCGGTCAAGCTGAAGCAGCTTCCGCGGCGCGGGTTCACGCTGAAGGTGAGCGACGAGCTGATCGACGGGCACCGCCTGGTCGGGTCGCGGCGGATCAGCATCTGCGCGCCCAGGCGCGCCGCGAAGCGCCGCTGAACCGGCCTTTCGCGGGTGGTTCCTAGAATGGCCCACCTATGGCGCTCCCCGCGAAGGTCACCTGGGTCACGTTCGATGCGTACGGCACGCTCATCGATTGGGAGACCGGCATCTTCAACGCGTTCAAGCGGGAGGCGTCCAGAGACGGGTTCCCGATCGAGGAGAGCGACCGTGAGCGCATCATCAGCCGCTTCCTGGAGCTCCAGCACGAGATCCAGAGCGGCTCGTACGAGCTGTACGCCGAGGTGCTGCGCCGCTGCGTGAGCACGATCGCCAAGGAGCTCGAGTGGCCGCTGGAGCCCTCGCGGGCCGGCTTCCTGCCCGCGTCGATCCCGCGCTGGACGCCGTTCAAGGAGACGAACACCCAGCTCGCCCGCTTCGGCAAGAAGTTCAACACCGGCCTCATCGCCAACATCGACGACAAGCTCCTGGGCGAGACGCGCCGACACCTGCCGCACGTGTTCGACCTCGTGGTCACGGCGCAGCAGGTCCGCGCGTACAAGCCCGAGCCGGCGCACTTCAACGAGTTCGCCCGCCGCGTGGGCAGCAAGAAGAACTGGGTCCACATCGCCTCAGGCGTGCACACGGACATCGAGCCGTGCCTGAAGCTCAAGGTCCCGGTCATCTGGGTCAACCGCAAGAAGGAAGTCCTCGACCCGAGCGCCAAGAAGCCGACCGCCGAGGTGAAGACGCTGCTCGAGGCGGCCAAGCTCCTCGGCGCCGTCTGATCCGCAGGCCCTGGCGGCGGCGATGCGGGTCGTCGGGCTCCACGAGGACGTGATCGTCTGCACGTCGGCCTACTGGCAGACGACGTGCACCATCGTCCGCGGCGGTGACGAGGCCTTCGTCATCGACTCGCCCGTCCTGCCCGACGAGCTCGAGGCGCTGCCGGCGATGCTCGAACAGGTCGGCTGGCCCTGCACCGGCCTGCTGGCCACGCACGGCGACTGGGACCACCTGCTCGGGCGCCTGGCGTTCCCCGGCGCGGCCCTCGGCGTCGCCGAGACGACGGCCGCGCGGCTGACCGGATCGCCCGGCGAGGCCGCGCGCGAGCTGCGCGCCTTCGACGACCAGCACTACTGCGAGCGCCCGCGGCCATTGCGGCTGGGCGAGCTCGAGGCGCTGCCGGTGCCGGGGCGGCTCGGCGTCGGCGAGCACGAGCTGGAGCTGCACCCGACGGAGGGCCACGTCGCCGACGGGATGGCGATCTGGATCCCGTGGGCGCGCGTGCTGGTCTGCGGCGATCACCTCTCGCCCGTCGAGATCCCGATGCTGTCGCAGGGCGGCTCGGTGTCGGCGTATCGCGCGACGCTCGAGCGGCTGCGCCCGCTCGTCGAGGGCGCCGACCACGTGGTCCCCGGGCACGGGGCCGTGCTCGACGCGGCGCGCGCGCTGGCGATCCTGCGGGAGGACCTGCACTACCTGGACACGTGGGAGCTGCCGCTCGCGAGGAGGTCCGGCGAGCAGCGCCGGATCCATGCCGAGAACCTGGAGCGGGCCGGGGTGGCCTCGTGATCGTGGTGCAGCACGTGGGGCTCGAGGTGACTGAAACGGCGGCTGGCCAGGAGGTCGAGTTCTGGGCGCTGCTGGGCTTCGCGGAGATGGTGCTCGCCGATGACCTGGCGGGACGGGCGCGGTGGGTGGAGCGCGAGGGCGTTCAGGTGCACCTGCTGTTCTCCGATGCGCCCGTGGTTCCGCCGGCCGGGCACGCGGCGATCGTCGTGGGCGACTACGACGCCGTGGTCGCGCGCCTGCGCACCGCCGGTCACGAGGCGGCGTCGCGCCGGGAGTACTGGGGCGCGCCGCGCACGCAGGTCCGCTCGCCCGCGGGCCACCTCGTCGAGCTGATGGCCGCGCCGCCCGCCTGACCGCCCCGAACCGCATCGGATACTGCCCGCTATCCGGGCACCATCGCATGCGGTTCGCGGCGGCCGGCCTACTCGTCGGTGGTCGAGCGCACGATCGGGATCAGCCGCTCGTCGGCCGTGAACAGCTGCCTCGTGCCGATGACGGCGGTCGTGGCGGTGGTGATCACGACGCCGCCGAGGATGATCCACATGATCGCGAGCTGGACGAGCACGGCGTCGGCGGGCTTGACGCCGGCCAGGATCAGGCCGGTCATCGCCCCGGGAAGGAAGATGATTCCCAGCCCGCGGACGTTCTCGATCATCGGGTTGATCGCGACGCGCAGGGCCTGGCGGACGATCGGGCGTGCCGCCTGCGACCCGGGCAGGCCAAGCGCCAGGCGCGCCTCGACGTCGTCGCGGCGGTCGGCGATCAGCGACTCGAGCAGTTGGACGACGACGACACACGACTTCATCGCGTTGCCGACGACCATGCCGGCGACGGGGACGACCGTGCGGCCCTCGGCCGGGAAGATGCCCAGGCCGAACGTCAGGCCGAGTCCCAGTACCGCGGTCGTCGCGTTCGCCGCCAGGGCGATCCACAGCACGTGCGGCATCTGCGGCGCGCGGCTGCGCGTCGTCACCGCCGCGAAGACGACGATCGCCGCGACCCACAGCCACGACCACCACAGCGAGGTCGACGGCTTGACGATCAGGCCCAGACCGACGGCGACGATGAGCAACTGCACGAACGATCGCGCGACAGCGACCAGCATCTCGCGCTCCAGGCGCAGGTGCTCGCGGAGCGAGATGGCGACCGCGACCGCGACCAGCAGCAGCGACAGCGCCAGCCCGCCGTAGGTGACGTCGCCGTTGCTCATCCGCTGACACCCTGGGCGGCTGCCACGCGCCCCGAATCGAGCCGGACGACGGCGTCAGCCAGGCGCTCCAGCTGCGGCTCGTTGTGGGTCACGAGCACGATCGGGACGCCGTCGTCGGCGAGCCGGCGCATGAGCTGTTCGAGCTGACTGCTGGCCGCCTCGTCAAGCGCCGACGTCGGCTCATCGGCCAGCAGCACGTGCGGGTCGGTCGCGAGGGTCCGCGCCAGGCAGGCGCGCTGGGCCTCGCCGCCGGACAGCGTCGCGGCATCGCGGTCCAGATACTCGTCGGGGTTCAGCGCGGCGCGGCGCAGCAACTGGGCCAGCTCCGCGCGCGAGGCACTCGGCGCCGCGACGCGCAGGTTGTCAGCGACCGTTCCGGGGAAGACGACCGGCCGCTGAAAGACCATCCCGACCTCGCGCCGGTGGGCGAGCGGGTCACGCGCGGCGATGTCCTCGCCGCGGTAGCGCACGACACCGGACGCGGGCGCCTCCAGCCGGTTGCAGCAGCGCAGCAGCGTCGACTTGCCCGCCCCCGACGGGCCGGCGATCGCGGTGATCCCGGCAGCCGGGACGTCGAGCGTCACCGCGTCCAGGCGCGGGCGGTCGGCACCGGCGACCGTGACGGCCTCGAACCGGAAGAGCGGGCCGGGATCAGGCATCGGCGGGGTCCAGATGGACCCGCAGGTACAGGTCGCGCGGGCCGTGCTCGCCCGTGATCGCCTCGAACCCGAACGATCCGTAGAGCGCCAGCCCCGCGGCGTTGCCCTCGCTCACGTCCAGCTCCGCGCGGCGGCAGCCCCGGGCCCGCGCACGCTCCAGGGCGTGGGCGACGAGCGCCCGGCCGAGCCCGGCGCCGCGGGCACCGGGGCCCACGTACACGTCCTCGATCAGGCAGTCGCGGACCATCCAGATGCTCTGGCGGAAGCGCAGCTGCGCGACGCCGGCGGGCGGCGCGTCGGCATGGGGGGAGCCGAGCACGAACTCGGTCGAGACGTCCTCGATCAGCCGCTCGACGCCGGCCAGGATCGCGTTGTCGGACGGCCGCTCGTAGCCCAGATGGTCACGGAAGCCCGCCATCAGGCGCGCGACGGTCCGGGCCTCGTCGACCCCGGCGACCCAGAGCTGCGGGCCGGCCTCCATCATGCGGTCAGGTGTTCTTGCGGACGTACCACTGGACGGCCATCTCGGCGACGCCGTCGCCGTCGCCGTCGGCGAGCGCCACGTCGACCGTGAAGCGGACCTTGCCCTCGCGGTCGAGTTCCTCGAACACCGCAGCCGGGTCGGCGCCGAACGTCGCGGTGGCGGTGATGTCGCCGCGGGCGATCTTCGTGTAGCGGATCTCCGCGCTCTGGGCGAGCGGCGTGATCTCGGCCATCCGCTCGGCGAACGTGCCGATGAACGCCCCGCCGGAGGCCGACTCGCCGGCCGTGAAGAGCGCGCCCGCGTGCTGGCTCTGGACGTGGTTGATCGTGTCCGGGGTCTGCGGCAGGACGACCGTCGCCGTCCCCGGCCCGATCTCCTTGACCTGCAGGCCGATGAACTGCGCGAACGGGATCAGGCCCTCGTAGGCGGTCGCCATCGCGGCGTAGTCGGTGCTCATCGGGTCACTCCCCCGCCGGCTCGGGGGCGACGATCAGGGCGATCGCGTCGCCTGCGTTGATGGCGGCCCCTTCGGTGACGGAGAGCTCCTTGATCACGCCCGCCTTGTGCGCGGTGATCTCGTTCTCCATCTTCATCGCCTCGATGATGCAGAGGATCTGGCCCTCCTCGACGGCCTGCCCCTGCTCGACCAGCACCTTCCACATGTTGCCCTGCAGCGGCGCGGTCAGCAGGTCCGGCCCGCCGCCGCCGCCGCCGCCGCTCTTGCGCTCGCCGCGCTTGGGAGCGGCCTTGCCGGCCGCCGGTGCGCCTGCGCCGAACGCGGGGCCGATGACGCTGACGTCGAACCGCTTGCCCGAGACCTCGACCGTGTAGGCCTGGGTGACGGTCTCCCCGCCGTCCGCGTCGACGCGCGGCACGTCGGTCGCCGTCGCCTTCAGCCAGTCGCGGTCCTCGACGAGGTCCCTGCAGGTCTCGGCATTGGCCCACTGCTCGGTCTGCATGATCGCACGGTGGAACGGGATCAGGGTCGTCAGGCCCTCGATCTCGTACTCGTCCAGGGCGCGCAGCATCCGGCGCGTGGCCTGCTCGCGATCGACGTCCCAGACGATGAGCTTGGCGACCATCGGGTCGTACATCGGGGAGACCTCGCCGCCCTCGCCGACGCCGGAGTCCACGCGCACGCCCGGCCCGCTCGGCTCCTTGTAGGCGCCGATGCGGCCCGGGGCCGGCGCGAAGTTCTTGGCCGCGTTCTCGGCGTTGATGCGGCACTCGATCGCGTGACCGGTCAGGCGCACCTGGTCCTGGGTGATCGACAGCGGCTCGCCGGCGGCGGCGCGGATGCCCTCCTTGACGATGTCGATGCCGGTGACCATCTCGGTCACGCAGTGCTCGACCTGCACGCGGGTGTTCATCTCCAGGAAGAAGTACTCGCCGTCCTGGAACAGGCCCTCGATCGTTCCCGCGCCGACGTAGTTCACGGCCCGGGCGGCGTTGATGGCGATCTCGCCGATCCGCTCGCGCATCGCGTCGTCGACGACCGGCGCCGGCGCCTCCTCGATGAGCTTCTGGTGCCGGCGCTGGATCGAGCAGTCGCGCTCGCCGAGGTGGATCACGTTGCCGTGGCGGTCGGCGATGATCTGCACCTCGACGTGCCGCGGGTTGGGCAGGTAGCGCTCGAGGTAGACCCGGGGGTCGCTGAAGAACTTCTCGCCCTCGCGCGAGGCGCCCTCGAAGGCGTCCTGCAGCGACTCCTCGGTCAGCGCGACGCGGAAGCCCTTGCCGCCGCCGCCGCCCGCGGCCTTGACCGCGACGGGGAAGCCGATCTCGTCCTTGGCGATCCGGTGCGCCTCCTCGACCGTGTCCACGGTCTCGGTCGTGCCCGGCACGATCGGCACGCCGGCGGTCTGCATCAGATCGCGGGCCGACGTCTTGCTGCCCATCGCGTCGATCGCGCTGGCGGGCGGGCCGATGAAGGTGATGCCGGCGTCCTCGAGCGCCTGGGCGAAGGCGGCGTTCTCGGCGAGGAAGCCGTACCCGGGGTGGACCGCGTCGGCGCCGGACTCGCGGCACACCTCGATGATCTTCTCGATCTTCAGGTAGCTCTCGGCGGCGGGGCCGGGGCCGATGAGGTAGGCCTCGTCGGCGGCCTTGACGTGGAGGGCGTCGCGATCGATCTCCGAGTACACGGCGACCGACGGGATGCCGAGCTCCTTGCAGGCGCGGATGACGCGGATGGCGATTTCGCCGCGATTGGCGACCAGGATCTTCTGAAACATGAGGCGCGAAGGGTACTTCGACGGGCCCCGGCGGCGATCTGCGGCGCAACCGCCCGGCGGCGCGCGCTCGTTGCGCCCTGTGTCCGTGGGCTGTAGCGTCGTGACGTGAGGTTGATCCTCCTAACCGCGACGGCGGTCATGTTGCTCGCATCGCCGTCCGCGAGGGCCGCCACGATCAACGTCGACACGGGCTCGGACGCCTTGGCCGCCGACGGGCACTGCTCGCTCCGGGAGGCGATCAGCGCAGCGAATGCCGACGCCGCCCCGTTCGCCGGGTCCGGCGAGTGCGTCGCGGGCGGGGGCGGCGACACCGTCGTGCTGGCGTCCGGGAGCTTCAAGCTGTCGATCGCCGGCGTGGGCGAGGACGCCGGCCTGACCGGCGATCTCGACGTGACGAGCTCGCTGACGATCGCCGGCGGCGGTGCCGCGATGACCACGATCGACGCCGACGGCAAGGATCGCGTGCTCGACGTGCGGGCCGGCGGGACGCTGGTCGTCCAGGGCGTGAGGCTCACCGGCGGGCGCGCGCCCGCCGGCGCAGCGGGCGGCTCCGGCTTCGGCCCGAACGGCGGCGGCGGGTTGCCCGGCGGCTTCGGCGGCGGGTTGATCGGCGGCGTGGGCGAGCCGGGCGGCGGGATCCGCAACCTCGGCAACCTGACGGTCACGGACAGCACGATCTCGGGCAACGCCGCGGGCGCCGGCGGCGTCGGCGGCAACGGAACCGGTGGCTCCGGCGGAGCCGGCGCCACGGCCGGCGGCAGCGGGGGCAACGGCAGCGGGGGCAACGGCGGCGCCGGCGGCGCCGGCGGTGCGATCTTCAGCGCCGGCATCGCGCTCAAGCTGACGCGGGTCACCGTCGAGAACAACGCCGGCGGCGCCGGCGGCCTCGGCGGAACGGGCAGCGGAGGGCAGGGCGGCGCGGCGAGCGGTGCTGCTGGGCACGGCGGCGACGGTGGGGTCGGCGACGGTGGTGCGGGTGGACTCGGTGGTGGCGGCGGGGCGATCGATCATCCGAGCGGCGTGCTGACGATCGATCAGTCCACGATCCGTGCGAACACGACGGGTGCGGGCGGCGTGGGCGGCCTCGGACAGGGCGGCGCCGGCGGGGTCACGGCGGCGACATCGTCGCTCGGTTCAGGTGGTTCCGGCGGTTCAGGCCTGGGCGGGCCCGGCGGCGCCGGCGGCAGCGGCGGTGGCGTGGAGGCGCAGAGCACACAGGCCCCGTCCATCACTCGCACGCTCATGGCCGGCAACGCCGCAGGTGCCGGCGGCGGCGGGGGCAAGGGCAATGGCGCGGTCGGCGGGGCGGCTGTGGGAAGCGCTGCGCCCGCGGGCGACGGTGGCGGTGGCGCCGGCGGCCCCGGCGGCCCCGGCGGCTCGGCGGGCGCCGTCGCCGGCCTGCCCGGTGCTCACGACGCCGCCGCCCTTGCCACCCGATGCCGTCCCGCCCGGCCCGCCGGGGCCGGCGCCGTTGGCGGCGATGGTCGAGCTGATCAAGGTCACGTCGGATCCGG